>NZ_CP079105.1:3925096-4230116 GCF_019285775.1 Skermania piniformis
TCGGTGGCAGCGCGTCGGCGAGCTGACCGAGCTCGTCGCGCCGCTGACTCAACGTGGCCAGCGTCGTATCGAACTCGCGCAACACCCCGTCGATCCGGTCGGTGTTCTGGTTCAAACTGCTCACCACTCCGGTGAGCTCGACGATCAGATGGGAGAGCAGCGGACCCCGGCCGCCGATCGTCGAATCCAGCTCGGTGGTGATCCGGGCCAGCTGGTTGATCGCACCGCCGTTGATCAAGGCGGTCACCGACAGCAGCAACTGTTCGACCGACGCGCCGGCCGACGTCTGATCGATCGGGATCGTGTCGCCGTCCTGCAACAACTGGTCCCCGGCCTTGCGCGGCGGCATCGACATCGCCACGAACACGTCGCCGAGCGGAGTCGCCTGCCGTAGCTCGGCCGTCGTGCCCGTGGGCAGCTGGATGTCGTTGCGGATCTTCATGTCGATGTTCGCCTGGAAGTTCGACGTCGAGATGCCGGTGACCACACCGACATCCGAACCGCCGACCCGCACCTTCGCCTGGTCGGGCAGGTTGAGCGCATTGGCGAAGACCGCGTGCAGCTCGTAGCTGTCGCCGACGCCCGGCTTCGGCAGCGGAATCTGGTCGATGGTCAGACCACAACCCGACACCAGGGTCGTGGTCGCCACGGCGACCGTGGCCACCAGGCCCCGGCGGAGCCGCGTCCGGGCCGCGGTACCCGCGGTCGGTGTCTGTGCGGTCATTGTGTCATTCCCATCAGGGCCGCAGTGAGACCGAAGTCGGGGCCGAAATCGGACATCTTTCCGGTACGGCAGCCGTCGGCCTGCATCTTCACCCGCTCGCAGAACAGCGAGATCAGTTCCCCGTCGAAGATGTTGCGCTCCAACTGGGCATGCAGCCGGATCGCGCCGCCGTCCTGGCCGTAGTCGATCGCGTTCGCCACGTTCTGCATCAGCAACGGCGTGACGTCGACCACCTCGGTGAGCTGCCAGGCGTTGCGTTTGAGCAGATCGGTGGTCTGGGTCAGATTGTTCAGCGAGCTGGTCAGCTCCGGGCCTTTGGTGGCCAGCACCGTGCTGGTGTTGGCCAGGAAGATGTCCAGCTGCTGCAGTACCGCCTGCAGACCCGGGGCCTGCTCGGCGAGCATGCCGGACACGGTCGTGACCTGGCCGGAGAAGTTCTGCAAGGCCTGCTGGTTGTCCTGGATCGTCTGGGTCAGCTCGTTCAGCTTGACGATCGAGTTGGTCAGCGCGTCCCGGTTGGTCACGGTCAGGTCGATGGTGCTCGACAGCGCCTTGACCGTGTCGTTGATCTTCTGCCCGTTGCCTTCCAGCGCCTTCACCAGCACGCCACCGGACAACGGCCCTTCCTTGCCGTCGCCCTTGAGCGCCGACGCCAGATCGTCCACGGTCTGCAGCACCCGATCGAGTTCGACCGGCGTGCGCGTGCGCTGCAACGGAATGTGGTCACCGTCGGCCAGCATCGGACCGTTCCCCGAGTACGCCGGCGTCAGTTCGACGTGCCGGTTGGTCACCAGCGACGGCGAGACCTGAGCGGCGATCGCATCGGCCGGCACCTTGACCTTCGGGTCGATCGACATCCGCACCTCGACGAAGGTGCCTTTCGGCTCGACCGAATCGATCTTGCCGACCGGCAACCCGAGCACCGACACCGGGTTACCCGGATACATGCCGGCGATGTTCTCGAAGTCCGCGGTGATGTTCATCTTGTCGGCCGCGAACGGGTTGCTGGCCGAGCAGGCCGACGCAGCACCCAGCGCGCAGATCGTCAGCACCTTCGCGGTCGTGCTGATCAGCTTCGATTTCATTTGCATCCCTGCACTACATCGACGCGGCAAAGCCAGTTGTCCGGGAACAGCCACGGCAGCGCGACATCGCCGTACGGTCCGTTACCCACCACGTTGTTGAACTGCCGAACGGTCACCGGCATGATCTGCAGCAGTCGGTTCAGCTGGTCGTTGTTCTTCTGCAAGCCCTGCGACATCGTGTTCAGGTCGCTGATCAGCGTGCCGAGCTGGTTATCGTTGCTGGCACCGATCTCGTCCAGCTGCCGGGTGAGCGTCCCGACGTTGTCCAGCAGTTGCTTGATCAGCTGCTGCCGCTCCTGTACCCGCTGGGTGATCGCTTCCCCCTGGGTGATGATCAGCATGATGCCGTTGCGATTGTCCGACAGCACGTTCGATACCGAGCTGAGGTTCTTCAGCAGCGACTGCACCTCGTCGCGACGCTGATCGACCACCTTCGCCAGCACGCCGACGCTGTCCAGCGCCTGGGCGGTGAGCTGCGGCGAGTCGCCGATCTGGGTAGCGAGTTGATCGATCGCCTGCGCCGCCTGCTTGGTGTCCAGCCCCTCCAACCGGTCGAACTGGCTGGTGTACTGCGGGTCGTTCACCACCTTGCCCAGGTTGAACGGGACGGTCGTGTTGGTGATCGGGATCCGGTCACCGGGCAAGCCGCTGCCGTCGCCCGGATCCAGATCCACGTAGATCTGGCCGAGGACCGTCGCCTGCTTGATCGCCGCGTGCGCGTCCGGACCGAGGTTGACGCTCTTGTCGATCTCCAGTGTCGACAACACGTGGTCGCCCTCGAGCTTCTGATCCCGTACTTCGCCCACCGGGACGCCGGCCACCCGGACCTTGGCCCCGCTGGTCAACCCGGCCGCCTGGACGAACTCGGCGTCGACGTTCTTAGTGCCGATCGCCGCGGCTTTGAGCACGCTGGCCCCGACCACCAAGCCGACCAGGACCAGAGCACCGAGCATGCCCAGCCAGAAGTATTTCTGTGCGCCGAAGTTCGGCTTCGAGAACCTGGCCATCAGCGGCACACCTCCGAGTGACGTTGCCCGAAGATCATGTCGGACACGGTCGAGAACCAGCGCTCCGGCAACAGCACGCCCCAGAGCGAGACATCCAGATCGCACACGTAGGCGGTGGCGAAAGCGCCGTTACTGGTGATCCGAGCCAGATCGGTCAACAGCGTGGGCGCCGAGATCGCGGTCTGGTCGAGCTGCGCACCGTGCGAGATCAACATGCCGATCGCGTCGTTGGCGCTGCGCTGGGTCTGCGCCAGCTTCGGCTGCACCTGGCCGACCATGTTCACGATCGCGGTCGTGGAGTCGGCCAGCTGCACCGTCGAGTTCTGCAGCGACTGCCCCTGCTCGTACAGTCCGGTCAGCAAGGTGCGGGTTTGCGTTAGCAGGGTTTCCAGCTGGTCGCCACGCGCGGCCAGACCCTCCATCACGCCACTCAGGTTGTCGATGATGTCGCCGAGGATGACATCGCGCTGCTGGAACTCCGATGCCACCGACGCTGCCTGGGTGATGAACGTGCTCAACGACACGCCGTCGCCCTGCAGCGCCTGGATCAGGGTCTCGGTCAGGTTGTTGACCTGCTTCGGCTGCAACACGCTGAACAGCGGCTCGAATCCGCCGAGCAGTGCCGACACGTCGAACGACGGCTCGGTGCGCTCCAACGGAATCGTTCCGCCGTCCGCCAGCGGATTGCCCTTGCCCTCACCCGGCGCCAGCGAGACGTAGCGCTGGCCGATCAGGTTCTGGTACCGAACCAGCGCCTTGGTGTTGTCGTAGAGCTGCTGATCGCGCTCGACGACGAAATCGACGGTGGCGTTGTTCTTGTCGTCCAGCTCGATCGAACTGACCCGGCCGACCCGCACCCCGGCCATCCGGACGTCGTCGCCCGCCTTCAGTCCGAGGACGTCGGAGAAGGTGGCCGAGTAGTCGTTGGTCGGTCCGTCGACCGACCGCTGCAGCGTCGACCAGATCACCCAGGTGACCAGGATCGAGACGATCGCGAAGAAGCTGAACCCGATCAGCGGTTTACGGATACTCACCGCTCACCTCCCTCGACGGTCGCGGCGGGCACCTGGCGGAGCTTGGCACCGGCGAACAGCGGACCGAGCAGCAGTAGCTGCGTGGCACTCGGCCGGCCGCCGGCGAAGGCGCTCACCGCGGCATCGCCGGTGTAGGACGCCGGCCGGACCGCCGCGGGCTGGGCGCCCTGCACCGGTTGGCCGGGAATCAAGCCGCTCAGCGGCGTACCCGCGAACGGATCGGCCGGAATCGTCGGCAAGGCCGGGGCCGGAGCCGTCGGCGACGCCGGGGCAGCGGCGGGCTGCTGGCTCGGCGCAGCCGGTGCGCCGGGCAGGGCCAGCCCACCGGGGAGCTGCAGGTTCGGCAGTTGCACGTTCGGCAGCTGCGGCAGACCCGGCAGTGCCGGAATCGACGCGGCGGCCTCGGCTCGCCGGGGTTGCAGCTCGGGTGGCAACGTCCCCGGATCGCCTACCGCAGGCGCGGTTGCACAGCTCGGCGCCGCAAGGTCGCCGTAGCGCGGGCAGTCGTCGCGGGAGTACGGCCGGAACGGCGTGAACGTGGCATCCAAACTCCAGACCATCTGCTGCGACGGCCCGTAGTGGAAGACAGTGTCCAGCCGGCGCATCGAGTCGTTCAGCGCGGCGACCGTGCCGGGGATCGCCGACTGTTCCGTGGTAAGCGCACCGAAGGTGGCGTTGAGCCCGGTGACGATGTTCTTGCCGGAGTCCGGGTTCTGCGCGAACAGCTGATTGACGCTGTCGAACGTGCCGCCGGCGCCGGTCAGCAGGTTGACGAACTCACCGCGCTTCTCGGCGATCGTGCGTGCGGTGACCGAAAGGCTGCCCAGGCTGTCCAGCAGCTGCGGCTGCGACTCGTTGAGTCCCCGCGCCGCGGTGGAGAAGTTGCTCAGATCCTGACTCAGGTCGGGAATCGAGTTGTCGACCGCGGTCAACCACTTGTCCAGCCGCTCGATCGTGCTACCGGGGGCCCGACCGCTGCCGTCGAGCGCATCGGCCAGCGTGCCGACGACGCGAGCGATCTTCATCGGGTCCAGCTTGTCCAGGATTCGCTGCAACGTCGTGAGGGTGTCCTGCAACGCGATCGTCGAGCGACTCTTGTCCTCTTGAATCGTGTCACCGTTTTCCAGGCCCGGCGCGGGCCCGTTGTCGAGGAACTCCACCGCGGTCACCGCGAACACATTGCTCGGGATGACCCGGGCGGTGACGGTGTTCGGGATGCCGTCCGCGAACTCCGGCTTCAGCTTGATGGCAACCTCTTGCAGCTCGCCCTTCGCGGCGACCTCGACCTTGTCGACGGAGCCGACGAAGATGCCGCGGAACTTGACGTCGGCGTTCGCCGGCAAGCCGTCACCGGTGGTGGTCAGCTGGGCGGTGACGTCGACCGTTTTCTTGAAGACACCCAGGTAGCGCGCCATGAGCAGGGTCGTAATCAGGCCGACGACAAGTATCACCGCCACCCCGGCCAACATCAGCTGGCGGAGCGTAGGTCCGCGCCCGCTCGGATCGATGATCATCTGGTTCGAGTCCCCTTATCCGGAAATCCTGATGCCGGGGTCGAGGCCCCAGATACCGAGCGTGAGCAGCAAGTTGGCGACCACCACGATGACGAACGTGGCCTTGATGGCGCGGCCTGCGGCGACACCCACGCCCTCCGGGCCGCCGGACGCGAAGAAGCCGTAGTAGCACTGGATGAACGTGGCCAGCATGACGAAGACGATCGCCTTGAGGAAGGAGTAGATGATGTCGGTAGGCGTCAAGAACTGGTGGAAGTAGTGCATGTAGGTACCGTTGCTGACATCACCGATCAGCCCGACCGTGATCGAGGTGGACATATAGGCGACAACCAGGCCGATGCTGTACAGCGGAATGATGGCGACCATCGCGGCGAACACCCGGGTACTGATCAGGTACGGCAGCGGGCGGATGGCGATCGCGTCGAGCGCGTCGATCTCTTCGGCGATCCGCTGCGAGCCGAGCTGCGCGGTGAACCGGCAGCCGGCCTGTGCGGCGAAGCCGAGGGCGCACAGGATCGGCCCGAACTCGCGGGTGCTACCGAACGCCGAGATCGCACCGGTGACCGGGCCGATACTGAGCAGATTCAGGTTGGTATAGGCCTCGAGGCCGATGGTCATACCGCCGAAGGCGCTCAGGATGATCACCACGCCGACCGTGCCGCCACCGACCACGATCGAGCCGTTACCCCAGGTCACATCGCCGATCAGGCGAAACACTTCCTTGCGGTACTGCTTGAGCGCGAGCGGGATGGACGCCATGGTCCGGATGAAGAAGAAGCCCATATGGCCCATGCGGGCGATCTGGCCGAGGAACCCGCTCCAGACACTGCGCAGCGCTGCGGCCGGCCGCAGCAGCGGGGGTACGTACGTCGCCGACATCTCAGACCGCCTGACTCGGGAAGAGCGTGTTGTAGATCTGCGTGATGATCACGTTCATGCCGAACAGCAGCAGCGCCGACTGCACGACGGCCGCGTTCACCGCGTTCGCCACCCCGCCCGGACCGCCCTTCGCGTTGAGCCCCAGATCGCAGGCGATAATCGCGCAAAGCAGGCCGAAGATCAGCGATTTCAGCAAAGCAACGATCAGGTCGTTGGCTACGGCGAACGCCGCGAAGGTCCCGATGAACGAGCCCGGCGTGCCGCTTTGGGCGAAGATGAAGAACATGTAAGTTGCCAGGAAACCTACGAAGACCACGAAACCGCAGAGCAAAACACTGACAAGCATTGCCGCCGCAAGCCGAGGTGCGACCAGCCGTCGCATCGGGTCGACACCCATCACCTTCATGGCATCGATCTCTTCGCGGATGGTCCGGGAACCGAGATCCGCGCAGATCGCCGAACCGACTGCGCCGGAGATCATCAGCGTGGTGACCAGCGGCGCGCCCTGGCGGATGATGCCGAGGCCGATCGCGGCACCCATGAACGACGTAGCACCGAGTTGCCCGACCAGGCTACCGACCTGGACGGAGATGACGACACCGAGCGGAATGGCCACGACGAGGGTAGGGAGAGCGGACACATTCGCCATGAACGCGCATTGTTTGATGAACTCGCCGAACGGGAACTTCCCCCGGAACAGATCGCCGAAGAGCTGAGCGATCGCCTGGATCCCCATGGTGATCTGACGCCCGAAGGTCTCCAGAGAGCGCTTCGGATGATCGCGCCAGTAACCACGTAGCCAATCCGTCGACGCGGACAGCCTGGATGGCTTCGGCGGACTCTCCGTCATTGCGCGCACGCGCTACCCCTTTCAGCTCGGTACCGCAGCCCGACCTGCCGCATGCTGGAGGCACATTACTATGAAGTAGTGCGCTCAGCGCCAGTCTCGGTGAGTTGGATCATAACGAGAACTTCCGGCAGGTAACCCACTTCGCAAAGGTTGGCCGGACGCGCTTGTCAAGCCGCTGAACTCCGGGTGTATACCGACCCCGGGGTCGGTATTGGCCGGATCACCGCGCAACTGTCCGGCAACTACTCGGGATACGAACATCCGCGGGTACAGCACTACTCGGGCACAGTTCGGTATTGATATGGTGCGGGTCGACCTCTGGAGGGAAATGTTCACCAAGATCGCTTATGTGGCAGCGGTGGCCGCCGCCGCCGGCCTCGGCCTCGTCGGCCCGGGCTCGGCCGGCGCCGCGCCGGTGCCGATGGGTGGCGGATCCGGCATCGTCATCGACGACCGCACGGAGTGCACGCTTGCCACGATCGGTAACGACAACGCCGGCCGGCTGGTCGGGTTCACCGCCGGGCATTGCGGCGAGGGCGGCGCTCAGGTCGTCTCGGAACAGAATCCGGATGCCGGCACGATCGGACGCTTCGCCTACTCCAACCCGGACCTGGATTACGCCGTGATCGAGTTCGATCGCGCCAAGGTGACGCCGGTCAACCGGATCGGAAACACCACGATCGCCCGGATCGGCAGTCCGGCACAGTTCCCCAACATCGTCTGCAAGCAGGGCCGGACCACCGGCAACACCTGCGGTCTGGCCTACGGGGATGTGTTCGGCTCGAACGTCGAGACCTGGAGCCAGATGTGCGTGGTCGAGGGCGACTCGGGAGCGCCGGTGGTCGTCGGTGACACCTTGGTGAGCATGGTGAACGCCTACCTGGCGGTCGCCTGTGTCGGACCCGAGGTCGGCACCAACATGAGCACCATCATGGAGGCGGCAAACCGGGGCGGAGTAGGCGCCGGCTTCGCGCCGATCTGATCTCTCGGCACCCCAGACGGCAGAAGTGCCCCAAGCCTTTCGGTTTGGGGCACTTTGCCGATCCGACGGTCAATCGACTCCGATCGCCGTCTCGAGTTCCACCAACGACGTGTCGAGGTGGGTGAGCAGCCGCTGCAGGCTCGGCACACTGCGGCGACAGCCGGTCAGCCCGAAGTCGAGGTAACCGGCGCGGCTGGTGACGGTGATATTGAGTGCCTGACCATCGGCCACCAGCGAGAGCGGATAGGCGCCGACCAGCCGGGCGCCGTTGAAGTAGAGCTCTTCGCGGGGACCCGGGACATTCGAGATCAGCACGTTGAACGGCGGGTTCGCCAGATGCTGGTAGCCGGGCACCAGCTCGAGTGCCAACGGCGCGCCGATCGCGGCCATTCCGGCCAGCGCGGGCAGGGTGCCGGCGTCGCGCAGCAGCATCTTGCTCTGCCCGATCGAGCGAGTGATGTCGCCGAGCCGGTCGATCGGGTCCGCGCGGTCGGTGCCGAGGCGGCACATCATCAGGCCGATCGCATTGCCGCCGGGCTCGCGCCCGTCGTCGACCAGCTCGCGCAGCGACACCGGCAACGCGGCGGTCAACGAGGTCTCGGGCAGGGCATTCTGATCGAGCAGGTAGCGCCGTAACGCCCCGGCGCACATCGCCACCACGATGTCGTTGACCGTGGTGCCGGTGGCCGCCTTGAGTGTCCGCACCCGATCGATCGACCAGGACTGGGCCGCGAATCGGCGCGCGCCGCCGATATCGACGTTGAGCATGGTGCGCGGCGCGGTCAACGGCAACGTGACGTCCGGCGCCCGAAACGCTGCCCGGGCGAATCGGCCGGCGGCCGGCGCCAGCCCGGCGACGCCGCGGAGCGCGCCGACGCCCGCGGCCAGCCCGCTCTGTACCGACTCCCGGATCCCGGGACCGGGACGGTCGATCGGGGTGCGCCGCGGCGTCCAGTATGCCGAACAGTCGGTATCGGCCGGGTCCGGCGACAAGCTCTGTTGCACCAGCCGCAACGCCGACACGCCGTCCACCAGCGAGTGGTGGATCTTGCTGTACACCGCCACCCGACCATCGGCGAGACCCTCGATGACGTGCAGCTCCCACAGCGGGCGATGCCGATCGAGCAAGGTGCCGTGCATCCGGGAGACCAGCTCGAGCAACTCCCGAACCCGGCCCGGTCGAGGCAACGCCGACAGCCGCACGTGGTACTCGAAGTCGAGCGAATCGTCGACGCTCCAGCCGAGGTGCCCGACCGAGTTCACCGGGCGGGCCGGCCGGGTTCGGAAGAGCGTGCGGACCTCGGTCTGCTTCAGCAGCTGCTCGTAGATCTCGCGGGCGTGGTCGGGCCCGGCGCCGGCCGGTGGCTCGAACAACATCAGCCCACCGACGTGCATCGGATGTTCCCGAGATTCGGCGAAGAGGAAGAAGCCGTCGAGCGGAGACATCACACGCATCGAAAACCGCCTGTCCGGTCGAAACTTTGTCGAAAGGTCCGAACCACGGCGATCGGCAGGTTCCAGCATATCGCCGGTCCTGCGGTACCGCAGCGGGCACGATCACGGTACCCGCGGCGCCGGTCGGCTGCGACGCCGCCGCGGGCGCGTCGGAATCGAACAGATGCGACAAATAAATGGATATTGTCATCATCATAGACTTATGCTTTAGTTTTGTCAGTCGGAAGAACTCTTCGCAAGGTGGGTGTAGACATGGGCGTTCTCGACCAGGTCGTCAACAAGGCGCAGGCAACGATCCCGATGGAGCGGCAGGTTCAAGGGCTGCACCTGTATCAGAAGACCAAGCGGTTGGTGCTCGGCGACAAACAGCCGGCCTTCCCCGACGACCGACTCCCCGACGTCGACGAGTTGGCGCTCACCGAGATCGATGTCAGCAACCCGTTCCTCTATGCCCAGGGCCAATGGTTGCCCTACTTCAAGCGCCTGCGCGACGAGGCCCCGGTGCACTTCCGGGCCGACAGCGCCTTCGGGCCGTACTGGTCGGTCACCCGGTACGACGACATCCTCACCGTCGACAAGGACTTCGAGACCTTTTCGGCCGAGCCGCAGATCGTGATCGGCACCCCGCCCGAGGGGTTGGACATCGAGATGTTCATCGCGATGGACCCGCCGCGCCACGATCAGCAACGGAATGCCGTCCAGGGCGTCGTCGCGCCGCAGAATCTCGACGAGATGGAAGCGCTGATCCGCACTCGGGTACAGGAGGTGCTCGACGAACTGCCGGTCGACGAGCCCTTCGACTGGGTCGACAAGGTCAGCATCGAGCTGACCTCGCGCATGCTCGCCACGCTGCTCGACTTCCCCTACGAGCAACGCCGCAAGCTGGTCTACTGGACCGATCTGGCCGCCGCCAGCGCGGCGGCGACCGGCGGCGCGACCGACCTGGACGAGATGTATCGCGGCGTCGCCGACATGGCGAAGAGCTTCAGTGCGTTATGGCACGACAAGGCGGCCCGACTTGCCGCCGGGGAGAAGCCCGGTTACGACCTGATCACCCTGATGCAGATGTCGGAAGACACCAAGGACCTGATCAACCGGCCGATGGAGTTCCTCGGCAACCTGGTCCTGCTGATCGTCGGCGGCAACGACACGACCCGAAATTCGATGTCGGGCGGGGTGTTTGCGCTCAACCAGTTCCCGGAACAGTTCGAGCGGCTCAAGGCCGATCACGGCCTCGTGCCGAAGCTGGTCCACGAGATCATCCGCTGGCAGACGCCACTGGCCTACATGCGTCGCATCGCCAAGCGGGACACGGTGTTGAACGGCCAGTTCATCCGCAAGGGCGACAAGGTGGTGATGTGGTACGCCTCGGCCAACCGGGACGAGCGGACCTTCGAGAACCCCGACGCGTTCATCATCGACCGGGCCAACGCTCGGCACCACCTCTCCTTCGGCATCGGTGTACACCGCTGCATGGGAAGTCGGCTGGCCGAGCTGCAGTTGCGGATCCTCTGGGAAGAACTGCTCGCCCGGTTCGAAGACATCGAGGTGATGGAAGAACCGGAATACCTCCAGTCGAACTTCGTCCGGGGCTACACCACGATGATGGTCACCCTCACGCCGATCGGTCGGCAGCCCCGATCCGCCGGACGCTGGCGGAGCGCGCAGGCGACGACGCCCGAGCCCACCCGGATCGCCTCTCGCGACGGCTGGGTCCTGAACACCACCGAGACCGAACTCGACCTCCGGATCGCCGGCCGGCGGGACGTCGCCGACGGGATCGTCGAGCTCACCCTCGCCGATCCGGCAGGCGGCCCGCTGCCGGCCTGGACCGCGGGGGCGCACATCGACCTGGTCCTGAACCCGACCCTGACCCGGCAGTACTCCCTGTGCGGCAGCGCCGCGGACGAGTCGTCGTGGAAGGTCGGCGTCCTGCGCGACCCGAACAGCCGGGGCGGGTCGGCCTACGTCCACGACACGTTGACCGAGGGCGCGACGGTCCGGGTCCGCGGACCGCGCAACCACTTCCCGCTGGTATCCGCACCGCGATACCAGTTCATTGCCGGCGGCATCGGCATCACCCCGATCCTGGCGATGATCGAGGCTGCCGAAGCGCGCGGTGCGCAGTGGAATCTCTTGTACGGCGGGCGGTCCCGGACGTCGATGGCTTTCCTCGACCAACTCGGGGACGACGACCGGGTGACCGTCTGGCCGCAGGACGAGCAGGGACTGCTCGATCTCGCTACGGTGCTCGGCACCCCGCGCTCGGACACGCTGGTCTACTGCTGCGGTCCCGGTGCGCTGCTCGATGCGGTGGAAGCCGGGTGTGCGGCGTGGCCGGACGGCAGCCTGCACCTGGAACGGTTCGCGGCCAAGAAGATCGAGGCGTCCGCCGACGCACTGAACTCCTTCGAGGTCGAATGCGCGCGGTCGGGCGTCACAGTGACGGTATCCGAGGGGACCTCGATCTTCGACGCGGTGGAGAAGGCCGGCGTCGACGTGCTCGGATCGTGCATGGAAGGCATCTGCGGCACCTGTGAGACCGACGTGCTCGACGGTATTCCGGATCATCTCGACTCGGTCTTGTCGAAAGCGGAACGCGAGCGTGGTAATACGATCATGACCTGCGTCTCACGCTCCCTGACCCAGAAGCTGGTGCTCGACGTATGAGCTGTCCACACGGCATGACCTATCCGCGCGATTGCTGGTACGTCGCGGCCACCACCGACGAGGTCGGTCGAGGACTCGTGTCCCGGCGCATCCTCGGGACCTCCGTCGTGCTCTACCGTCGCGCCGACGGCTCGGTCGCGGCGCTCGACGACCGCTGCGCGCATCGCCCCTACCCGTTGTCGGCCGGCCATCTCGACGGCGACCGGATCGTCTGCGGGTATCACGGCTGCACCTACGATCCGGACGGACGTTGCGTCCGGGTGCCGTCGCAGGACACGCCACCGCTGGGGGCTCGGGTCCGCGCCTACCCGGTGGTCGAACACGGGCCGTTCGTCTGGATCTGGCCGGGTACGCCGGGCGGTGCGCGGCTGCGTCCACCCCCCGCTACGCCCTGGTTGGCGGGCGACGGCTGGCGTTCGACGGGCGAGCAGCGCGAGGTGGCGGCGAACTTCATGCTGTTGCACGAGCACTATCTCGACCTGACCAACGTCGTCACCATGCACCCGGAGATGGTGCCGCCCGGTCTCGAAGCGCTGCCGCCGCTGGAGGAGGTCGAGATCTCCGAGCTGTCGGTGTCCTATCTGCGGGAACTGCCCGGCGCCCCGCTGGCTCCGTGGGAGATGCTCGTGTCCGGGCTCGCCAGCAGCGCGTCGTTCGGGCGCAAGGAGACGGGCACCTTCGTGACGCCGGGCCTGCACAAACAGACCTATACGATCATCGGCCCGGACGGCCCCGAACTCGAGCTTGTCCGGACCCACGCGTTCACCCCGATCTCGCCCGGCGCCACCCGGGTCTACCTGCGGATTTCGTGGCGCGGCGCGGCGACCTCGGACGCTGTCGGGGAGCAGTTGCTCGCGGTGTTCACGCAGATGGCCGATCGCGACTCCGCCGTGCTCGAAACGGTGCAGCGCTGCGTCGACGAGGACAGCCTGGCTGCGGACGGCCTGGCGCCGCGGCGCTACGTCAACGTCAAGGCCGACCGGGCCGGCGTGCGGGCACGCCGAATCGTGCAGTCGATGGTCGACGACGAACGCGGCCGCTGATCAGCTCGGGAAGCCGTGGACCGTATGCGTGATGCGGTCCACGGCTTCGTCGATGCCGACCGTCGGCTGCAGAAGATGGCTCAGCGTGAGCCGGACCATCGAATCCACCATCGCTACCCGCGCCGCCACCACCCGCGCATCTGTGCCGGCGCGCGGGTGCCCGAGCGCGTCGAGCACGGCCTGGACCACTTGTTCCAGCACGTCGGGACGCACGGTCAGGAGTTCGAGTAGCTCCGGATCGTGTCCCGGTCGCAAGATCACCTTGAGGACCGCGTTGGTCTCGCCGTACTCCAGCGCGAAGCGGGCGGCCGCGGCGAGCCCGTCCGCGACCGAGTCGGGGTGCGCCGCGATGCCCGCGCGTACGCCGGTCAGGAAGCGCCCGACCTCGCGGTGCACGACGGCCGCGCCGAGCTCGGATTTTGTGCCGACCTCCTTGTAGAGGCTCTGCCGGGGTACGCCGGACCGCTGCGCCACCTTCGTCATGCTCAGCCGGTCCCAGCCCTCTTCGGTGATGATCGCAACCGAGGCGTCGAGTAGGCGTTCGAGCCGCAAGGCACGGAGTTCGTCATAGAAGGCGGGTGCGCTCACGTGTCCCAATCTAAGACATTTGAGAAACTTTTGTCGGACGAGACGACACCTATCGAATATTTGCCCGGATCGTCCGGTCGGTCACAGGTCTTCCGTACACACCACGAAATGCCTTTCGGCGTAGACGAATCCGCCATCGCTCGGACAGCCGTCGACATCGTCGGTGTGCTGCTGGATCGCGACCACGCGCACGCCGTCCGTCGTCGACGCGCCGCAATCGATCCGTTGGGGATCCGCACCGGACAAGTCCATGCAGGTATCGACCGCCCAGTCGATGTCGAGACACAAGGCACCGGTCTGCGTCCCGCCGAGCGTTTCCGCGTAGTAGGCGTCGGCGTCGGCGATGCACTGCGCGTCGGTCGGTGCCTTACCGATGATCCGGTAGTTGGAATCCGGGCTGCCGCAGTCGGCATGCCGGATCGTTGCGTCGTCGACGGTGCCACCGAGCCGGACACACTCGCCGATCTCGGCCTGGAAGTCGATATCGCCCCCGCTGTCGGCCTTCGGCGTCGACTTCGGTTCGACCGACGGCCGGGCACCCGACGACGGACGGCTCGAGCTCGTGCTCGGCGCCGCAGCGGTCGCTTCCACCATCCCCGCGCCCGATACCGGTACGGCCGATCCGGTGACCCGATCTGCACATCCGACGAGCAGGGCGAGGCTCGCCGGACCGACCAGGAAAAACATGCCGACCCGCTTGTTCGCCATCTCGATCCCTTCGTCGCCCTCCGCCCCGCTATGACTACACCACGCGCCACACAGGGTGTCGAGGGGAAGCAGGCGACGAGACCACCGACCGAAACCGGCCGGCATCGGTCAGGGCACGCGGAACGTCCATCGGCTCGGCCGGGTACCGGTCATGGCGCTGTGCCGGCCACCGTCCGCCCGGAGTGCGGGTGCCAGCAACCGATCGAGCCCGGCCGCCGCCGACTCGGCCGCAACCGGTTTCTGCCGAGTCTCCGCCGAAACCGGTTTCGGCAACGGCAGCAACTCCGGCGAACGCCACTCGTGCGCGCCGCCCCGCGCTGCGAGCCGGCGGGCCGGCTCCCGGCCGGCCCAGGCCGAGCGCATCCGGCAGGCGCCGAATCCGTGCGTGGTCTGCGCGCCGATCCCGCTGATCGGCGCGAACTCGGCGAGCGTACGGAGCGCGCGGGTGACCGCGGCGTCCACGCCGGGTTCGACCGCCAGCCGGACCTGCCCGACGAACCCGATCTGTTCGGTGGTCAGGGTCAGGTTGGTCCGGGGCGTCGCACCGGCCATCCCGGTCACCCGGACGGACCCGAGCAGCGCTTTCGCCGTCACCCGATCGATCGTCAGCTCGGGCGGAGCGAAAGCGTTCCATCGACGGAGCAGGCTCTGCACGATCAGTACCGGGTCCGGCAGCGGGTGATCCCGGCCCTCCCGGGAGAAGTACAGCGGACTGATCACATCCAGCTCGACCGAACCGACCGGTGGTCCGGCGGCGAGGTCGGCGAACGAGCGCTCGACCACCCGGACGTCCAGCACCCGGCATTCCACATGGCCGAAGCGGACCGACCCGGGCATCGACGGCGGTGGCGCCGAGCAGATCCAGCCGAGCTCCCAGCGGAACCGGCCGGGCGCGCCCGCGGTCAGCGGCGCCACCGCGAACGCCTCGAACAGCGGCCCCCGCACGTCGGGTTCGGCGCCGAAGATCGCGCGCGCCGCGCTGTACAGCCGGGCCGGATACTGTTCCTTGCTATCCGGGTGGATCAGGGTGAGTTCCAATCTGGCCGGCATCATGCACCCCGGGCGCAGATCGACATCTGGATCTGAACGAACTCGACAGCAGCCATCCGTCCCTCGAATCCCTCGATGTGTTCGGATTACAACGCCTCGCGGGCCGAATGTTAACGGCAACCCCACCCGTCACCCGGCTGTCACCGAATCGACACGCCGGGGCAGTCCGCCACGCCGACGCCGCCTGGGTGGCATCCGGGAAAGGACGTGGTATTCGACCGACCGATCGTGCGGCCGGCCCGGCAAAGCCGGCTACCGCCGCGCCCGGCCACGCAAGTTCGGTCCGCTGCCCGCATACAGCTCGCTGTCGGTTAGCCATCAATCCGGTGATGGATTGGTTTTACTGCGATCATCCGCATAGTCGGACGGAAATTTCCGGGTTCTTCCGGTGCTCCGAGGCCGCGCGTGGCCCAGATCTCACCGCCCGGTCAGCAGTACCGGAATCGCCTGGCTGGGGTAGCCTTTCATTTGCCTGAACCCCTTCGAGCTACTCGCCGAAGCCTGATCCGCCACTCGACGGACTTGGCCTACCCGCCGGTCGACCGTAGAGTGATCCGCGGGTGACCCATCCGTAACAGCCCTGCAAGCGCGTCGATATAGCCATCGGGGCCACCCACACGATGAGTTCGCTCGCGACCGCCGCGTGCGACCGAGGGACAGGTATGGATCAGACAAGTCGCAATCGCACAGATCACCAGCACCCGAACACTCGGATCCGGCGGATCGCTGCCGCGATCCTCGCGAGTGCTTCGACCGGCCTGCTGCTCGCCTTGCCCGCGCAGGCCGAGCCACTGTTCCCCGGCGGACCGGAGATCGCCGGGATTCCCGCGGTGGTCCCCGACGCACCGCCCGGAACCACGGCGCTGACGCCGTTCAAGGCGTACGGCGATCTCACCCCGGCGATCCAGCCGGGCGGCAACGCCGTCGTCGGTGGCAAACAGATTATCGACATCACCTACAAGCAGCCGATCTCCGACCGCGCTGCTGCGGAGAGTTCGATCGTGGTGACACCGTCGACCGAGGTCGCCGGGCACTTCAACTGGGTCGACGACACCCACGTGCAGTGGCTGCCGGACGACTACTGGCCGCGGGGCACCACGGTGAACGTGAGCGCTGCCGGCGCCACCTCGTCGTTCAAGGTCAGCGACACGATGACCTCGGTCTCCGATGCTGCGGCGCACAACTTCGTGGTGAAGATCGGCAACGACGTGGTCAAGGAGTTCCCCGCCTCGCTGGGCAAGAAGGGTCACGAGACGCCGAACGGCGACTATCCGGTGATTCTCAAGGAGAAGACCGTGATCATGGACTCCTCCACCTACGGCGTCCCGGTCGACTCCAAGGAAGGCTACAAGCTGGAGGTCTGGGATGCGGTCCGGCTGACCTGGAGCGGTGTGTACGTGCACGCGGCGCCGTGGTCAGTGGACAGCCAGGGCAATTCCAACGTCTCGCACGGCTGCATCAACCTGAGCCCGGAGAACGCCGCCTGGTTCTTCGACAATGTGCGGGTCGGCGACGTGGTCACCGTGGTGAACGCCTAGCACCGACACTGCAGTGAACGAACGGCCCGCCCCGGGAAATCCGCGGCGGGCCGTTCGCTGTCCTGGGCCGTACCTGCTACCAGCTGGTCGTGCCGGCTACCAGATCCGGACCCGCTGCTCGGGATCGAGGTACAGCGCATCCCCCGGCTGCAGGCCGAACGCGTCGTGGAAGCTGTCCAGGTTGCGCACCACGCCGTTGCAGCGGAATTCCGCCGGCGAGTGCGGGTCGATCGCGAGCCGGCGTTTGGCCTCTTCGTCGCGAACCTTGGTCCGCCAGATCTGGGCCCAGCTGTAGAACACCCGCTGCAGCCCGGACAGTCCGTCGAGCTCCGGCGCGGGCTGCTCGGCCAACGCGATCCGATAGGCAACCAGCGCGATCGAGAGCCCACCGAGGTCGCCGATGTTCTCGCCGACGGTGAATCTGCCGTTGACGGTCTCGTCGTCGGGTAGCTGCCGCGGCGAGAACACGTCGTACTGGGCGATCAGCGCCGCCGTCCGCTTGCCGAACTCGGCCCGGTCCGCGTCGGTCCACCAATCGACCAGGTTGCCGTCGCCGTCGTACTTGGCACCCTGATCGTCGAACCCGTGGCCGATCTCGTGCCCGATCACCGCCCCGATCCCGCCGTAGTTCGCGGCGTCGTCGGCGCTCATGTCGAAGAACGGCGGCTGCAGGATCGCCGCCGGAAACACGATCTCGTTCATCCCCGGGTTGTAGTAGGCGTTGACCGTCTGCGGCGTCATGAACCACTCGTCGCGATCGACCGGACCACCGAGTTTGCGCAGCTCGCGATCGAAATCGGCGGCGTACCCGCGACGCACGTTGCCGACCGGATCGTCCGCCTCGATCAACAGATCGGCGTAGTCCCGCCAGACGTCCGGGTAGCCGATCTTCGGGGTGAACTTGGCCAGCTTGGCCAACGCTGCCTCCCGAGTCGGCGGGCTCATCCACTCCAGCTCGGCGATATTGCGCCGGTAGGCCTCCTGCAGGTTCGCCACCAACTCGACCATCCGGGCTTTCGCCTCGGGCGGGAAGTGCCGCGCCACGTACAGCTTGCCGACCGCCTCACCCAGCAGCTCCTGCACGAGCGTGACGCCGCGCTTCCACCGATCCCGGTTCTGCTGGGTCCCGCTCAGCGTCCGGCCGTAGAACGCGAAGTTCTGCTCGACCAGCGGTGCCGCCAGGTAGGGCGCCCGTGCAGCGAGCACCCGCCAGGTGAGGTACGCGCGCCAGTCGTCGAGTGGGAACTCGGTCCACACCCGGGTGAACTCGTCGAGATAACTGGGCTGCCGAGCGATCAGCTCGGCGAACCGATCGCCCGGCCCGCCGACCCCGGCGGCCAACCCGGCCAGCCATGCCGACCAGTCGAAGCCGGGGCGCGCCGCGATCAGCTCGACGAGCGTCGTCGGGTTGTAGGACAGCTCGGCGTCGCGCCGGCGGACCACATCCCACTGCCCGGCCGCCAACGCCGTCTCCACCTCGACCACCCGCTGCGGGTCCGCGGTCACGCCGGCCAACGCGAACATCGCTCCGATATGCGTCAGATACTCGGCCCGCACCTGCGCATGGGCCGGCTCACGGTAGTACGACTCGTCCGGCAGGCCCAGCCCGGACTGGCGCAGGTCGGCCAGGTAGCGCTGTGAGTTCCGGTCGTCGGTATCGACCGACAACGCCACCGGGCCCCGCACCCCGACCCGTTGCAGCTCGCCCAGCAGACGAGCCGCGGCCGACCGGTCCGGCACCGCGGCGATCGCGGCGAGTTCGTCGGCGATCGGCGTCACCCCGGCCGCGTCGATCGCAGCTTCGGCCATGAAACTCGCGTACAGGTCGCCGATCCGGCGGGTGTCGCTGCCGAGCTCCGCCCCGGCCGCAGCCGCCTCGGTGATGATCGCCTGGACGTCAAGTTCGGCCTGGTCGTAGAGCGTGCGGAACGCACCGTCCACCGCCCGGTCCGGCGGGATCTCCGAGCCGGCCAGCCACCGCCCGTTCACATGCTCGAACAGGTCGTCTTGCACCCGGGTTCCGGCGTCGACGAAACTCAGGTCGATGCCGGACCGGTCGATGCCGGTGGTCGGGATGTCGGGGCTGTTCAGCGGGGTTGTGGAGGTCACCCTGACGAGGCTACCGACCCGGCCGGTCAGGGCGTCGGCACGACCACGCCGGTGCCGAACTGGTCTTCCAGGCCTTGCTGGAACTCGTCGGCGCATTGCTCCAACGCGGTCTGATCGCTGCCCGCATCGCGGACGCAGGTCACGTAGTCGCTGCCGCCGACCTGATTGAATATGCCGATCCCGAGGATCAACAACCCCACCGCGATCGCTATCCCCAGCAACCCGAGCACCCCGCCGGTGATCGACAAGCCCGAGCCGCCGGCGCGGGTTCGCGCGCGGCGCCAACCGACGAACGCGAAGATCAGCGCAAGCAGACCGAAGAACACCCCGCCCACGACCGTCCAGCTGGACAGCAACGCGAGGATGCCGAGGATCAACGCCGCTATCGCCATGCCGTTGCCGGACCGCGGCTGCTGGTAGCCGTCGGGCGGATAGCCGCCCTGCTGCGGCACGTAGCCCTGCTGAGACGGATAGCCCGGCTGGGACGGATAGCCCGGCTGCGCTGGATAGCCCGGCTGGGCCGGATAGTTATCGCCCGCCGGGTAGCTGCCGTACGGACCGCCGGGGGGGCCTTGCGGTGGAGAGGACATCGACAACTCCTGCAGATTTGCGACCACTGACCACCCATGCTAGTCAGCCGGCAGCCGTTACGCCGAGGTGTCGGGGTTGCGGATTCGGATCCGGGCGCGGGCCCGTTACCGCATGCCCCCGAGTCGGGCATGCATCTCCCAGACCAGGATCTCCGCGCCGGCGGCCGCCAGCACCTGTCGAGCGCCGTCCCGGCGGAGCCGGATCGCGTCGCCCGCGTACACCGGGCCGATCTCTTCCACCGTCACGTCGCCGCGGGCGACGAACACGTGCACGTAGGGCGCCGCCGGCAGGAGTACCGGCACCCCCGGCCGCAGTCGGGCGACGTGTAACGCGGAGTATCGGCTGTTGATCGTGATGGCGGCGGTGTCCCGGTGCCGCGGCAAGCCGGACGCGATCGGCACCAGCGCGCCACCGGCCAGATCGGCGGTGACGTCGTGTTGTCGATAATCGGGCGGTCGCCCGGGTTCGTCCGGCATCACCCACATCTGGATGAAATGCACCGGCACGTCCCGGTTCTCGCCCGCCGACCGCCGGGAGTCGTTACGTTCGGCGTGTTCGATCCCCGAGCCAGCGCTGACCCGTTGGGCCAACCCGGGGTAGATCACTCCGGCATGCCCGAGCGAATCCTGATGGACCAGGCTGCCACTGAGCACCCAGGTGACGATTTCCAGGTCGCGGTGCCGGTGCAGATCGAATCCGGCGCCGGGAGCGACGATGTCGTCGTTGTTGACCAGGAGCAGCCCGTGATGGGTGTTCTCCGGATCGTAGTGCGCGCCGAACGAGAAGGAGTGTTTCGAATCCAGCCAGGCCGTACGGGTTTTCCGCCGGTCGCCGGCGCGGTGGATGTCCACGTGCGGTGTCGTGGGTGCCGCCACTTGCTCTCCTCCCGACTACGAACACGCGCCGCCAAGAATACGAGGGCGTCGTTGCCCGAAGCAACGAGTCCCCCGCAACGGTTCGGCCGCAAAAGGTTCGGTCCGGGCGTCAACCGTGGGCCGCAGGGAGCACACCCAACCGACCGGCTTCGTAGTCGCGGAATGCCTGCTCGACCTCGGCCTTGGTGTTCATCACGAACGGTCCGGCCATCGCGATCGGCTCGCGAATCGGCTTGCCCCCCATGACGAACACCTCGAACGCCGCGGTTCGTGAATCCTGCGTGTCGGCCGCCTGCAGGACCAGCGTGTCGCCGGTGTGCCCGCCGTCGAACACCGCGAGCCGACCGTCGCGGATCGGCCGCTGCTCGGCACCGACCGTGCCGCGACCGGCCAAACCGTAGGCGAGCGCGTTGAACTCGGGATTCCACGGCAGGACCACCTGCGCGCCCGGGGAAATCGTGATGTGCAGGAGGACGACCGGGGTATGCGTGGCGCCCGGCCCGGCGTACGCACCGACCTCGCCGGCGATCACCCGGATCAGCGCGCCCCCGTCCGGCGAGGTCAGTAGCGATACCCGGCCGGCACCGATGTCCTGATACCGCGGCGCGATGAGCTTGTGCGACCGCGGCAGATTCACCCAGAGCTGGACCCCGTGGAAGAGCCCACCGGTGGCGACCAGCTGCTCCGGCGGTGCTTCGATGTGCAGGATGCCGCCGCCCGCGGTCATCCATTGGGTGTCGCCCCCGCCGATGCTGCCGCCGCCGCCGTTGGAGTCCTGATGCTCCATGATCCCGTCGATCATGTACGTCACGGTCTCGAAACCGCGATGCGGGTGCCACGGCGTGCCCTTGGGTTCGCCCGCTCCGTAGTCCACTTCGCCCATCTGGTCCATGTGGATGAACGGGTCGAGCAGGTGCATCGGCACCCCGGCGAAGGCCCGGTGGACCGGAAAACCCTCCCCCTCGAACCCGCGCGGCGCAGTGGTGACCTCCCGGACCGGCCGCGGTCGGGGATTCGCCCCGGGAACCGACAGCACCGGGAGCGTCGTCCGGTCGTCCACGGTCACGGCGGGCATGTCGCCTCCAGAAGTAGTCAGCTTTTCAATAGTCTACTCCCGGCGGGCGCCGCTCCGGGGGTCACGATCAGCCGGTATTCCGGCCTGCCGGCAAACCTACGGTGTCGTAGGGTTGAGCTCATGGACCGACCCGAGGTGACGCTGGAGAACAGCGACGCCGTCTACGACTTCTACCGCGACCACCGGCAGAACGTGCTGAAGTCACGGTTGTCGTATGCGATCCTGGCGCGCCGGTACCGACCCCGGGTCGGCGGTGCGGTCGGCGCCGCAGCAGCGATCCGACGGGCTCTGCAGGCCGGGCAACGCCTGATCGTGGTGGCCAACCACCTCAGCGAACAGGACCCGTACGTGGTCGCGGCCACCGCCTGGCGCAGCCGGTTACGGCCGGCGATCGGACACGCTCGGGTCCTGGCGAAGGACGAGTTGTTCGTCGATCCCCGGCTCCGGGACAAGGTCGAGATGATGGGCGGTATCCCGGTGTTCCGGGGTAAGGACCACGGCATCCGCGCGGTCGCCGCTGCCGGGCAGCAGATGATGACGATCAGCGCCGAGCGGATGCAGCGCGGCGACCACCTCGCGATCTTCCCGGAAGGTACCTGCAACGACGTGGACCCGACCCGGGTGCAATCGGTCGGCAGCGGCATCGGACACATCGTGGTCCGGGCTCGCAAGCTCGGGGTGACCCCGGTGCTCATCCCGCTCGGGATCAGTTACGGCCCGGACAATGTGGCACCGACCACCCGGACCGCGACCGAGAACGCCTCCTGCTGGCTCGGCCACCCGGTGACCGAGCTGCCACCGCGGCCGACCGAGATCGCTCGGCTGGTTCGCGAGGTGCTGCAGGACGCGGTCGACGGCGCGGTGAAGGCGGCCTGAGATGCGCCGCACCCCCGCGCCGGCGCGCTGATGCGCGTCGTCGTCGCTCCGGACAAGTTCAAGGGCTCGCTGAGCGCGGCCCAGGTCGCCGCCGCGGTCGCCGCCGGGATCCGGTCGGTTCGACCCGACCGGGATGTGGTAAGTGCACCGGTTGCCGACGGCGGCGACGGGACGGTCGACGCATTCGTCGCCGCCGGCTGGGAGCGGGTCGCGGTCCGGGCCACCGGCCCGACCGGACACCCGCACGAGACGAGTTACGCCCGCCGCGACGCGGCCGGCGTGGTCGAGCTGGCCTCGGTGGTCGGTCTCGCCGCGCTGCCCGGCGGCCGACCGGCCCCGCTGCAGGCGAGCACGTTCGGGCTCGGCGAGGTGATCGGGGCGGCCCGTGCCGCCGGCGTCCGCGAACTGTCGGTCGGGGTCGGCGGTAGCGCGTCCACCGACGGCGGCGCCGGGCTGCTGCAGGCGCTCGGCGCTCGACTCACCGACCGGGCCGGCCGCCGGATCGGGCCCGGCGCGGCCGGCCTGGCCGATCTGGTCGCGGTGGACATCGCGGGCCTGCCGACCGACGTCCGGATCGAGCTCGCCGCGGACGTGGACAATCCGCTGACGGGGCCGAACGGTGCCGTTGCCGTATTCGGCGCCCAGAAGGGCATCACCGACCCGGCGCCGGTGCAACGGTCGCTGCAGCACTGGGCCGACCTGCTCGGCGCCGCCACCGGCCGCGATCTGCGCACCGCGCCCGGCGCCGGCGCCGCCGGTGGCACCGGTTTCGCGCTGCTCGCCGCACTCGGCGCACAGTTCCGGCCGGGGATCGACGTGGTGTTGGCCCGCACCGGACTCCGGGACGTGCTGCGCGACGCCGATCTGGTGATCACCGGGGAAGGCTCGTTGGACGAACAGACGCTGTCCGGCAAAGCTCCGGTCGGGGTCGCCCGGGCGGCCGGGTCGGCCACCGTCGTCGCGGTGGCCGGCCGCAACCTGCTCAGCGTCGCGCAGGCGCGGGCCGCCGGATTCGCCGCGGTCTATCCGCTGACCGAGCTGCAACCCGATCCGGTCCGCTCGATGCGGGATGCGGCGGCCCTCCTGCATCGGATCGGTGCCCGGATCGCCACCGACTTCGGCCCGGATCAGCCGGCGAGCAACCGAGCCAGGTAGTCGACCGCGTACCGGTAGCCCGACACCCCCATCCCGCTGATCACCGCATCGGCGATCGACGAGACGTAGGAGTGCCGGCGGAACGGCTCGCGGGCGTAGACGTTGCTCACGTGCACTTCGATCACCGGCACCTCCGGGATCACCAGCGCGTCGCGCAACGCCACCGAGGTGTGGGTGTACCCGCCGGGGTTGATCACGATGCCGGCCTCCGCGCCCCGGGCAGCGTGGATCCGGTCGATCAGCGCCCCCTCCGAGTTGGACTGGAAGTCCCGCAACTCGCAACCGTGCTCCGCCGCGGTGCGGGTGCAGCCGGCGATCACATCGGCCAGCGTCTCGGCACCGTAGATCTCCGGCTGCCGAGTGCCGAGCATGTTCAAATTCGGCCCGTTCAGCAGGAGCAAGGTTCGGCCGGCCGCCATGCGGGCATGCTAACCGGTGCGAGCCGACCGGGCCGGGCCGGTCGGCACCGCCGTTACAGCTCGGGCCCTTCCGTGCGCAGATCGTCCACCTTCTGCATCGCCGTGCGCAGCTCGTCGAGCCACTGCTCGGTGTGCTGCCCGACCAGCCGGACCGACCAGGCGAGCGCGTCCGCCCGGGAGCGGGCCACACCGGCATCGACCAGGGTGTCCAGCACGGCCCGTTCCGGCTGGCGCAGCCGGGTCATCACCGGCACCGCGAGGTGGGTGAACAACGCCCGTCGGCCATCCACCTGCACCCCCCAGGCGACCTTGCGGCCGTACCGCGCCTCGGCCTCGTCGGCGATCTGCATGCGCGCAGCCCGGGTGTCCTCCCGGAATCGCGCGATCCGGCCGTCGAGCGCCGCGGCCGACTCCTCGGCCGCCGACAACTCGCCGACCACGACGATCTCCTCCCGGTCCACCGACACCTCGGGCGGGCCGGTGAACCAGTCGTCGGGCAGCCGACCGGAGAACCAATCGGCAGCGTCCCCGGCGGCCGGCACGTCGGCCTGCTGCCACCCGCCGGGCCGACCGACCCGTGGTTCGCGATATCCACGCCGCATGGCGTCCTCCTCTTGTAATAGTGATTACAAGATTACATAGGTGCGGCGACACGGGTACACGCCGCGAAAAACCGGAGACTTTTCGAACTTTGGCGTGTCGCCCGAAGGCACGCCCAATACCTGGTGGGATCGTGGCTTTTGTTATCAGAGCGACAGGATTGAATCGCGCTCGGCGGATGCTCAGACCCCCGTTACACCGATATCGTAAAGGTGTCGTAGGTTCGGAACTCTTGTTGGAGCTACAACAAGGCTGGAGATTGGGCGTCATGGATTTTCGGGGATCCCGTCGCGTGTGGATCACAGCAGCAGCCGCGGTGAGCGCGGTCGTCGCGCTCACGTTGTCTGCTACCGGGTGTTCGCTAGGACATAGCGAGAGCGACGCCGAGGCGCTCGTTCGACATTTCACCGAGGCACTCGACCATCAGGATGTGACCAATGCAGCGGCATTGACGTCCTATCCGAACGCTGCCACGGCAACTATTCAGCAGATGTTCGACGGGCTGAAGGCGGACGCGGTCGACTACAAACTGACCCAGTTCATCGGGCTGGACGATGCGTCCGGGTTCTTCACCATGGACGTCGCCTGGCATATCGGCGAGAACAAGGACTGGATCTACTCGGTTCAGGGCAGCGTGCGCCGGTTGGCGGTGGGCTGGCGGATCTCCTGGGACCCCAGCGTCGTGATGCCCGAGCTGGGGCATCAGCGCACCGTGAAGCTGATCCGCACCGATGCGGCACCGCCGTTGGTGGATGCCCTGAACGGGCCGGTGCTGATGGCCGAGCAACCGGTCAACGCGATCCTGCTGGATCCGGCGAAGATGCCCGACCCCGGCGCCACCACCGCTGCGGTCGCCGCCACCATCGAGCCGGTGGCCCCGCTGGTGACCTCGCAGACCCTGCTGCAGGACCTGGTCGTCGCCCAGGGCAAGCCGATCACCGCGGTCACCCTGCGCGACCCCGACTTCGAGATCCTGGGCCCCGCACTGACCGGAATTCCCGGCGTCTCGGTGGAGAAGCAGCCCCGGCTGCTCAGCGTGGACCGGCGGATCGGCTCACCGGTGCTCGACGGACTACGCAACCTGTGGCAAGCCAACCGGGACACCACCGCGGGCTGGGCGGTGCAGACGTTCGAGGCCGACGGGAAGCCGGCGGTCCGGATGGCCGGGTATCAGGGCCCGCCCGGCCCGGACATCGCCGCCACCATGGACACGCGACTGCAGTTGGCCGCTACCGACGCGGTGGCCAGCATCGCCACCCCGGCGGCCATCGTGGCGATCCAGCCGTCCACCGGTTCGGTGCTGGCGGTCGCGCAGAACGGTTCGGCCACCGACCTCGGCCCGATTGCGCTGACCGGCCTGTTCCCCGCCGGGTCGAATCTGGACCTGTTCAAGACCGCCGCGGGCGCCGAGACGGGCACGCCGCCGTCGGACGTCACCGCCGACGACACCGTGCAGTACGCCTCCCGGCTGGGCCTCGGCGTCGACTTCAAGATCCCCGGTCTGAACGAGACCACCGGCCGGCTACCCGAATCCGGGATGGGCCTGGAACCGGCCCGCAGCGAACCGACCAACTCGGATGCGGTGCTGGTCAGCCCGTTCGGCATGGCGGTCGCGGCGGCGACGGTAACGCACGGCAATCTGGTGATACCGCAGATCGCCTTGGGCCACCCGGGCAGCACCCTCGCCCACCCGGAACCGCTGCGGCCGGATGTGATCGAGCGGCTGCGGGCGCGGATGCGGGAGGCGGCCAACGGGCCGGGCACCGAGGCGCTGCACGCCTTCCCGGACGTGGTCGGCATGCCGGCCACCACCGGCCCGGACCAGTGGTTCGTCGGCAATCGCGGCGACGTTGCGTTCGCGGTGTTCGCCCAGAACCCGGAGACCACCGACACCGCGATGAAGCTGACCAGCCGGATGTTCGCTGCGCTGGTCAGCCAGCCGGCCGCCTGAACCGCAGGCGGTAGAGGGCCCGCCAACCGAGGAGGAAGCAGGCGAGCACGACGGCCGCGACCACGACGAAGCTGACCGCAACCCCCTGGTCGGCGAGCGCACGCAACGCCATGCCGCCGGTCAGGGTGGTCAGCCACACCGTCCCCCCGTCGGGCAGCACGCGGTAGCCGAGCCGGGGTGCGCGCGACCGGCGACCGATCACCAGCAGCGCCCAACCCAGGCACAGCCCGGCCAGAAACGGCCACCACGTCGTCGCGACGCCGGCCATCGTGACGCCCTCCGCATGGCTCCGCCGACCGAGCACGACGAATACCAGCACCAGGACGACGTCGATCCCGAACGCCGGCAGCATCGATATCGGCGACCGGGCCGGCGGCGCCGCTTCAGCCGGCACGGTTCTTTCGCATCTGCTCTGCCTCCGCCCGCTCGAGCGCCACGTCGGACTCCAGGCCCCCGCTCTGGTGCCCGCGGAACAGGAACAGGAACACCACCCAGCCGACCATGGCCACCAGGATGAAGCTGACCCCGCGGTAGACGAATGCCGCGGCGACCGCCTGGGCCGCCGGCAGGCCGGCCGCCGAGGTGAGCGACGCGATCAGGGTCGCGTCCACGTAGACGATGCCGCCGGGTGCGAACGGAATCGTGCCGACCGCCTTGCCGAACGCGAACGCGATCAGCACCCCGGCCAGGCGCGGGTCGGCGCCGACCGCCAAGCAGGCGAAACCCAGGCAGGCGACGTCGCCCATCCGGTGGATCACCGCCCACAGCGTGGTCAGGACCGCGTCGCGGCGCCGCATCTCCACCGACTCGAGTTGCGTGATCATGTCGCGGACCTGTTGCAGCCCGTCGTCGGCGGGATGCCGGCGGATCGCGTTGAACCGGGCCACGCACCAGCGGACGACCGCATCGATCCGGGTCGGGTGCCGGGTGGCGTAGTGCCCGGCCCAGAACAGCGCGAGGATCCCGCCGATCGAGAAGATCAGGGTGAACGGGCTGGCCGAGCCACCGGCGAGGATGGCCCCGGCGAAGCCGAGCAACGCGAGTCCGACCGCCGCGATCACGCCCGAGATCGCCAGCTGCCAGGACGCGACGATCGGACTCGCCCCCCACCGCCGGGTCTCCCGGTAGGTGAAGCCGGTGGAGAACACCTGACCGGCCGGCAACGTGACCGACATCGCCGTCGACGCGTAGATCACCGACAACGAACGCCGCTGGCTGACCTCGACGTGTCCGGCATGCAACAACTGTTTCTGCATGCGCCCGAACCCACTGAGCGAGACCGCCTCGGCGACGACGCAGGCCGCCACCCAGCCCCAGTGGATATCGGTCAGGTTCTTCCACGATTCGTGCAACCGCGGCCAGAGATAGATTCCCTCGCCGATCAGCAATCCGCACAGCAACAGACCGGCCAGCCACTTCAGCCACCACCAGCGGCCGCGCACCGGGCGCGCACCGTCGTCCGACGATGCCGCCGCGCTGGAGCGATGCCGGCGAAACGACCGGGACGATGCTGGCCGGGGCACGTACGCAAGCCTAACCAATCGGTGGTACCACCTCGGGCACCACCGGCACCTCGAAGTCCACCGGCCAGGCCAGCTGGGTGCGGCGGCGGCGACCACGCAGCGCGATCGTCTCACCCAGCTCCCAGTGTTCCTGCTCGGCCGATTCGGCGAAATACAGCGCGCTGCTGGAGGCCAGCACCCGGGTCGGGTGATCCTTGGCCAGTTCGGTCAGCCGGGACGCCTCGTTCACCGGATCACCGATCACGGTGTACTCGAACCGATTGGCCGCGCCGATGTTGCCCGCGACCGCGAGCCCGGCCGACACCCCGATCCCGATGTCCAAACCGGCGATCTCGGCCAGGCCGGCCCGCAGCTCCCGGGCCGCCGCCAACGCGGCGGTCGGCGCGTCCGGCCGGTCCAGCGGCGCGCCGAACACCGCGAGCGCGGCGTCCCCGACGAACTTGTTGACCAACCCGCTGTGCCGGTCGACCACCGCGACGACCACCCGGAAGAACTCGTTGAGCAGGTCGACCACCTCGGTCGGCGGCCGCTCGGCCGCGGCGGCGGTGGAACCGACCATGTCGACGAACAACACCGCGACGAACCGGGTCTCACCGCCGAGCTCGGTGCCGTAGTGGAGCGCACGCTGCGCGACATCCGCGCCGACGTGCTGACCGAACAGCTCCTGCAGCTCACGTCGCTTGGCGGCTTCGTCCATCATCCGGTTGAACCCGACCTGCAGCCGGCCGATCTCGCTCCCGTCGAACACCTCCACCTGCACGTCGGTACCGCCCTTCTCGACGATCGCCATCGCCCGGGTGAGCTGACGGACCGGATCGGCGATGCTGGCACCGGTGAGCATGGACAACGCGCCCGCCTGCAGGATCACCACCGCGCAGAGCAGCAGCACCGCGATCGCCAACGAGTTCGGCGAGAACGTGAACCGGGAGGAAAGCTGGGTCACACCCAGCAGCACGATCCCGATCACCGGGGCGAAGGTGCCCAATCCCCAGGTCAACGCCATCCGAGTGCCGATCCCCGGGGTGTAGCTACGGTCGAACTCACCGTAGGCCAATGCCTCGGCCGCGACCGGGCGCAGGATCCGCTCACCGAGCATGTAGGAGAACCCGAACACCACCGTGGCCGCCATGCAGGCGGTCGTGATCACCACGGCGGCCAGCCCCGGCGCGACCCGGGTGATCTGAATCGACAGCACGCTGCCGATCACCACCCACAACGCCAGGTGGACGAGCGCCTGCCGCAGCGGCGCATTCAACGCCGCCACCTGTTCCTGCCGGCTCGGCCCGCCACCACGCTGCTGCCAACGCATCACCGGGCGCAGCATCCAGGCCGACGCGACCAGGCTCAGCACACCGCCGATCACCAGACAGATCGCAAACGTCGACTGGCTGGTGTGCCGCAGCTCCGCGTACTCCGGGGTCTGACTCACCGGGAGCCCGTAGACGATGAACAGGTACGCCATGATCGCGCCGAAGCCGTTCGCCAGCAGCATCGACGCCATGTACAGCGGCCACCGGGTATGCATGGTCTGTTTGACCGCTTCCAGGGGCGCCGACACGTTCACAATCTATCGGTTCGCCCGCCGCTTACCTTGGTTGTCCGACTTCTTCCCGGCATCGCCGCAGGTCTGGTTAGGCTCGACCACGATGAGCACGAACAAGGTGCCGGCTCCGGAGCGCGGCGCCGCGGAGGTTCCGCCGGCGCCCGAGATGCCGCCGCCGACCTCGGCCGACGCGGTCCACCCGCTGGTCCGGGTCGGCGCGGAATGGACCTGGCGGCTGCTCGTTCTGTTCGCCGGACTGCTCACCCTCGGCTATGTCGTGCAGCAACTCACCCCGGTCGTCGTTCCGCTGGCGTTGGCGTTGCTCTCCGCCGCCTTGCTGATCCCCATCGTGAACCGGCTGGTCCGGTTCCGGGTGCCGCGCTGGCTGGCGGTGGTGGCGACCGTCGTCGGCTCGATCGGCGTCCTCGCCGGAATCATGACGTTCGTCGTCGAGCAGTTCATCTCCGGCCTACCGCAGCTGAGCAACCAGATCACCGCCAGCATCGAAGAGATCCGGGAGTGGCTCACCGCCGGCCCGTTGCATCTGAGCGGAGATCAGATCAGCCGGGCCAGCGATTCGGTGGTGCGCGCCATCCAGTCCAACCAGGACGCGCTGACCAGCGGGGCGTTGACCACCGCGACGTTCATCGGCGAAGCACTCGCCGGCGCGCTGCTGACCCTGTTCATCCTGATCTTCTTCCTGCACAACGGCCGGCAGATCTGGGAGTTCGTCACCCGGATCGTGCCGACCACCAACCGGCCCGACGTCCGCCGCGCCGGCTCGGCCGCGTTCGTGACCCTGTCCGGCTACATGCGGGCCACCGTCGTGGTGGCCGCGGTGGACGCGATCGGGATCGGGTCGGGCCTGGCCATCCTCGGCGTGCCGCTCGCGTTGCCGCTGGCCTCGCTGGTGTTCATCGGCGCGTTCATCCCGATCGTCGGCGCCTTCCTGACCGGGTTCGTCGCGGTGTTCATCGCGTTCGTCAGCAAAGGCCCGGTCACCGCGTTGATCACGCTCGGCATCATCATCGCGGTCATGCAGCTGGAGGGCCACGTGATGCAGCCGCTGCTGCTCGGCCGGGCGGTGCGGGTACATCCGCTCGGGGTGGTCCTGGCGATCACCACCGGCATCGTGCTGGCCGGCATTCCCGGCGGGCTGCTGGCCGTGCCGTTGGCCGCGATGGCGAACACCGCGATCCGATCGCTGCTGGGCAAGGCCGACGAAGCGCCGCCGATCACGCTGATACCGGCCGACGACGATGTGCCGGATGAGCAGCCGGTCCCGGCGGCGATCGGGGACGACCGATCGCCGGGTCGGTGACCGACCCGATCGGTCACCTGTGGCGGGCCGCGCAGGTCTTCCGCCTGGTCACGCTGGTATATGCGATCGGCCAGCAGCTGGCCTCGGTACAGAACTACACCCGGCCGCAGCTGAGCTGGGTGCTGGTCGGGGTGATGGTGATGTGGACCGGGGTGGCCGCCGCCCTGCTCGGCGGCAATTCGGTGCCGCGCGGCTGGGTGGTGGTCGGCGATCAGCTAATCGCGGGGCTCCTGATCATCGGCACCCGGTTCGTCGCCGACCACGACTGGTATCACAACCATCAGACCTTCCCGACGAACCTCTGGGTGACCAACGCCGTGTTCTCGGCGGCGCTGCAATGGGGTCTGACCGGCGCATTGGCCTCGGCGGTGGGCTTGGCGGCCCTGTCCGCGGTGGCGCGCGAACTGATCGACCTCGACCTGTGGCGCGACGCCACCGCACCGCAGCTGATCGCGGCCGGCGCCGCCGTCGCGGTCGCGGCCGGCACCGGGCGCCGGGCGCACGACCAGTTGGAGCGGGCGATCCGGCTCACCGCCGCGACCGAGGAGCGGGAACGGTTGGCCCGGGAGGTGCACGACGGGGTGCTGCAGGTGCTGGCCTACGTCCGCCGCCGGGCCGGGGAGATCGGCGGGCCGGCCGTCGAGTTGGCCGACAAGGCCGGCGAACAGGAGATCGCACTGCGGATGCTCATCTCGGAACAGAACTCCGCCACGGACTCCGGCGGCGAGGCGGTGGACCTGCGTCCGTTGCTGCGCACCCAGGAGCGTGCCGGAGTCACCGTTGCCGCTCCCGGGGTACCGGTGCCACTCGACCGGCGGGTGGCGACCGAGATCGCCGCTGCGGTAGCCGCCGCACTGGCCAACGTCGCCCAGCACGCCGGACCAGGCGCGCGGGCCTACGTACTGCTGGAAAGTCTGGACTCCGAGGTGCTGGTCAGCGTGCGCGACGACGGGGTCGGTATTCCGCCGGAGCGACTGCATGACGCCGAAACCGAGGGACGGATGGGGGTCTCCAAATCGATCCGCGGCCGGATCGCTGCGCTCGGCGGGAGCGCGGCGCTGGTGTCGGCGCCGGGCGAAGGCACAGAATGGGAGTTCCGGGTCCCCCGAGACGGAGTGCGACAGTGAACGCCGAGCCCGCCCAGCAGTCGACCGTGATGGTCGTCGACGATCACCCGATGTGGCGTGACGGGGTGGCGCGCGACCTGACCGGCGCCGGCTTCGCGGTGATCGCCACCGCGGACGGGGTCGCCGCGGCCGCCCGCCGGGCCGCTGCGGTCCAACCCGACGTGGTGCTGATGGACATGCAGTTAGCCGACGGCAGCGGCACCACCGCCACCGCGGCGGTACTCCAGGTGTCCCCGCACAGCCGGGTGCTGGTGCTCTCCGCATCGTCGGAACGCGACGACGTGCTGGATGCGGTGAAGGCCGGCGCCACCGGGTATCTGGTGAAGAGCGCATCGGCGGCCGAGTTGATCGCGGCGGTCCGGGCCACCGCGCAGGGCCAGCCGGTATTCACACCGGGGCTGGCCGGGCTGGTGCTCGGTGAGTACCGGCGCATGGCCGGGGTGCCGGCGCAACGTAGCGCCCCGGCCGCGCCGACGCTCACCGAGCGGGAGACCGAGGTGCTGCGCATGGTGGCCAAGGGGTTGTCGGCCAAGCAGATCGCCACCCGGCTGACGATCTCGCACCGGACGGTGGAAAACCATGTGCAAGCCACGTTGCGCAAGCTGCATCTGGCGAACCGGGTCGAATTGACCCGCTACGCGATCGAGCAGGGCCTGGAATAGCACCGTCGGCCGAACCCGGCGGTACCGCACTACCCTGGAGGAATGGATCCACGGGACCTGCGGGTGTCCGATGCCGAGCGGGAGCATGTCGGGATTCTGTTGCAGCGCGCGGTGGGCCAAGGCATGCTCTCGCTCGGCGAGTTCACCGAGCGACTCGATACCGCGCTCGCTGCGCGTACCCGGAGCGAACTCAATGCGGTGCTGGCCGACTTGCCGGGTATCCGGATCGTCGCCCCGGTCGCGGCGCCCCAGCCGCCACCTGGTTATCGGCCCCCGCCGCACTACCGGCCGATCACCTATCGGCCACCGCCGCCGGGCTACCGGCCACCACCGCCGGGCTATCGGCCGCCGCTGCCCGGCCCGAACCACGACGTGGTCCGCGGCTGGTTCAGCAACATCTCCCGCAAGGGCGCCTGGCGGGTGCCGCCCCACCTGCAGGTGCACGCCCGGATGTCGGCCGTCACCCTCGATTTCAGCCAGGCCACACTGAGCTCGCCGGTCGTCGAGCTGGCAGTGGACAGCGCGTTCAGCAGCATCACCCTCGTGCTGCCGGAGCAGGCCACGGTCGACGTGAACGCGATCCAGCTGCTGGCTTCCGATATCACCAGCAAGGTGCGCACCGGCCCGCCGGCCGGCGGGTTGCACCTGGTGGTGCGCGGCCGGATCAGTTTCGGCTCGGCCACCGCCCGGCACCCGTTCGGCACCGGCATCCGCCGGATGATGGGTCAGGGCGGCAGCCAGCCCTGATCCCGCGCCGCCCGGCGCACCACTTCTGTACTACCGCACAGCGAATCGCACTCGAAAACCCGTGCGTACAGCGAAAGGGTGTGCGGCCGGGTGAAGTCCACCAAGGACAATTCACGGGTTCGGCCGACCGGCTCGGCCGCGAGGTGTATGTTCCCAAACAATACGAACCGTCTCGTAAACGAGTCGTGGCTGTCGGTTGCACTCGTCGATCCCGCAGAGGCCGAAATGTTCTCCACCGAAGGCGTCCTCGCCGTTACCGCAGCGCTGATCCTCGGATCGACGCTGGCACCACCGGCGGCCGCGCAGCAAACCGAAGGAAACTACGGCCGGCAGTGTTCGGGCTCGGTCGACCGGAACTCGCCGCGGCTGACCAGCGGCTTCGGCTTCGATCTTTCGAACACCCGGCACCAGGAAAGCCGGATCGATTCGAGCAACGTCGCCGGCCTCGGCGTCGCGTACAGCCACGTCGCAGTCGGCGCACAGGGCAAACGCGGTGCGCCCGCCGCGACCGACCAGGCGATGTTCTTCTCCGCTGGCCGGGACATCGTCGCGATGGACCGACACACCGGCTGCATCTTCTGGAAGTACACCGTCCCGGCATCGGACCTCGGAATCACGCTGGGTAAGAACATCGTTCGCTCGTCCAGCATCCTGCTGATCGACGATGATCCGAGCCGCCCGGCGCTGGTGGCAGCCGGCGACGCGCAGGGTCGGGTCTACGCGGTCGACGCCGTGACCGGTCAGCTCGCCTGGTCGGCGTTCGCCGGCGCGAACCCGCAGTACGACTGGATCACCGGCGGCCTCCAGTACTTCGACGGAAAGCTGTTCGTCCCGGTCAGCAGCCGCGAAGTGATCACCACCGCGGCCGACCCGGCCACCCCGTGCTGCACCACCCACGGTGTCCTGCAGGTCTTCGACGCCTACACCGGCGCCGTTACCTGGACCTACCACACCACGCCACCGGCACAGGAGCTGTCGCCGACCCCACTCGGCGGGCGGGCCCTCGGGCCGAACGGGGCCTCGCTGTGGGGCGTGCCCGCGATCGACCCGGCCAGCCGCACGGTGTACATCGGCACCGGGCAGAACTACTCGCCGCCGCTGACCGACACCTCGGACGCGATCATCGCGCTCGACCTCGACACCGGCAGTCGCCGGTGGGCCTTCCAGGCCCGAAAGGACGACATCTGGAACGCCGCGTGCGAGGTCCCGGCGCTCGGCCAGCTCAAGTGCGCCGACCCGATCGGACACGACTTCGACTTCGGCGCGCCGCCGATCCTGACGCGGCTACCGGACGGGCGCCGGGTGGTCTTGGCCGGGGACAAGGGCGGCGACATCTATTGCATCGACGCGGGTAACGGCTCGTTGATCTGGCGCAACGAGCTCGGCCGCGGCAGCGCCCTCGGCGGCGTGCACATGGGCATGGCGACCGACGGGAAGCGGCTCTACGTGCCGATCGCCGACGCGTTCGCTGACAAGACTTCGGCACTCACCAAGGATCTGCCGTCCCTGCTCGGCCCGAACGGACCGCAGGTGCCGGTGCAACCGGTGCCCGAAGGCCGGCCCGGGATCTATGCGCTCGACATCGCGACCGGATCGGTCGTGTGGGACATCCATCCGACCCACATCTACGACGGCGCCGAGTACATCTCGATCTATTCGGCCGCTCCCTCGGTGACCAACGATGTTCTGCTGGCCGGCTCGCTCGACGGCGAACTTCGCGCCTTCCGGACCGCCGACGGCACCGAGCTGGCCCGGTTCGACAGCGACATCGACGTGGTCGACGTCGCCGGAAACACCGGCGCGGGCGGCACGATCGATTCGGTCGGAGCGGTCCCGGTCGACGACACGATCCTGCTCAACTCCGGCTACAGCAATTTCGGTGGTATCGACGCATACCAGGCGGGGCCCGGCAACGTTCTGTTCGTGCTGAAGGTGCCGGCACGCTGAGCGAGATGTCGTCACGCCGAGCGCAGGCTCGGCGTGACGACCGCGACGAGATCGGTCAGAAACCCGGGCTCAGCCGTCGGCCGAGTCAACAGGCGGTACAGCGCAAGCCCGACGATCGACTCCGCCAGCACCGCCCGATCAACCGCCGGATCCAACTGCCCGGCTGCCGCAGCCGCGTCGAACCGCTCGACCAACAGGTCCTCGGCCATCCGGGTCAGCCCGGAATAAAGCGCGACCCGCACGCTGTCGTTCTCCGCCGCGGCAGCGGCCAACGCCCGCAACACCATGCTCGCACCCATCGCGACGACCTCGACCTCGCCGAACCAGTGGTACAGATCCGTATGGAGGTCGCCGGTATCCGGCAGTGAATACCGCTCGATCTCGATCAGGTTTCCGGACAGCACGGCCTCGGCGAGGACGTCACTCTTCGACGGCCACCAACGATAGATCGTCTGCTTGCCGACTCCGGCCCGGGCGGCGATGTTCTCGATGCTCATCCCGGCGTAGCCGAGTTCGGCCGCAAGTTCGAGCGTCGCCGCCAGAATCGCCGCTCTGGCCCGCTCACTGCGCACCCGTCCACGTCCAGCCGTCATCGACACCCACCGTACGTCGGTTCTGGCCGAAAGCCCTCAACTCACCTGCGTAGCACTACGCATCCGATCCGGCCGCGATCGGCGGAGTGTAACGGCATGACCATTCCGACTCCGCCGCCGATGATCGATCCGCGCCTGGTCGCCCGGGTATACGACCAGTTCGCCGTACTGAACCATCAGCTGGGCGCGCTCGGCCGCGATCTGACGCTACTGCGCCAGCAGGCTGGGCCGATCGCTCCAGCTCCCGCGCAACCGCCGTACGTTCCGGCCGCACACCAGCAACCGGCCGTTCCGCCGCCGATGCCGCTCCAGCCGCGTCCGGTCGTCGCGGCCCGGCCCAAGCCGGAGCCTTGGTGGCAGCGCGACGGCGTGATCAGCCGACTGCTCGCCGCGGCCGGCGCCGGGGTGACCCTGATCGGCGTGGCGCTGTTGCTGGTGCTCGCGGCCCAAGCCGGATTCTTCGGCCCGATACCCCGGGTGATCGGTGGCGGGCTGCTCGCGGTCGCGTTGGTCGAGGCCGGTCGGCGGGTATACGGCCGGGCCGGTGGCCGGGTCGGCGGAATCGCGCTCGCCGCGACCGGGATCGCCGCCGCGTTCCTCGACATCGTCGCGATGACCACGATCTATCACTGGCTGACCCCCGCGGTGGGCCTCACCGTGGCTCTGGCGATCACCGCCGGCGGTGTCGCGTTGGCGACGCATTGGCAGACCCAGCAGCTGGCGTTGATCGTGGTGGGCGGCGCGGCAGCGCTGGCGCCGGTCGTCACCGGCGGTCTGTCGATCACGCTGATCGCCTTCCTGCTGGTACTGCAGATCGGGTGCATCCCGGCTCAGCTGTCGAACAACTGGCCGTACCTGCACGTCGCGCGGACCGTCCCCGTGGTGCTGGCCCTGCTCGGGGGGATCGCCGCCGGTATCATCGGCAGCTCCGGCCGCCAGGAGCACGTCCAATTGCTGACCGGCGCCCTGCTCGCCGCGATCGGCGGTGTCGCCGGCGCGATTCTCGTCACCCGGCGACACCCCGGCGACCGGGCCGCCAGTGCGCTGCTCGCGGTAGCCGTGTTGCCCCTGCTTGTGAGCGGTTCACTGTTCGATCGACCGTTCTCGGCGCTGGCGCCGGCGGCCACCGCAATATTGCTGCTCGCCCTCGCCGCGCTCCGCCCCCTGGTATGGCATCTGCGACTCGTTGCGCTGCTTGCCGGTTCGCTGGCCCTCCTGCAGACCTGGGCCGCGGTGACCGACGCGGCGCTGTTCACGACCTCGTTGCTGGCGACGGCTCTCGGCTACGCCGCCGTCGCCGAGCAGACTCGGCAGCGGGCCGTCGCGGTGGTCGCGGTCGGGTTTGCCGGGCTGGGAGTGCTCGGCTTCGTCGGCATCGCCACGCTGGACGCGTTGACCACCCCGTCGGCGGCGGTGCAGCACCTGGACTCGTCGGTGATCCTGGCTGCAGCGGTCGGCTGCGCGGCGCTGGCCGCACTCGGACGGGCCGCCCGGCACACCGGACTGATCACTGTGCGGTTCGCCGACCTCGGCTGGGCCGTGCTGTCCGCGGTCGCGTTGTACCTGGTCACCGCCGGCACGATCGCCGCCGGGGTGGCGATCGGCGGCGCCACCGGCTTCGTCGCCGGGCAGGGGATCGCCACGATCGCCTGGATGACGGCCGCGACGCTGGCGCTCGGCTACGGCCTCCGCGCCGGCCGGAACGCGCACGCCGCGCTGGTCGCCGGGCTTGCGCTGACCGCTGCCGCGCTGGCCAAGCTGTTCCTGTTCGACCTGGCGACCCTGAGCGGACTGATCCGGGTGACCGCGTTCCTGATGGTCGGTCTGCTGTTGCTCGGGGTCGGCACCCGCTACGCCCGGGCGTTCGCCGACCGCGACGATCCGGTCACGGACGACGCTGCCGGCGCAGCAGCTCGTCGACACTGACCGACGTCGAGTGGTCGACACCACCCCGGTGTCGACCACCGTCGTGTGCGGTGCCGTTCGGTACCGCGGTGCCGTTCGGTACCGCCGTGCCGTTCGGCACTGCGGCGTCCGTGGCCGGTGCAGTGCCGTTCGGCACTGCGGCGTCCGTGGCCGGTGCAGTGCCGTTCGGCGGTGCGGTGCCGTTCGGCGGTGCGGTATTCGCTCGATCCGCTCGTCCGGTCACCGAACTGCCGTTGGTGACGCCGGTCGCCGGCCGCTGCGGTGCGCCGGTGGGCCGGGGCGGCACCACCCGCTGTTCCGGTACACCACGCGGTACGAGCGGCTGCTGCTGGGTGGGCGGCTGAACCCGCTGCGTCGCAGGCGCCTGAACCCGCTGCGCCGTAGGCGCCTGAACCCGCTGCGCCGTAGGCGCCTGAACCCGCTGCGCGGCAGCTGCCGGCACGCGCTCCGGGGACACCCGCTGTACCGGATGGCGCTGCACCGGCTCGACCCGCTGTGGCGGCACCGGCCGCTGCTGGGTGGTCGGCGGCGCGGCCCCGGTAGCCAGGGCCCGGCGCATCGCGGCCGAGCTGATCGGCGTGGTCTGCATCTCGGCCCGCGGCACGCCCACCAGCCGGACCGGCGGGATGTTCTGCGGCATCTTCTCTTCCGACAGCACCGGCTCACCGAGCCCGATCCGCTGCTGCACCTTCTGCAACCAGGCCGGCGCCCACCAGCAGTCGTCGCCGAGCAGCTTCATCGTGGCCGGCACCAAAAACATTCGGAGCAAGGTGGCGTCGATGATCAGCGCCGAGATCATGCCGTAGGCGATGTACTGCATCATCACCAGCTGGGACAGGCCGAACGCGCCGGTCACCACGATCAGGATCAGCGCGGCCGCGGTGATGATCCGGCCGGTGTGCGCGGTACCGGTCCGCACCGCTTCGGCGGTACTCGCACCCGCCGACCGGGCCTCCACCATCCGGGAGAGCAGGAATACTTCGTAGTCGGTGGACAGGCCGTAGATGATCGCGATGATCAGCACGAGCACCGGCGAACTGATCGGCCCGGGCGTGAAGTTCAACAACCCCGCACCATGCCCGTCGACGAAAATCCAGGTCAGGATGCCCAACGTCGAACCGAGGCCGAGCGCGCTCATCAACGCCGCCTTGATCGGCAACACCAGTGAGCCGAAAGTCAGGAACATCAGCAAGGTCGTGGTCAGCACCACCAGCACGATCATCAGCGGGAGCCGGTCGAGCAACGCGTGCACGCTGTCGTACTCGATCGCCGGCGTGCCCCCGACCAGCACCCGCACACCCGGCGGTTCCGGCATCGATCGCAGGTAGTCGATCGTCGGCCCGGCGTCGGCCTGGTCGGCCAACTTGGCCGAAAGCACCCAGACGCCGTCCTTGGTCACCTCGGTAGGCAGCTGGAACTCGCTGCGCAGCCCGGGCGCGGCGTTGGCCTGCTTGCGCAATGTCCCGACGTCGAGACTGTTGTCGGTCTCGACCACCAGCAGGATCGGATCGGTCGGACGCAGCGGCCAGAGCTGGTCGAACTCCTCCTGGGCCAGCCGCGCCGAGTTGTCCGGCGGCAGGTACTTCTCGCTGATCCCACCGAACTTGATCCCGTTGACCGGAATGATCAACAGCAGCAGACCGATCACGATCGGGATCGCCACCTTGAGCGGGTGACGCATGACGAAGCGGGTCAGTCGACCCCAGATGCTCGCCTCGATCTCTTCGTCCGACTTGGTGCGGCGGATCGCCTTGAACCCGAGTGCGTCGACCCGCGTCCCGAGCACGCCGAGGATCGCCGGTAACAGGGTGATCGCCGCCAGCGCCGCGATGCTCACCGTCGCGATGGTGCCGTAGGCGACGGATTTCAAGAACCCTTGCGGGAACAGCAACAACCCGGCCACGCTGGCGATGATCATCGTCGCGGAGAAGACCACCGTGCGCCCAGCGGTCAGCACGCTGCGCCGCACGGCGACCTGGGTGGACCGCCCGGCGGCCAGCTCCTCCCGGAACCGGCTGGTGATGAACAAGCCGTAGTCGATCGCCAGGCCGAGCCCGACCAACGAGACGACCGAGGAAACGAACGCGTTGACCTCGGTGAATTCGGTCAACAGCTTGACGATGCCGTTGGCTGCGAGCACGGTGAGACCACCGATCACCAGCGGCAGTGCCGCCGCGACCAGGCCACCGAACACGAAGAACAGCAACAGTCCGACCAGCGGGATGGCCAATATCTCCATCCGGCGCAGATCTTCCTGCATGGTGGCGTTGATCCCGCCGGTCACCGGCTGCAGACCGGCCAACTTCACGTCGACACCCGGGATGGCGAAGGCGTCCTCGACGTCGCGAAAGTTCTTCGACACCTCGGTGTCGTTGTCGCCGCGGATCGCGATCGACTCGAACGCGTGCTCTCGGCTCTGATCCGCCGCGACCCCGCTGACCAGCGACGCGCCCGGCACCCGGAAGTAGCCGCCGTTGATCGCGAGGATCTGCTCCGGATGCTGCTGCGGCAACGCGATCAGCGCATCGGTGACCTTCTTGTTGAATTCCGGGTCGTCGACGGTCTTGCCCGGCGGTGCCGTGTAGATCGCCAGCACGTCGGCGGAATGATCCCGGCCGTAGGTGCCGTCCTTCAGCAGCGCGGCGGCCGTCGACTCCGAGCCCGGGTCGTCGAATCCGCTCTGACTCAGCCGGTCCTCCAGGCCGATCCCGTAACCCCCCAGAGCGAGCATGCCGACGACCATCGCCCCGATGACGGCGTATCGGAGCCGGTAGACCAGGTCTCCCCAGCGGGCGAACACTAGGCGGCCCCCACGCCGCGCGGCGACAACAGCGCCGAAAGCGGGCGCAGCGGCTGCAGCCACGCGCCGGCCTCGGGCAACGAATCGAGACTGATCCGCGGCAACGGCTCACGGAACACCCCGTCGATGTCCTCCAGGTCGATGAACTCGAGCAGGTCGTCGGCCAGCGCCCACGGCGCGTGTTCGCGAAAGCCGAGCACCCGCACCGGAATACCGGCCTGGGCGATCCGATCCAGCGGTCGTTGGAAGGCCTGCCCGTCGGCCGACGCGACGACCAGCGCAGCGAGTTCGTCGTCGGCGAACCGTAGATCGATGTGCGATAGCATGTCCGCGTCGACGTCCGAATCGTCATCTTTTTTCGGCTTGGCAAACACCGCGTAACCGACGTTGCGCAGCGCCTCCACCCATGGTCGCACCACGTCGGCGCTGCCCGGCGCGATATTGGTGAACACGGTGGCCTCCGCCTCCAGCGGTAGGTCTGGACCGCCGGTCCGGCGGTCGTAGCTGTCTCGGTCGATCGCCTCGGACTGCTCGGCGACATAGTTGAGCAGCCATCTGCCGAGAGCATCGAAACGCGGCCGGTAGGCGGCGGTCGGCCGCCCACCCAGGATCGCACCGAGGCCCATGTCCAGGTTCGGCGCATCCCAGACCAGTAGTACCCGCCGGACGCCGGCTCGGGAAACCGCCGTGCCGGACGCGTCGTTGTTCGGCGCGGCGCTCATCCGTCGGTCCTCTGCCAGATCAGTTCGCTCACCGGGCTCCCGGCGCGACGTGCCTTGGCCTCGAACTTGGTGACCGGACGGGTCGCCGACCGGTCGGCGAAGTCGGCCCAGTCGACCCGCCGCAGCGCCAGCTCGGCATCGCCGACCGTTGCGATGAACTGCGCGTATTCGGGGTGGTCGGTGGCGACATGCAGCGTCCCGCCGGGCACCAGCCGGTCGGCGATCAATCGCACGGTCGCCGGCTGCAGCAACCGCCGCTTGTGGTGCCGGGACTTCGGCCAGGGATCGGGGAAGAACACGCGGACCGCCGTCAGCGATGCCGGCGCCGTCAGGTGCTGCAGCACCTCGACCGCGTCGCCCCGGAGCAACCGCAGGTTGTCGATCCGGTCGCGCTCGATCCGGTGCACCAGTTGGGCCAGGCCCGGGAGGTAGACCTCGACACCGAGCAGGTTGGTCGCGGGCTCCGCGCTGGCCATCGCCGCGGTCGCGGTTCCGGTACCGCAGCCGATCTCCAGCACGACCGGGCCGGGCCGGCCGAACCAGGCCGCCAGATCCACCGGGCCGGCGGCGAGCAGCTCGTCGTCCAGCGCCCGGCCGACCCGCGGCCAGGTTCGCTCCCAGACCTGCTGCTGCAGGGGGGTCAGCGCGGCCCGCCGGGACCGGAAGCTGGTGACCCGGGGATAACGCCCGGACCCCCGGGGCGGGGCGGTCGCGGTAGCCGAGCCGATGTCGTTCACGACGCCTATTGTCCATGCCCGCGGCGCGGCAGTACTGCATGTGGGCCCCGCCGCGCCATACCGATCGCCCCGGTATCGTCGCCGAAAGGAGGGGGTGGTGGGTATGCCGGTGGCTGAACTGGACCGACTGGTCGACGAGGTGGGCCGAGATCCGGACGCCCCCGGCGAATGGCTGACCCGGCTGCGCGGCGCCGTCGCCGAGTTTGCCCGGCCGGCAACCGTGCAGCTCGTCGGCCGTGCCGGCAGTGGCCGCACCTCGATCGTCCGCGCGCTGGACCTGTCCGCCGACGCCGAGCTCGCCCCGATCGACGACCCGACCGTTCCCGCCGGACCCCGTCCGGACGCGGATGTGGTACTCCACGTCGTCGCCGACGCGATGCAGCCGGGCGACCGGCACCTGCTGACCGACCGACCGACCGCCAGCCGCCTGATCGTGCTGAACAAGGCCGATGCGGTCGGTCCCAACCCGGCTGCGGCGCTGGACCGCTGTGCGGAGTACGCCGCCCGGACCGGCGTCCCGGCGCTGCCGCTGGTGGCTGCGGTGGCCGCCCGGCTGAGCGCTATCGGGGTGCCGTCCGCCGACCTCGCCGAGTTCCGGGCACTCGCCGCAAGCGGCCGCCCGGCGCCGGACGCAACCGTCGCCGAACACCCGCTGCTCACGCACTGGCAACCGTTCGGCGTCGGCTGCGCGCTCACCGTGCTCCGGCACGACCCGGCGGCGACCGCCGACCGGCTGCACCAGGTGCTGGAAGCCGCCAGCGGGGTGCGTGCGGTGCGCCGCACGCTACGAAATCTGACCGAGCGCGCGGCGGCACTGCGCGGCGGGCAGCTGCTGGACGAGCTGGACCGGCTCGCCGCGTTGACCGCTGCCGGCCCGGACGGACCGGCGCGCGACGCGCTGGACACGTTTCGCCGCGGACCGATCGCGGCGCGAATCGGGCTGCTCGCCGGGCTGGCCGCGGCCGCGATCGCAGCGTCCCGTTCGGCCGGCCGGCCGGAGCAGCACGTCGCCGAGCACCCCTTCACCCTCGTCGACCCGCCGGACGCCGCGACCGCGCTGGCCGCGGCGCAACATTGGCGGACGGTGGCACGCTCGGCCGACAGCGCCGCCATGCGCCGCGCGGCCGAACGCGTCCACCGTGGCTATACCTGGTCCTGGGCGAGGCTGGACGGCCGTGTCGATTGAGCGGGAGCTGGCGACCCGCGCCGCGCTGCGGCGGTGGAACCCGGCCGGAGCGCGACTGTTGCGCCGCATCGACGGCGGCGATCCGGGCTTCGACCTGCTCGCTCTGCTCGGCCCCGCGGGGGTCGGGGTGTCCACGATGGCGGCCGAGCTGACCCGCCGGGCCGGCATCCGGGCCGACGACCGGCCGAACCCGATCGACGGAATCCACGCGGCGGTGACCCTGATCCTGCTCGACGCCGGCACCCCGACCGATCGGTCCACGCTGCGCACCCTCGCCGCTGCCGCCGCCTCCGGCAGCCGGGTGGTGCTGGCCCTGAACAAAATCGATGCCCATGCCGGCTGGCGAACGGTCGCCGACCAGGACCGGGACCGGATCGCCGAGCAACTCGGCGGTCCGGACCGTCCGCCGCCGATCCACCCGGTGTCCGCGCTGACCGGCCACGGTCTGGCCGAACTGATCGGCGAGCTGCGGGTAGCTTTCGCCGACGCACCGGCCCGGGCCGCCGACCGGCTGGTCCGGGCCCGGGCCCATGCCGTCGCGATCGCCCGCGGTCGACTGACCGACGAAATGGCAGCGATCCGGGCCGCGGGCGACATCGCCGAGTTACGAGCCGAGCGCGCTCGATTGGCCGGCGACCAGATGGCCACCCAGGCCGAGTCGCTGCGTCGGCTGCGCAGCCAGTTCCAGTTGGCCAGACTGGACCTGTCGCACGAGGTGGGGGTCACGATCCGGGCGCTGAGCGTCGAGCTGCGGGACGAGCTGAGCCGGTCCGACCGGGCGCGGCTGCGGGACTATCCGGCGCGGCTGACCGAGCGGGTGGCGGCGACCGAGGCGGCACTCGGGGGCGCGATCGCGGCCCGGATCGCCGACATCGGCCGGCAAGTGCTCATCGAGCCGCTCGCCGCCGCACCGTTCGCGCTGGAACCGCCGGGCGCCGAACCGGCAACGCCGCCGCCCCCACCGTCGCCGCGCCGGCCCGGCCTGGAGGACAAACTGGTGGTTGCGGTGGGCGCCTCGGCCGGGCTCAGCCTGGGCCGGCTCGCCGTGTCACCACTGTCCCTGGTGCCCGCGCTGGACATGGCGACCGTGCCGGCGACGCTGCTGCTCGGCGCGGGCGCCGCCTGGTGGTTGACCCGCTCGCGGGGGCAGCTGGCCGATCGGGCACACCTGCGGCAATGGACCACCGACACGCTGACCGACGTGAAAGCTCAGCTCGACCAGCGGGTCGCCGCGGCCCTGGTCGCCGCCGAGGTGACCACTGCGGAGCGGCTCACCCGGCGCAGCGCGGACGGCGTGGGGGCAGCGAATCGACGGATCGCGGCGCTCGATGCCGAACTGCACCGGGCCAGCGCCGGGGCCAGCGGCCGGCTCGCCGCGTGCGCGGCCGACCTCACCGCACTCGACCGCCACCCGGCCGGGGAACCGATCCGCGCCGAGCCGCGTCCGAACGGACAAGGCCCCGAAGAATCGGCGGGCACCGCGACCGACCCCGGGAGCAACGATGATCGAGTCCGATGACCTGTCCACCCTCGGTTGGACCAGGTTCGACCTGCCCGACCTGGACGCCGACCGTCCGCTGGACGATGTCGGGCCGATCGATATCGGGGAACCGACGATCGACCTCGACGGGGACGCCGTTGCCGACACCGTGACCGAAGCCACCACCACCGGGCTGGTGGTGGCCACCGACAGCGACCGGGACGGGCTCGCCGAGCACGTGACGATCATCGACCGAACCGGGGAATACGCCGGTTGGCAGTACCGGCACGACGAGTGTGGCGGGCGGTGGGAACGGACCGCCGGGGGTACGATCGGCAGCTGAAACCCACGCCGAACAGGCGCCGCGGCCTCTTTCCGATCAGCTGCCGTTCTCCGACGGGTACGACCCAGCTCCGCGCGTGCAGCCTTCCCGGGTTACCCTCGGGTATCCAGGCATCCGGCATCGTGCGATGGTCCGTAAGCCTCGCGACCGGCACCGACTCCAGGAGAATTCGATGACCTCAGCGACCGTTTCCGGGATCCGAGCCGAAGACACCCCGCCCACACAGCACCGCGAGCTGATCGCCTGGGTCGACGAGATCGCTGCGCTGACCGAGCCCGACCGGGTGGTCTGGGCCGACGGATCCGACGAGGAATGGGAGCGGATCACCACCCAGCTGGTCGACGCCGGCACCTTCCGCCGGTTGAATCCGCACAAGAAGCCGAACTCGTTCCTCGCCCTGTCGGACCCGTCCGACGTCGCGCGGGTGGAGTCGCGCACCTACATCTGTTCGCGCGACGAGTCCGACGCCGGGCCGACCAACAACTGGGTCGATCCGACCGAGATGCGCGCGACCATGACCGAGCTCTACCGCGGCTCGATGAAGGGCCGGACGATGTATGTCGTGCCGTTCTGCATGGGCCCGCTCGGCGCCGACGATCCCAAGCTGGGCGTCGAGATCACCGACAGCGAGTACGTCGTGGTGTCCATGCGGGTGATGACCCGGATGGGCAGTGCCGCACTGGCCGCGCTCGGGACCGACACCCCGTTCGTCAAGTGTCTGCATTCGGTGGGCGCGCCGCTCGCCGACGGCCGGGCCGACGTGCCGTGGCCGTGCAACGACACCAAATACATCACCCACTTCCCGGAGGACCGGGAGATCTGGAGCTACGGCTCCGGGTACGGCGGCAACGCACTGCTCGGCAAGAAGTGCTACTCGCTGCGGATCGCGTCGGCGATGGCGCACGACGAGGGCTGGCTCGCCGAACACATGCTGATCCTCAAGTTGATCTCCCCGGAAAACAAGAACTACTACATCGCCGCCGCTTTCCCGAGCGCATGCGGCAAGACCAACCTGGCGATGATCCAGCCGACGGTCCCGGGCTGGCGCGCCGAGACGCTCGGCGACGACATCGCCTGGATGCGCTTCGGCAAGGACGGCCGCCTGTACGCGGTCAATCCGGAAGCCGGATTCTTCGGCGTCGCACCGGGCACCAACCGCAGCTCGAACCCGAACGCGATGGACACGATCGAGGCGGGGAACACGGTGTATACCAACGTGGCTCTCACCGACGACGGCGACATCTGGTGGGAGGGGATGGAATCCGAGCCGGATCACCTGATCGACTGGCACGGCAACGACTGGGAACTGCGCGAATCCGACGGCAAGGCGGCGCATCCCAACTCGCGGTACTGCACACCGATGTCGCAATGCCCGATCCTGGCGCCGGAATGGGACGACCCACAGGGCGTGCCGATTTCGGCGATCCTCTTCGGCGGGCGGCGCAAGACCACCGTCCCGTTGGTCACCGAGTCGCTCGGCTGGGAGCACGGTGTCTTCATGGGCGCCACGATGTCGTCCGAGCAGACCGCGGCCGCCGAGGGCAAGGTCGGCGCGGTGCGCCGGGACCCGATGGCGATGTTGCCCTTCATGGGGTACCACGTCGGTGACTACATCGCGCACTGGCTCGACCTCGGCAAGCAGGCCGACGCGAGCAAGCTCCCGAAGATCTTCTACGTCAACTGGTTCCGCCGCGGTGAGGACGGCCGGTTCCTGTGGCCCGGATTCGGCGAGAACTCGCGGGTGTTGCAATGGATCATCGGCCGGATCGAGGGCACGGCGGACGCCGAGTCCACCCCGATCGGCAATGTGCCCACCGCCGCACAGCTCGATCTGGCCGGGTTGGATGCCGCCCCGGCCGACGTGGACGAGTCGTTGCGGGTCGACCTCGACGAGTGGCGCCGCGAGCTACCGATGATCGAGGAATGGTTCGAGTTCGTCGGCGACAAGCTGCCTTCCGGGGTCCGGGACGAGTTCGAAGCGCTGCGCCAACGGCTGGACGGCTAGCATGAGCACCGCGGACCTGGTCGGGGGTCGGTAACAAGGTCGGAGGTCGGGTCTTGTCGGTCGATTATTGGTCCACGTCGGACAACCCGTTCGAGTGCCTGATCGACCACCGACGAACCGAGATGCTGCGGACCGCCATCGAGGGTGCGGTCACCCCGGGCGACATCGTGATCGACGCCGGCGCCGGGACCGGGATCCTGTCGCTGTTCGCGGCAGCCGCCGGTGCCGGCCAGGTCTATGCGGTGGAGATCGACCCGCTGCTGGCCCACACATTGGATCGGACGGTCCGGCTGAACGAGCAGACCGAGGCGATCACCGTGGTGAGCGGCGACATCCGCACGGCCGATCTGCCCCGTGCCGACGTCGTGATCGCCGAGCTGATCGACACGGCGTTGATCGACGAAGCGCTGGTCCAGGTGGCCAACGCGCTGATCGGCCGCGGCGTGATCGACACCGAGACCATGCTGCTGCCGAGCGACTACCGGACCCGGGTGCAGTTGGTGAACGCCGACAACATCTACTACGGCTTCCGGGTTGCCGCGGTCCGGCACGAATGGCCGCATTACACCGATCGCGAGCATTGGACCAGCCCGCCGGTGACCGCGGCGACGCCGTGGTTCGACGTCTGGTCGGCCCGGCTCGGCACCGGCGTCTCGGAGGAGCCGATCATCTTCGAGTTCACCGCCGAGTTCGCCCGCCCGACGACGGTCAACGGCCTCCGCATCGCGGGCGACGAATTGTTCGGTGTCGCCGGCTGGACCGGCGGATATCCGTCGTTGAATGCGCCCAAGCTCATCCCGCTCGACCCGATCACCGTGTGCGGTGCGGTGACCTTCCGGGGTGGCTACCGGCTGGGCGGCGGGCTCGGTTCGGTCTGGCTGGAACCGTCCGGCTGATAGGTTCTCCTCGTCCCACGTTCTCGGGGGCACGTCCGGCCCGGGTGCAACGTCCCCGGGCGGAATCTTTCGGAAGGAACGATGTTGACCATGGCCGATCTCCGGGTAGCCGCGGCAGCCGCGTCGCTGTTGGCCGTCACTGTGGCACTGGCCGGCTGCGGATCGAGCGATGAGAAGTCCGGCACCGAATCGAGCACCGCTGCGGTATCGGGTTCGGACGCATCGGGTTCCGTGGCACCGACCAGCGCGGGCGCGGCGACCGGGGTGCGGTCGTCGGTGACCCTGGACGGCAAGCCGGTCGAGGGGTCGTTCAGCACCACCTGCGCCAAGAAGGACGGCACCCTCACGCTGACCCTGAACGACCCGGAGCACGCCACCTACGGCGACCTCACGGTCACCGCGGTGCTCACCGCCGCCGACGACGCGGTGCAGTCGTTCTCGGTCGCCGGCACCACCGGCGGCACCGGGCCGGGGCCGTACACGCTCGGCTACACCGTCGGCATGCCGATCGGCTCGGCCCAGGGGCAGAACGACGGGATCAAGTACAAGGTGACCGGCCAGGCAGTCGCCACGGACCGGAGCGCCCCGGCAGCATCGATCCCGTTCGACGTGATCTTCTCCTGCGACTCGGTCGCCGGCGCCTGACCGGACGGCCCGGCCGAGGGATCAGGCGTCGATTTCCGCTTCCTCCGGGGTGGCGAGGGTGAGCACCACCTTGCGTAGCCGCGGGTCTTCTTCGAGCTGCTTTTCCAGCGTGCGCAAGGTCCGCGCGACCTGGGCCTCGGCGAAGTCACCGACCAGGTCGACGCCGGCCACCACGTACAGCTGGCGCGGCCCGACGAACTCGGTGCGCAGGTAGGTCACCCGATCCACCTCGGGCAACGCGCGCAACGTCGCCAGCATGGCGAGACGCACCCGCGGTGCCGCCTGCTCGCCGACCAGAAAACGTCGGTTCCGGTCGATGAGCATCAGGGCGACACCGCCGAGCAGCACGCCCACCAGGATCGACCCGATCGCGTCCGGCACCGGCGACCCGGTCAGCTGATGTGCCAGGATCCCGATTGCTGCGATGATCAGACCGACCAACGCAGCCGCATCCTCGGCGAAGACCGCCCGCACGGTCGGGTCGGAGGTCCGGAGCGCCTGCCCGACCACCGATCGATCCGCGTCCTTCGCCTCCTTCTGCAGCTGGCGGTAGGACTGCCGGAACGAGATCCCCTCCAGCACGAACGAGATCCCCAACACCAGGTAGGCCAGCAGAAAATCGTCCGCCGGCTCGGGCGCCTGCAGCTCGTGTATCCCGTGCGTGATCGACACGCCGGCGCCGAGGGCGAACAGACCGATCGCGGCGAACATCGACCAGATGTACACCTCCCGGCCGTAACCGAGCGGATGCGTGCGGTCGCCGGGGCGAGCGGCGCGGCGGTTGGCGATCATCAGCAGGATCTCGTTGCCGGTATCGGCCCAGGAATGCGCCGCTTCGGCGACCATCGATGCCGACCCACTCAATGCCGCTGCCACCGACTTGGCGATCGCGATGAGCATGTTCGCCGCGAAGGCGAGCAACACGGTGAAGACGCTTTCGTTCTCGTTCACGGTTCGATTCTCTCGCGGGTAGGCCGAACGATTCACCGCTCGGCTGCCGCGTCGCACCGATACCTACCGCGGGGTCGGCCGGATGACGTACCCGGCGCCGGTCGGGCGGTTCGCAAAGGGGCTTATTCGGGATAGTTGGGCAGTTCGTTACAGCCGTGGCCGGACAATAGCGCAACCGTTATTAACATGTTATCGTCGATCTTAAGGGCGGCCACCGTCGGTCGCTCGGTCACCGAATGCTCGATGCACGACTCGGCGAGAAACTTGCCGAGCGTGCCCGTCGCGGCGTCCGGTGGGTCGGGGAGCACAACACCACTGCATGCCGTGGGTAGGCGAGCGGGTCGAAACCGCTACGCCTCGTTCACGGTGCTCGTCCACCCATCGGTCGCCCTGCCGCGGCGGGTCAACCGAAGGGATCGATCGTGTTCACCACCACCGCATTACAGGGACCGTCGAACAACCGAACCCGGCCGGCCGCCAACCCCCGAATCCGCTGGTACGACCGGCCGTGGCTGGACGAGTCGATCGTGACGATCTGCGGCCCGTTCGACCTCCCGCCGGAATGGGCCTTTCGCGAGGCCGTGCTCCGGCTCGCGGCCGACCAGCCGCAGCGCCGGCTACTCCGGGACCGCGGCTTCGCGCCGGACACCCTGGTCACGACGCGGGAACGACCGGCCGGCCCGATCGGCAGCACCGACACCGGCCGGCTGCTCGACGCCATCGCCACCGACGAAGAGCTCGCCTGGCCCTTGGCTATCGTTCGTTGCGGCAACTACCTCGGCGTGCGGTACGCGCCGGGGGTGGCGGACAACGACCTGGTCGGACCGACCGTCCGCACGCTCCTCGGTACCGCCTTCAACATCCAGGCCGGCCGGCCATCGGCCGACACACCCGATGCGGCACGACCGGCCACCACAGCCGCGCCGCGCAGCAGCCGAGCCGGCCGCTGCACCAGCATCGCCACCATGTCCGCCGAGCAGCATGCCGAACTCGGGGAGTGGGCGGCCCGGTACGCATCCCGGGCGTCCCGGCACGCGCTCCTGGTGGCCGGGATCACCCGGAGCCTCGACGACGTCGGCCTCACCGTCGCCTCCCAGGCGACCCGGATCTCCTTCGAAGTGGGCCGGGATCGTCGCCGGGTCGGGCTCACCGGGTACTGGCCAGCCGGCCGGCCGCTCCGGCTTCCGCTGCGACCTTCCCCGGACCAGGTCCAGGTCGCGGCGCAGGCCGCCCCGCCGCGGCTCCGACCGATGCCCACCCGGGTCGGCCTGCCGCGGCTGACCTTCCACCACCTGGGTCGCCCACCGGCTGCCGCACACCTGCCCTACCTGCCCGGTCTGCCGGTGACCTGCACCGGCAGTCTGGCCCCGAGCGCGCCGCCGGACGTTGCCGTCATGACGATGGAATGCCAAGGGGCGCTGCACTTCTCGGCATCCTGCTTGGCGAACGGGCCGGACCCGTTGCTGCTCCGCGCCGCGCTGGAACGATTCGCCGAAAACCCGGTCGCGATCCTGCGCTGACCGGCCACCGCGGAACTCAGCTGGAGTAACCGGGCGGCATCAGCACCGACTTCTGTTCGCAGAACGCGTCGAGCCCCTCCGGTCCGCTCTCCCGGCCGATCCCGGAATTCTTGTATCCGCCGAACGGCGAACTGGGGTCGAAGGCATACCAGTTGATCGCGTAGGTCCCGGTCCGAACCTGCGCTGCCACCTGGCGGCCACGCTCGATGTCGGTGGTCCAGACCGAACCGGCCAACCCGTAGTCGGAGTCGTTCGCGATCCGGATCGCTTCGTCCTCGGTCTCGTACGGGATCACCGAGAGCACCGGCCCGAAGATCTCCTCGCGAGCGATGGTCATCGAGTTGTCCACGTCGGCGAAGATCGTCGGCTCGATGTACCAGCCGCGGTCCAGATCGGCCGGCCGGCCGCCGCCGTACACCAGCCGGGCACCCTCGGCCGTTCCGGCAGCGATATAACCCTCGACCCGATCTCGCTGTCGTTGCGAGATCAGCGGGCCGAACGCCGTCGTCGGCTCCGCCGGGTCGCCGACCTCGAGGAATCCGGCCGCGCCGGTCAGCGCGTCGAGCACCTCGCCGTAGCGTTGCCGCGGGGCGAGAATTCGGGTCTGCGCCACACACGCCTGGCCGGAGTTCATCAGTCCGGACATCAGCAGCATCGGCGCCCCGGCAGCAAGATCCATATCGGGCAGCAGAATCGCCGCCGACTTACCACCGAGCTCGAGCGAGCAGCGCTTCAGTTGCTCCCCCGCCACCGCGCCGATCCGGCGACCCACCGCCGTACTGCCGGTAAAGGTGATCTTGTCGACCCCGGGGTGGGAGATCAGGTACTCGCCGGTGTCGGCGCCGCCGGGCAGCACCGACAACACCCCCTTCGGCACCCCGGCCTCGGTGAATATGTCGGCCAACAAGTTCGCCGTGAGCGGGGTCTCCGGCGCCGGTTTGACCAGCACCGGGCAGCCGGCCAGCAGGGCCGGAGCCACCTTGTTCACGAAGAGGAACAGCGGCACGTTCCAGGCGATCACCGCTGCGACGACACCGACCGGCTCGCGGGAGACGTAGCTTTCGCCGAACACGCCGACCCGTTTCTCGGTCCAGGGAAAGGCCTCCGCCATGCCGGCGTAGTAGTTCAGCACCGCTATCGTCGGCGTTTGCTGCAACATCCCGACCATCGCGGTCGGCGCACCCATCTCCGCGGTCAACATCGCGGTGAGCTCGGCGCTGCGCCGATCGATCACCAGCGCAACCTCCGCCAACACCGCCGCCCGCTCGCTCGGGGTCAGTCGCGGCCACGGTCCGGACTCGAATGCCGCACGGGCCGCCGCCACCGCCCGGTCGATGTCCGCCGGGCCGGCGATCGGGGTACTGCCGACCAGCTCCTCGGTCGCCGGGGAGTACACCTCGAGGCGTTCGGCGGAGTCCGGGAGCGTCCATTCGCCCCCGATGAACAGCTTGTCGTAGCTGACGCTCATATCGAAACAAGTTACCGAGTCTCGTGCGCGGACGATACGGCTTCGGCCGCGTAGCCGTCCAGCAGTTCCGCCACCGCACGTTCGGCCGCCGGGTACAGCAGCCCCTTGGCTCGCAACCACTCGTCGTTCGACACGGTGTCGAGGTACTTCTCCCCGCCGTCGCAGGCGATGGTCACCACGGTCGCACCGGGGCGCAGGTCCCGCAGTCGACACAGCGCGACGTACACCGCGCCGCCCACCGAGCCGCCGAGCAGCAGCCCGATTCGCCGGCCGATCACCCGCGCGGTCGCGAACGCGTCCCGATCGGACACCTTGACCCCCTCGTCCAGCAGGGCGTAGTCGATGGTGTGGCCGATCGGCGCGCCCGGTGGCGTGCCGGTGCCGGACTGCCAGTACGGCCCACCCGGGCCGCCGAACACGATCGAGCCGACCGGCTCGACGCCGATCACCCGGACCGCCGAGCCCCGACGGCGGAGCTCGCGCGCGGTGCCGAACAACGAGCCGCCGGTGCCGACCGAACTGATCAGATAATCGACGTCACCGGCGAGGTCGGCGCACAGTTCCGCGGCGAGCGCGGTGTAGCCGGCGGCGTTGCTCGGATTGTTGTGCTGGTCGAAGAAGCAGGCGCCGGCCTCGGCGGCGGCCAGGGCGGCCGCATGCTCCTCGCGTGCGGTCGGACTGGGGGTGTCGTCACCGGCGCCCCCGACGTACACCAGGTTCGCACCGAGCGCGGCCAGCGCACGCAGCTTGTCCCGGCTGGCGTGCCCGTCGACGACCGCGGTGAACCGGTAGCCCCGCTCGATCGCGATCACCGCAAGGCCCAATCCGGTATTGCCCGATGTCGATTCGACGATGTGCCCGCCCGGCGGCAACCGGCCCTCGCGTTCTGCGGCGAGCACCATGCTGCGCGCCATCCGAATCTTCGCCGAGCCGGTCGGATTGAACTGTTCCAGCTTCAGCAGCAGTCGGGTCCCGCCGGCGGTGCGGCACAGCTCCAGCAGCGGGGTGCGCCCGATCAGATCGGAAACCCGGTGCACGACGTTCTCCGCCGGCTCACCCACGCCGGCTCCGGGGTACCCCGGCATCCAGCCGCCAGCGCACGCGCGGTCCGCCGGTGTCCACCACCACCTTCGGCGGTAGCGCCAGCTCGTGAAACTCCGACTCGTTCGAATCCATCTGATATCCGGCCGTATTCGGATAGATCAACAGATCGCCGAGTCGCGGCGGACCGGGCAGTTGCACCTTCCGCCAGGTCAGCATGTCGTCCTCCAGGCAGCTGGCGCCGCCGACGCAGACCCGGACCGGGCGGTCGGACGGCCGCGCCGGCCAGAGCACCGGATCGGGCAGATACTCACTGCCGAACCACTGTTCGGACAAGCTCAGGCTGGTCCCGGCCACGGTGACGATGCCGTAGCCGGCACGCTCCTTGTAGCCCTGCACCGGGAACACCGAGAAGCCGCAGCCGGCCAACAGCGCGCGGCCGGGCTCGATCAGCAGCCGAGTTCCGGTCGTGGCCAGTCGAGCAGCCAGATCGCCGCCGCCGGGCACGGACTCGGCGAGCACGGCCGCCAGCATGGCCGGACCCGCCGGGTCGCTGTGATACGGATAGAACGTCCGGAAGGACTTTCCCGCGTGGAACCAGCTGTCCCGGAACTCTCGCTGAAATGCTTGCCACGCTTGGTCATCCACGTAGTCGACGGTGAACCCGCCGCCGATCGACACCGCGCCGGCCGCCAGCCCGCGCGCCCGGGCCGCCACGCACCGGTCGATCGCCGCAGCCGCCTGCCAGGCACGTGGCGCGACCGCATACCCGGTGAGATGGAAGGAAAATCCGGTCAGCTCGACCGTGTCTCGCTGCTCGACGCACCGATCCAGCGCGGTCGCAAGTTCGGCGTCGGTCAGGCCGAACCGGCTGTCCGGGTCGGCCGCCGGCCGGATCCGCAACAGCAGCCGGACCGGCGCCACCGTCCGGGCCAGCACCAGCAGTCGGGCCAGCTCGTCCAGCGCGTCCACCGCGATCACGCTGCGGTGCCGCACCGCCAGCCACAACAACTCGTCGGACTTCGCCGGTCCGGTGATCACCAGCTGATCGCCGGTGACCCCACCGGCCAGCGCACCGACCAGCTCGGCCACGCTGGCCACGTCGACCCCGGCGCCGGCGGCCGCGCATCGCGGCAACCAGCACGCCGCCTTGTTGGCCTTCTTGCCGAAGTAGATCGTCCCGGCCACTCCCGCATCGGCGAACCGCTCGGCGAACCCGGTCAGGTTGGCGGCGAAGTGCGCGTCGTCGAGTACGTGGTAGGGCCCACCGACGGCGTCGGCGATATCCCCCAGCAGCTCCGGGTGATCCCGAACCCGGCCGACCCAGGACGGCTCCCGGGCCGGTAACGGCACCGGGCCCGGCCGCGGATCGGCAGGGTTCAACTCCATAGCGGCACCGACCGTCCGCGGCCGGCGGCGATCGCACGTTCGGCGAGCAGGCGCCCGACGGCCACATCGGTCACCACCATCCCGCTGTTGTAGGCGAACACCCGGTCGGCCGGCGTCCGCCGACCGGGGCGGCGACCGGTCAGCAGCTCCGGGAGCTCGGCGTCGACCGGCCGCATCCGCCCGTCCGGACCGGCCAGGTAGCGGCCGGTGACGCCGAGCTGGGCGGCGCTGGTCGCCGTCGCGTAGTCGGCCGTCCGCAACGCCGAACCGGCGACCCCCCAACCGACATCGGCGAGCACCGCGCCCGGCCGGAGCCCGCTGGTAGAGATCCGAACCGCGGTCTGCGGCCCGGACGCAGCCAGCACGACGTCGGCCGCCGTGACCGCGGCATCGAGATCGTCGACCGCCTCCACCGCCCGGCCCGGGAAGTGCGATAGCAGCTCCCGCCGAACCGCCGCCAGACCGGCCGGATGCGTCCCGTATACCTGCAACCGGGTCAGTCCGGGGAGCACGGTGAGCAGGTAGGGCAGCGCCGCCCGGCCCTGCGTTCCGGTACCGATCAACAGCGCGGTGCGCGCGCTCGGCAGCGCGCTCGCCGCGACCAGCAGCGCGGTGGTGGCCGGGGTACGCAAGGCGCCGATCCGGGCGCAATCCAGCAGCGCCACCGGCAATCCGGTGGCGTCGTCGTACAAGGTCAGCGTCGTGTAGTAGCGAACCTGCCGGTCGTCGTGCCGGTACGAGGTCTTGAACCCGACCAACCGATCGGGCCGGTGATACCCCAGCATGGCGTAGGCCACCGAGTGATGTTCGGCCACCGGCATGGCCAGCTTGGTCGGGTTGGCCGATCGGCCTTCGGCCACGGCCACGAAGGCCGCCCGGACCGCAGCGAGCACCTCGCCGACCGTGATCGGGATGTCGGCGAGGTCGCTGCGGGTGAGCAGGCGTAGTTCCGGTTCGCTCACCGCCGCGCACCTGCCGGGAGCTGAGCCGGCGGGAGCAGCCGGGTGACCCGTTGCCCGTAGCCGCGTTCGGTCCGTTCCCGAGCCGGGCGGAAGCGTTCGGCGACAGCGATATTGACCCGCTTGAGCCAGCGGTCGGTGCCGTCGAATCGCGCGGTGAACGGCACCCGGCCGTGCACCACGACATCGTTGTCGATGATGGCGACGTCGCCCGGTTCGAGCACCAGCAGGTCGGCGACGCGGGCCAACTCCGCACCCAGTTCGGCGTACGCCGCCCGAAATTGCGGACCGGCATCCCGCCACGGGGTGTAATCCGGATCGTAACGGATACACAGTCCGTCCGGCCGCTCCCAGAGCACCGGCACCGGCTTCGCCGCCGGCCATCGTTCCAGGTCACCATAGGTGAGATCGGGCAGAATCGGCACCGTCGGACGGAGCAGAATCTGCCGGGTAGCAGCGGACAGCTGCACCCGGCGGATCGACGCGATCGTGGTGGCGACCCGATCCGGATTGCGCACGCACCCGAGTAGGAAAGCGTGGGCGCGGAGCGGATGGAAGGCATCCTCGGTGTGCGGACTGAGCACGATCTCGCTGCTCGCTCCGGTCTGTATCCGCTCATAGCCGCGCGCCGGCACCACGTTGTTCACCAACCGGCCCTCCTGCTGGCCGCACCAGCCGAACGGGGAGCCGATCATGGTGGCCAGCAACAACATCTGGAGATCGATCGGCGCGCCGGTCCGGTCGTTCACGGCGGCCCAGCTCGGCGGGGTACGGCCGAGCTCGGCACTGTCGAGCCGAAGTCCGCGCAGCACCCGTACGCCGGCGTCGCCGGCCGGGAGGGCGACCAGATCGGCCAGCTCACCGGTGAGCCCGGCAGCCAGCTCGGCGATGGCATGGCGACAGCGCGGACCGGCTGGACCACCGTAGGCATCGGCCAGAATTCGGCCGAGCTCGTACAGCAGATTTCGGGAGTTCGGGCCCAGCTCGCAGATCTCCACCGCCGATATCTCGCTGTCCAGCACCGCAGTCATTCGCCGATCCGCTCCCAGATACCCAACATGCCGTACGCTTCCTCTCGAACGCTCAGCGAGGAAGCCAGGCAAGCCAAACCTACATTGCGGTCAGACGGACGGGCTAATCTGTCCGGATGACGCCGCTGCCGCGCCACATCGCCGATACCATCGTCGCCGATCCGCCGTCGGGCGAGCACGCCGATCTCGGCACGAATCCGAACCCCTTGCGGCTCAACAGCTACGACGAGTGGTCGGCGCTGCGCGCGGTGATCGTCGGCTCCGGTCGGCACCATCCGGCACACGATCGTGATCTCAGCTTCGACCTTTTCCTGTACGAGAACATCGTCGAGGACAACGATCTCGCGGCCAAGCCGTGGTTGCGTCCGCCCTTCACCGGCCCCCGGCAGCGGATTCCGATCGCACAGCAGTACCTCGACGAACTCGACGAGGACATCGCCGGCCTGGTCACGACCCTCGAGTCGGTCGGCATCACCGTGCACCGGCCGCTGGAGTTGGACCCGGCGACGACCGAGATCCGCACGCCGGCCTGGTCGGCGACGATGCTGCCGGCGCTGAACATCCGGGACTCGGTGATCGTGCTCGGCGACGAGATCGTCGAGACGCCGCCGCTGATGCGCGCCCGCTACTTCGAGAATCAGCTGCTCAAACCCACATTCCTGGAGTACTTCCGGCGCGGGGCGCGCTGGTCGGTCATGCCCCGACCGGTGATGACCGACGGCTCGTTCGACTTCTCCTACGTGGCCGGTTCCGGCTCGCCGGACGAGCCGATCACGGTGACCACCCGACCGGACGACTCGCCGTATCGGGTCGGGGTGGAGCCGATGCTGGATGCCGCGCAGATCGTCCGGTTCGGCCGAGACGTTCTGGTCAACGTATCCACCGCGCACCACCAGCTCGCCTTCGACTGGCTGGAACGCCAGTTCGCCGGGCGGCTGCGCTTTCATCGGGTCTACCGGCTCAGCGACGACCACATCGACAGCACCGTCGTGCCGTTGCGGCCCGGCCTGCTCCTGGTCCGCGGACCGGAGGTGCTCGACCGGCTGCCGCGCCCGCTGCAGCGCTGGGACCACATCTGCTATCCGGAGCCGACCGGACTGCCCGGGTACGGCCCGGACGATCTGGTGCTGGCCAGTCGATACATCGACATGAACGTGCTCTCGATCGGCCCGGACACCGTGCTCGCCAACCCGGACCACCCCGCATTGATCCGGCAGCTGGAGGCGAAGCGGATCGACGTGATTCCGGTCCGGCACCGGCACCGACGGCTGTTCGGTGGCGGCTTCCACTGCTTCACCGTGGACGTGGTGCGCGACGGCGAGGCCACCGACTACTTCGACTGAACGACGGTTCCCACCGGCGTCGGGGCCGCAACTGCGGCGGTGACCTCGGTGAATGCCTCGGCAAGCAGACGGGTGTACGCGTCGACGTCGCCGATCACGTCGGCGTCGGCGACGACCGTCACGGTGAGATCCGTACTCCCGCCGATCAGGCTGTGTCCCAAGCCGATCGCCGCCGCGGAGTTGATCAGGTGACCACCGAACGAGTACGGCCGATCCGCCAAGGTCCAGTCGGCCGCGCTGCCGACCCGGCGCACGCTCGTCACCCCGGCAACCCAGAGCCGCTGTTCCTGGATGTCGATCGGCGAACGGCGGTGGCTGCGCACGACCAGCCGGTACGGGATCGCGCCGCCGACATGCAGCGCATCGACCGCCAGCGCCTTCATCGCCACCAGGCGATCACGCGCGGTGGCCTGGATCGTCCGCGCCCGCTCGGCGGGATCGGTGATCGACGGATACAGATCGGCCTGAATCGCCGTGATCTTGTTGACCACGGGCGAATCGCGGGGGTCGTCGAACCGGACATTGACCAGTACGGCCAGATCGGGCGGGCACTCGGCTCCGGATCCGATCAGATGACGCTCGATCGCGAGCGATATCGCCGTCACTGCCAGCATCGTGACGGTCAGTCCGCGGCCACGCGCGCCCGCGATATCGGGCCGGATCACCCGAGCGACCGGCAGCCCGGCCCCGAGCGGCGCGTTGAGCGCGCTCGGCGTCCGATCGGTGAATCCCAGATCCGCGCTGTCCGCCGCCCGCCGCCGCAGGGCAAAACCGACCCGGCGCAGGTTCCACCGCAGATACTCGAACGGCAGCAGGGCGGCACCTGCGATCGTGGCAGCGACCGGCCGCGGCCGGTCGACCGTGCCGCCCAGCCGCGGGATCAGGAACGGTGCCGGCTCCGCGCCGAACAGGGCCCCGGCCAGGCTCTCGATGTGCTCACCGAGCAACAAGGTATGGCTGACCTGCGCGAACAACACGGTTACCGAGCTGTCCCGGGCTGCGTCGGCGGCGGCCGGCCCGGTCGGGGCGCCGCGCACATCGGTATAGGCGGTCAACCGCCACGGCGCCGCGTGCAGATCCAGCTGCTCGGCGAACGTACCGGTCAGCGCTTCCAGGAGGTCGGCCCACGGGGTCGGCCGGTCGTGTACCCGGAGCCGCTCGACCGGCCGACTGCTCCCGGCAACCCAGTACGGATTGCCGACCTGCCCGGGGACATCGGCGATATGCCGGTCCAGCACGGTCAGATACGCCTGCCGGCGCTCCAGCTGAGCACGCAGGTCGCCGGCGCTCGGCGGCCCGGCCGGTCCGTTGTCGAACACCCAATAGACCGTCCAGTCGTTGACCCGGTCGCCGCCGCCCAGATAGATCCCGGCATCGCCGACCTGAACCCGGGCACCGAGCAATTCCGCCAGTGAACCCCCTCCGACAACTCGCCGGATGCCTGTTCGCCGTGGACTCATCTATCGCCTTCTTCACCAGTGCGGTTTCCGACCGCTGTTTCGGACCACCGCATGAATCATGTGGTTGCGGCCGGTTCGGAGCTTTCGCCGTCCGGCTGAGCCCCGTCTGGTCGAGCGCCGGGTGGTCGCAGGAATCCGATGCCCGAATAATATTCGACGTAACGCCGCAGTATTCGGCTGTCGACGACCGGGGCCTCGATTCCGGTACCGGCGAGTGCGGCGCGGGTGTTCCGGTCGTCGACGGTCTCGTTCTCCGCGATTCCCGCAGCGAACTCGCCGGCGACCAACGTAGCCCGGACCAGACTGTCGTCGCCGACCGCGGCGAGCCGTTCGGCCGTCTCGAACAGCGCCGCACCGAATTCGGCACTGGTCACCGGCTCCAGCGGAAAGCCCTGAGCGCGAAGTTGTTCGGTCAGCTCGGTCATCGCGGTACGGGTCCGAGCGATCAGGTGGAATGCGCCGCCGACGGTTTCGGGCCGGACCGCCAGGGCGACCAGAGCCCGGGCGACATAGTTCACCGGCACCATGGCAACCGATCCGGCCGCTCCGTCGGGCAACTGGCCGAGGGTCACGATGGCGCGCACCATGTTCCAGAACGCGTCGTCGGTGCCGCCGGCACCGGTCACCACATCGCCACTGATCAGACCGGGTCGGTAGATCGACACCGGCACGCCACGGGTGCCGGCGATCCGGACCAGCTCCTCGCTCACCCACTTGGACCGGACGTAGCCGGACTCCAGCACCCGATCGGCCGGTAGCCGACTGTCCTCGCGCGCGACGTAGGCGTCCCCGGCCGCGAGCGCAGCCGGATCGGTGAGCACCGATGCGGTCGAGACGTAGTGGAACGGCTTGCGCCGCCCCGTCGTCGCCAACCGCAGCAGCCACTCGGTGGCGCGCACGTTCGGCCCACGGAGCCGGCTGTAGGTCTCGATGTGGTTCACCCGGGCACCGTTGTGCAGCACGACGTCGACGCGGTCGGCCAGAGCCGCGAACTCCGCCGCGCCGAGCCCGAGCCGGTCGGCGCCGAGATCACCCGGCACCGGCACGATCCGATCCAGCTCGAGACCGGTCGAGTCGGCACCGTAGCGGCGCATCGCCGCCACGATCCGCTCCCGTCCGTGCTCGACCGAGTCGGCTCGGACCAGACACCAGATGGTCGCCGAGGTCTGCTCCAGCAGTTCGCGGACCAGGTACGTACCGAGGAATCCGGTCGCACCGGTGAGCAGCACATCGCCGAACTCGGCGACGACCGGTTCCGCCGACACCGCCGTGATATCCGCAGCGAGTTCGATGTCGTCGGTGAAGTCGACGACCGCACCGCTGGTCATATCGGGATCGATCGCCCGGGCGAGATCTTCGACCCGGGAATGGTCGAAGATCTGCTGCACGCCGACCGCCGCACCGCTCGCCTCGCGCAGCCGATCGACCAATCGGACGATCAGCAGCGAGTGGCCGCCGAGTTCGAAGAAGTCGTCGTCGAGCCCGACCTCCGCCACGCCGAGCACGTCGGCGAAAACCGCCGCGACGATCTCCTCGGTCGGGGTGACCGGCGCCCGGAACTCGTGCGCCCGGAACTCCGGCGCCGGCAACGCCTTACGGTCGAGCTTGCCGGACGCGTTCAAGGGGAACGCGGCCAGCGGCAGGAACACGCTCGGCACCATGTACCCGGGCAATGCCGCCACCGCCACCGCGCGTACCTGCGCGATATCGATCGCGGGGCCGACCAGATACGCCACCAGCTGGTCGCCGGTCGAGGTCTCCCGGACCTGTACCGAAACCCCGACCACGCCCGGCGCACCGCCGAGCACTGCCTCGATCTCGCCCAGCTCGATCCGCTGGCCCCGGAACTTCACCTGGAAATCGGCGCGTCCCACGTACACCAGCTCGCCGGCGTCGTTCCAGAAAACCAGATCGCCGGTGCGGTAGAGCCGGCCCCCACCGGTCGGATCGAACGGATCGGCGACGAACCTGTCCATCGTCAGATCCGGGCGGCCCCGGTAGCCGCGCGCCAGCTGCACCCCGCCCAGATACAACTCACCGGTCACGCCCACCGGTACCGGCCCCAACCGGTTGTCCAGCACGTACACCCGCGAGTTCCACACCGGCCCGCCGATCGGCACGGACAGGCCGGTATCCGATGCGCGCGCTTCCCGATAGGTGATCGACACGGCGGCTTCGGTGGGCCCGTAGAGGTTGTGCAACCGCGCACCGGGCGCCACCGCGGCGAACGCCCGCACCACCGGCGTCGGCAATGCCTCGCCGATCACGAACACCGATTGCAGCGATTCCACCGACCCGGCATCGACGTGCGCGGCGAACACGCCGAGCATCGACGGCACGAAATCGGTCACCGTGACCGCGTGTTCGGCGATCAACCCCGCAAGATACCCGACATCGCGTTGTCCACCCGGCGTCGCCAGGATCAGTTGTCCGCCCGCCCAGAGCGGCGCGAAGAACCCCCACAGCGACACGTCGAACGTCGTGGCGGTCTTCTGCAACCACACCGCCGAGTTGTCCAGCCGGTATTCGGCGATCATCCAGGCCAGCTGATTCGCCACCGCCGCATGCGGTACCACCACGCCCTTCGGTCGTCCGGTCGACCCCGAGGTGAAGATCACGTACGCGGTATTCGCCGGACGCACCACACCGCGGCGCTCCCGGTCCGACACCGGCGCCGCCGACCCGGTCGAGTCGGCGGAGAGATCGAGCTCGTCCAGCCAGATCACCGAGCGCCCGGCCGGCACCACGGCGCCGTCGCGCCGCGTGCTCAACACACACACCGGATCCGCCACGCCCAGGACGTAGGACACCCGATCCGCCGGATGATCCGGATCCACCGGGACGAAGGCGCCACCGGCCCGGAGCACCGCGTACATGCCCACCACCAGCTCCAGCGATCGCGGAAGCACCACTGCGACCAGCGATTCCGGGCCCACGCCGGCCTCGATCAGCAACCGCGCCAATCGATTCACCCGTGCATCCAACTCCGCATAGGTCAGCGTCACGCCGTCCGACCACACGGCTACCGCGTCCGGCCGCGTCGCCACCGAGGCATCGAACCCGGCCGACAGCAGGTCCGCCGGCACGACCCGGTCGGTCGCGTTGCGGTCACGCAGCAGCAGCCCGCGTTCCCGATCTCCCAACATGTCGAGATCCCCGACGACGACCTGCGGATCACCCACCACCGCGTCGACGATCCGGACCAACCGCTCGGCGAACCCGACCACCGTCGACTCGTCGAACAGCTCGGTCGCATAGTCGAGGGTCGCCGTCATTCCCTGCCGATAACCGGTATCGGCGAACTCGGCGGTCAACGTCAGCTGCAGATCGAACCGGGCCGTGCCGCCGTCGAACTCGACCGGCTCGATCCCCGGAGCAGCGAGATCGCCGACACCCGAATCGGTTCCATCGGGTCCGACCCGGTCGGCGGCGCCGCCGGATCGATCCAGGTTCTGGTAGAACAACGCCACCTGGAACAGCGGATGGCGCGCCTGGGACCGCGGTGGGTCCAGCACCTCCACCAGCCGCTCGAAGGGAACCTGGGCGTGCTCGAAAGCGGCCAGATCTGTTTCCCGTATCCGACCGACCAACTCGGCGAACGGGGTCGCCGGGTCGATCTCGGTCCGCAATACCAGGGTATTGACGAACATGCCGACCAGATCGTCCAGCGCCGCCTCGCCGCGACCGGCCACCGGTGCGCCGATCGACACATCCGACTCACCCGACAGCCGAGCCAACAACACCGCCACCACGGCGTGCACCACCATGAACGGCGTCGCGCCCAGCGTCCGCGCTACCCGATCCAGTCCCGCCGACCTGGTCTCGGACAACGCGAACGACACCGAGCCACCTCGACCGGAAGCCACCGCCGGCCGGGGGCGATCGGTGGGCAGACCGAGCTCGTCCGGGATACCCGCCAACCGCTCCCGCCAGTAGGCGATCTGTTCGGCGATCACCGATCCCGGGTCGGTCTCCTCACCCAACACCGCCCGCTGCCACAACGCGTAGTCGGCATATTGCACCGGCAACGGCGCCCAGTCGGGGGCGTTACCCAGCACCCGGGCGGCATAGGCGGTACCCACATCGCGCACCAACGGGGCGATGGAGAAACCGTCCGCGCTGATGTGATGCACGACCACACCCAGCACCGCGCCACCGTCGGCCAGCTCCCACAACCGAGCCCGAACCGGCACCTCGACCGTCACATCGAAACTGCGCCGGACGAAATCGGTCACCGCACCGGCGATGTCGCCCTCGGCCACCCCGGCGACCAGCTCGAGCGCCACGCCGGACGCACCGGGCTCCAGCACCTGCTGATACCCCGCACCGTCGAACTCCGGGTAGACGGTGCGCAGCACCTCCTGCCGGGTGATCACGTCGATCAACGCCGCCTGGAGTGCCGGCGCGTCGACCTGCCCGGGCAACCGCACCACGAACGGGATGTTGTATACCGCCGAGCCCGGGTCGAACCGGTTCAGGAACCACATCCGAGACTGCGCCAGCGACAACGGAACCCGTTCCGGGCGCGGCCACGGAGCCAACGCGACCCGGACCGGCCCGGCCGGGGATTCGACTCGCTCGGCCAGGCCGGCCACGGTCGACGCCTCGAACAGCGCCCGGACCGGAACCACCGCATCCAGCGCCGCACCCAACCGGGCCACGGCTCGGGTGGCGATCAGCGAGTTGCCACCGAGCTCGAAGAAGTCGTCGTCCGCACCCACCCGGCCGGTTTCCAACACGTCGGCGAATACCTGGGCGACGATCTCCTCGGTCCGGGTCCGCGGCGCGCGGAACTCCCGCGCCGCGACGCCGACGACGGGCAACGCGCGCCGATCGAGCTTGCCGGACGGCGTCAACGGCACCTCGTCGAGGACCACGACCGCGGCCGGCACCATGTGCGCGGGCAGCACGTCGCGGACGAATTCGCGCAGCGCCGCGGGATCGACGGACCGACCCGGCGCAACGGTGACGAACGACACCAGTCGCGCGCCCACCGCGTCGTCCTGGGCCACCGTCGCCGCGAAGGTGATCGCCGGGTGCCGGCCGAGCGCCGCGTCGATCTCGCCCAACTCGATCCGGAAACCGCGCACCTTGACCTGGGCGTCGCTGCGAGCCACATAGGTCAGCTCGCCGTCGGCCGACCAGCGGACCAGGTCCCCGGTTCGGTACATCGCGGCACCGTGACCGTTGGGGACACCGTGGCCGTAGGGGGCGGCGACGAACCGGGCCGCGGTGAGGCCGGGACGCGCCTGGTAGCCCCGGGCCAGACCGGGACCGATCAGGTAGAGCTCACCCGCGACACCGACCGGAACCGGCCGCAACCGGGCGTCGAGCACGCACGCAGCGATCCCGCGGACCAACGATCCGAGCGGTACCGACGTGCTGGCCGGGTCCAGCGGCGCGCTGTAGGTCGATATTGCGGTCGCCTCGGTCGGGCCGTAGCCGTTGACGAACCGACGACCCGGCGCCCACATCCGGACCAGGTCGGCGGTGTAGGCCTCGCCGCCGACGACCAGCACGGCCAGCGCCGGCAGATCGTCCGACTCCATCGATGCCAGAACCGCAGGCGTACTCCACGCGTGTGTCACCCCCTGGGCGCGCAGGAACGCGGCCAACTCCACCCCGCCGAACACCGATGTCGGCGAGATCACCACGCTCGCCGCCGGCCCGATCGCCATCAACAGTTCCAGCACCGACGCGTCGAAACTCGGCGAGGAGCTGTGCAGGACCCGAGAATCGGCGGTGATACCGAACCGCTCCTGACTCTCCGTCGCGAGGTTGGCCAGGCCGGTATGGGGTACCACGACCCCCTTGGGCAGTCCGGTCGAGCCCGAGGTGTAGATCACATAGGCCGGGTTGGTGGCACGGGCGATGCCGAGCAGCTCCCGGTCCGCCGGCGACCGGGTCGATTTCGCCGCGATCTCGGCGGCCGGAGCGGCGTCGTCGAGCAGCAGCCATTCGATCGAATCGGGCAAGCTCGGCCGGTACTGCGCCAGCGTCAGTCCGAACGCGGCGCCGGAGTCCGAGGTCATGTGCACGATCCGGTCGACCGGGTAGTTCGGGTCGATCGGCAAGAAGCCGGCACCGGTCTTGGCGACCGCCCACAATGCCGTGACCGACTCGATCGACCGGGGAATGCCGAGTGCGACGAATGTTTCCGGGCGCGCCCCACGATCGATGAGCACCCGGGCGAGCTGCGACGATCGCTCGTCCAACGCGCGGTAGGTCACCGACCGGTCGCCGTCCTGCAGCGCGATGCCGGTCGGGTTGCTCGCGACGGCCTCGGCGAGCAATTCGGGCAGCAGCACCTGTTCGCGGCCGCCCGGTGCGCCGCGGCGAAGCGTGAAGTCGTGCTGTTCCGACTCGGTACGGATATCGACGTCACCGACCGCCACCGCAGGTGTGCCGAGCAGCGACGCGAAGAGCCGGGTGAACCGAGCTGCCAACTCGGCGACCGAATCGGCGTCGAACAGATCTTCGGCGTAGAGAATCTCGATCGCCATCCCGTCGACGACGCCGTCCGGCCCGCGGACGTCGTCGATCGTGAACTGCAGATCGAACCGCGCCACGGCCAGGTCGTACTCGACCGGCTGCACGACCGGGAACCCGGTGTCGGCCGCTACCGCGCCGCGCCGGGCGGGGGCGGTCAGACCGCTCTGGAACGCCAGCATCACCTGGAACAGCGGCGAGCGCGCCGCCGAGCGTTCGACGTCGAGTACCTCGACCAATCGCTCGAACGGGACGTCGGCGTGCTCGAACGCGGCGATATCGGTGGTCCGCACGCGGTCGGTCACGTCGGCGAACGACGCATCGAGGTCGATGTCGGCGCGCAGCACCAGGGTGTTGACGAACATGCCGACCAGATCGTCGAGCGCAGCATCGCCGCGACCGGCGACCGGCGTGCCGATGATGATGTCGGATTGCCCGGACAGTTTGGCCAACAGCACCGCCAGCACCGCGTGGACCACCATGAACGGGGTCATCTGGTGGGTATCGGCGAAACCGATGATCGCGGCGGCCGTGGCCGCGTCCAACCGGGCGTGGTGCGTCGCGCCGCGGTTGGTCGCGAGCGGCGGCCGGGGCCGATCGCTGGGCAGGGCGAGTTCGTCGGGCGCGTCGGCCAGCTGGTTGCGCCAGTAGCCGATCTGCCGGCTGATCACCGATTCGGGATCGGTCTCGTCGCCGAGCGCTTCCCGCTGCCAGAGCGTGTAGTCGGCGTACTGCACCGGGAGCGGAGTCCACGCCGGGGTCCGCCCCGTGGCGTGCGCGGTGTACGCGGTGATCATGTCGCGGACCAGCGGTCCGGCGGAGAATCCGTCGGCGCTGATGTGGTGGACGACGACGCCGAGGACGTGGTCGCCGGTCGGTGCGCCGTCGGCGCCGGTCAGCCGCCAGAGTCGGGCTCGGACCGGGACCGCTGCGGTGACGTCGAATCCTTCCCCGACGAATGCGCCGATCACCGGCGACATCTGTGCCGCCGGGACGTCGGTCGGGAGATCGAGGCGTAGCCCGGCGTCGGCGGTGGACAGGATCTGCTGATAGCCGACACCGTCGTGTTCGGGGTATCGGGTTCGGAGCACTTCGTGCCGGCCGACCACGTCGGCGAACGCCGCGCGCAGTGCATCCGCGTCGACGCCGCCGGCGAGTCGGATCACGAACGGGATGTTGTACACCGCGGATGTGGGATCGAACCGGTTGAGGAACCACATCCGCGATTGCGCCAACGACAGCGGGATGTGGCGCGGGCGTGGCCGAGGCGCCAGATTCAGTCGGCCGGAGTCGACGTCGCGCTGTACGCGGGCGGCCAGCTCGGCGACGGTCGACGCTTCGAACAGCGCCCGGACCGGGATCACCGCGTTCACCGCAGCGCCGACCCGAGCCACCACCTGAGTCGCGGCGAGCGAGTTCCCACCCAGGCCGAAGAAGTCGTCGTCGGCGCCGACCCGGTCCAGGTCGAGCACGGTGGCGAAGACGCCGGCGACGATCTCCTCGGTGGGCGTGGCCGGCATCCGGAACTCGCCGACCTCGAGCTCCACCCCGGGCAGGGCGTTACGGTCGAATTTGCCCGACGGGGTCAACGGAACCTGGTCGAGGACCACGACCGCGCTGGGAACCATGTGCGCGGGCAGCGACTCCCGCACGGTGTCGAGCAGCGTCGCCGGAGCGACGTCGGCTCCGGCGGCGAGGGTCACGAACGACACCAGCCGCGGCCCGGCCGCAAAGTCGCGCACGATCGTGGCGGCGAAGGTCACCGCCGGATGCGCACCGAGCGCCGCGTCGATCTCGCCCAGCTCGATCCGGAAGCCGCGGATCTTCACCTGGTCGTCACCGCGCCCGACGTAAACCAGCTCGCCGGCGTCCGACCAGCGCACCAGGTCACCGGTCCGGTACAGCCGGCCGCCGCCGCCGAACGGGTCGGCGACGAACCGGGCGGCAGTCAGACCGCGACGGTCGTGGTAGCCCCGAGCTACCCCCTGACCACCCATGTAGAGCTCGCCGATCACCCCGACCGGCACCGGATGCAACCGCTCGTCGAGCACGCAACCGGCCGATCCCCGGACCAGGGCGCCGAGCGTGATCGGCTCCACCCCGTCCAGCGGTCGGCTGTAGGTCGCGACGATCGAGCACTCGGTCGGTCCGTAACCGTTGATGATGGTGCGGCCGGGCGCCCACTCCCGGATCAGCTCTGCGGTGAAGGCCTCGCCGCCGACCGACAGGTTCGTGAACTCCGGCACCGTCCGCGGATCCATCGAGGCGAGGACCGCGGGGGTACTGAAGGCATGCGTCGCCCGCTGCTCGCGAATCAGCGTCGCCAGTTCCTCGCCGCCGACGATCGACGTCGGCGAGATCACCATGGCCGCCGCCGACCCGAGCGCCATCAGCAGCTCGAGCATCGACGCGTCGAAGCTCGGTGAGGATTGAGCGAGCACTCGCGAACCGGCGTCGATCGCCAGCCGCTCCCGGTACTCGGCGGCGAGGTCGGCCAGCCCGCTGTGCGGCACGAGCACGCCCTTGGGCAATCCGGTGGAGCCGGAGGTGTAAATCATGTAGGCGGTGCTGGTGGGCCGGATCCGGCCCGGTCGATCCTGATCGGTGATCGGGTCGGCGGCGGCCGCGTCGATCCGATCGACGGTGGCGGGGTCGTCGAGCACCAGCCAGTGGACCGAGCTCGGCAGGTGCGCCCGATGCCGGGACACGGTGAGGCCGAGCGGGGCGGCGGAATCGACCGTCATGTGGGTGATCCGGTCGGTCGGGTAGTCCGGATCGATCGGCACGAACGCGGCACCGGTCTTGGCGACCGCCCAGAGCGCGGTGATGGATTCGATCGAGCGGGTGATTCCCAGCGCCACAAATGTTTCCGGCCGGGCTCCATGTTCGATGAGCACTCGGGCGATCCGCGACGAGCGCTCATCCAGTTCGCGGTAGGACAGGGCGCGGTCGCCGGTCCGGAGCGCGATGCCGTCCGGGTTGCCGGTGGCGGCGGTGCGCATCAGGTCGGGGAGCAGGACGTGCTCGAGACCGCCCGGGGCGCCGTGCCGGAACGAGTACCGCCGCTGTTCGGTGTCCGTGCGGATGTCGATGTCACCGACCGGCGTGGCGGGTGTGGATAGCACGGATTCCAGCAGTCCGGCGAAACGCCGGCCCAGGATCACGATCGACGGGTGGTCGTAGAGATCCCGGGCGTAGCCGATCTCGACCGACCAACCGGCCATCCGACCGGTCGGATCGACCTGATCGTCGATGGTGAATTGGAGGTCGAACCGGGTGGTGTCGGAGTCGGGATCGAGCGCCCGGACGCCGGGCAGGCCGGCGACCGGCCCGGCCGACTCCGGCCGGTCCGGGTCACCGGTGGCGGTGGCGAGACCGCTCTGGAAGGCGAGGGCGACCTGGAACAGGGGGGTGCGGGCGGTGGACCGTTCGATCTCCAGCAGGTCCACGAGTCGCTCGAACGGGAGATCGGCGTGGCCGAACGCGGCGGCATCGGTGTCCCGGACGGCGCCGATGACGTCGGTGAACGGCATGGCCGGAGCCACGTCGGTCCGCAGCACCAACGTGTTGACGAACATGCCGACGAGGTCGTCGAGCTCGGTGCTGCCGCGGCCGGCGATCGGGGTGCCGATCGTGATGTCGGTCTGGCCGGACAACCGGGCCAACAGGACCGCGAGGACCGCGTGCACCGTCATGAACGGCGTCACCTCGTGCCGGCGGGCGAAATCGGTGATCGTGGCGACGGTAGCCGCGTCCAGGTCGAAGCGGTGGGTACCGCCGCGGTTGCTGGCCACCGGGGGGCGGGGCCGGTCGGTGGGTAGCTCGATCTCGTCGGGAGTTCCGGCGAGCTGGTTGCGCCAGTACCGGATCTGCGCCGCGATCACCGAGTCGGGTGCGGTCTCGTCGCCGAGCATGTCGCGTTGCCACAGGGTGTAGTCGGCATATTGGACGTCGAGTGGCCGCCAGTCGGGGGCGGTACCGGCGGCGCGCGCGGCGTAGGCGGTGAGCATGTCGCGCACCAACGGGGCGATGGAGAAGCCGTCGGCGCTGATGTGGTGGATCACCACGGCGAATACCGATCCGGTCGCGGTGTCGGCCGGATCGCCCAGCCAGAGCCGGGCGCGGACCGGGATCCGCTCCGTCACATCGAAACCCCGGGCGAGATAGTCGGCGACCGCCGCCGATACCCACTCGGCGGCGAGGTCGTCGACCACGTCGAATTCGACGTCGGCCGTAGCGCTGTCGGGGTCGAGGAGGCGCTGGTAGCCGACACCGTGATCATCCGGATAGACGGTGCGCAGCACCTCGTGCCGGGCCAGGACGTCACCGAACGCGGCCCGCAGCGCGACCACGTCGACGTCCCCGGTGAGCTGAACCAGGAGCGGAATGTTGTAGGCCGCCGACGCCGGATCGAACCGGTTGAGAAACCACATCCGGGTCTGTGCCAGGGACAACGGGATTCGGTCCGGGCGGGGCTGGGCCTGCACCGTCACCCGGCCCGAGCCCGCCCGGTCGGCGAGCCGGGCCGCGAGCCCGGCCACCGTGGACACCTCGAACAGTTCGCGCAGTTCGACCGCGGTATCCAACGCTGCGCCGAGCCGGGACACCAGTCGAGACGCGATCAGCGAGTTGCCGCCCAACGCGAAGAAGTCGTCGTCGAGCCCGACCCGGTCCACGCCCAGCACGTCGGCGAACACGCCCGCGACGATTTCTTCGGCGGGGGTGGTCGGGGAACGGAACTCGCGCACGTCGGCCGCCGGCGCCGGCAGCGCTCGCCGATCGAGCTTGCCGGATGCATTCAGCGGGAAAGCCTCGAGCACGACGAATGCCGCCGGAACCATATACCCCGGAAGCAGCTGCGCCGCTCCCGTTCGTACCGCGGCCACATCCACCCCGGCACCGGTATCGGCCGGGATCAGGTACGCCACCAGCTGCTGGCCGAGTCCGCCGTCGTACACCACCACCGCCGCGTGCGATACCCCGGGCTGAGCCGTCAGCACCGCCTCGATCTCGCCGGGCTCGATCCGTTGTCCGCGCAGCTTCACCTGCAGGTCGCGCCGGCCCAGATACACCAGTTCCCCGGCAGCGTTCCAGCGGGCCAGATCGCCGGTCCGGTACAGCCGGTCGCCGAACTCGCTGCCGCCCGGCTCCGCGACGAACCGGGCAGCGGTGGTGGCCGGCATTCCGGCGTAACCGCGGCCTACCCCGACACCGCCGACGTAGAGCTCGCCGGGCACCCCGACCGGCACCGGCGCCAGCCGGTCGTCCAGGACCAGCAACCGCACGTTCGGCACCGCAGTACCGATCGGCACCGGCACCGGCCCCCCGATCGCCAGTTCGTGATAGGCGACGACGTCGGACGCTTCGGTCGGTCCGTACGAATTGATCACCCGCACACCGGCAGCCAGCAAACCGGCGACGGCGGCCGGGTTGATCGGTTCGCCGCCGAGCACCACGGTTTCCACCCCGCGCAGCGCACCGGCGGTGTCGGCCTCGACCACCGCCTCGAACGCCGACGGTGACATGTTGACCACCCGGACGTCGCGGTCGGCGACCAGCGCCACGATCGCTGCGGGATCGAACCGGTCCGGCGCCAGCTCCAACCGGGCGCCGGTGACCAGCGCCGTCCACACCTGCTTCTGGGTCAGGTCGAACGTCGGTGCCGAGGCCACCAGAATCGCGCCACCGTCGAGCGGGCCGAGTTCGTCGGCGAACCAGCGCACCAGGTTCGCCACCCCGCCGGCCGGAACCTGGGTCGGCTTGGGCCGGCCGGTCGAGCCGGAGGTGGTGATCACGTAGGCCAGCCGGGCATCGACGGCACGTACCGGCGGCACCGGGTCGCCCGAATACGTCGCCAGCGCCATCGCATCCACGGTCAGGACCGCGATACCGGCACCGACCAACTCGGCCGCCGGACCGTCCGAACCACGCGCGACGAGCACGCAGCGCGCACCGCTGTCGGCGACCACCGATCGCACCCGAGTCACCGGCGACGTCGGATCGATCGGGGCATAAGCGGCACCGACCCGCCAGGCTGCGACCAGGCCGACCACCCATTCGAGCGAGCGACCGATCGCGACGGCCACGACGTCGTCGGGTCGCACGCCGCAACCGAGGAGTTCGTTCGCCAGCGCGGACGCCGCCCGGTCCAGCTCGGCATAGCTCAGCTCCACCGAACCCGCGCGGACGGCGATCCGGTCCGGCCGGCGCTCGAAGGACGCCGCCAACTGCAATGCCACCGACTGCGCGACCAGCTGCTCGTCCCACATCCGATCGGGCCCGGCACCGAGCTCGGCCAACCGGTCGGCTTCGCCGGCGGTGAACCAGCTCGCGTCACCGGCCGGCCGATCCGGGGCGGCGAGCAGCGCGCCCAGCAAGCGGCCGAACCGATCCGCCCAGTCGGCGACCGTGGCCTCGCTCAACAGCTCGGTGGCGTACAGCCATTCCACGCTGTAGTCGCCGTCGAGCTCCGGCAGCACCGACACCTGCAGGTCGAACTTCGCCGCCGGCACCCCCGGATCGACGCCGGTGACGGTGAGTCCGGGCAGCTCGAACGTCGTGTCCGCCACATTCTGGAACGCCAACATCACCTGGAACAACGGATGCCGCGCCCGCGACCGCGGCGGATCCAACACCTCCACCAACCGCTCGAACGGCACATCCGCATGCCCGAACGCCGCCACATCCATCTCCCGAACCCCCGCCAACACCCCCGCGAACGACACCCCCAAATCCACCTCGGTCCGCAACACCAACGTATTCACAAACATCCCCACCACATCGTCCAACGCCGCCTCACCCCGACCCGCCACCGGCGTCCCGATCGCAATATCGGACCCCCCCGACAACCGCGCCAACAACACCGCCAACCCCGCATGCACCACCATGAACGGCGTCACCCCGAACACCCGAGCACACTCGGCAATCCCCGCCACCAACACCGCATCCCACCGCACCCGCACCACACCACCGCGACCACTGGCCACCACCGGCCGCGACCGATCCAACGGCAACCCCAACTCATCCGGCACACCCGCCAACCGCTCCCGCCAGAACCCGACCTGCCGCGCAACCACCGACTCCGGATCCGCCTCGTCCCCCAACACCTCCCGCTGCCACACGCTGTAATCGGCATACTGCACCGCCAACGGCGCCCACCCCGGAACCCGACCCGCCACCCGCGCCGCATACGCCGCCATCACATCCCGCGCCAACACCCCCACCGACACCCCATCCGCCGAAATATGGTGCACCACAACACCCAACACACACTCATCCCCGACAACCCCCACCCCGACAACCCGCCACAACCGCGCCCGCACCGGCACCCGCTCGGTCACATCGAAACCCACACCCACGAACTCCGACACCACCGACACCACCGCATCAGCCGAAACCTCCACCACATCCACATCCACCACCGCATCAGCCGGCTCCAACACCCGCTGATACCCCACCCCATCGAACTCCGGATACACCGTCCGCAACACCTCGTGCCGCACCACCACATCCCCCAACGCCAACCCCAACGCCACCACATCCACCACCCCGGACAACCGCACCACCAACGGAATGTTGTACGCCGCCGAACCCGGATCCAACCGATTCAACAACCACATCCGCGTCTGCGCCAACGACAACGGCACCCGCCCCGACCGCACCCGCGCCACCAACGGCACCCGCACCGCATCCAGCCCCGACTCCACCCGCGCCGCCAACCCCACCACCGACGACACCTCGAACAACAACCGCACCGGCACCACAACGTTCAACGCCGCACCCAACCGCGCCGCCACCCGCGTCGCCACCAACGAATTCCCACCCAAAACAAAGAAATCATCATCCAAACCCACCCGCTCAACCCCCAAAACCTCCGCGAACACCCCCGCCACCAACTCCTCCACCGGAGTAGTCGGCGCCCGAAACACCGCCACCTCCACCTCCGGAACCGGCAACGCCGCACGATCCAACTTCCCCGACGGCGTCAACGGCAACGCCGCCAACACCACCCACGCCTCCGGCACCATGTACCCCGGAAGCCGCTGCGACACCTCCCCCCGCACCCACTCCACATCCACCCCGACCCCGGCATCAGCCGCAACCACATACCCCACCAACCGCCGACCCGCCACACCATCCACCACCGACACCGCCGCCTGCCCCACCCCCACCAAACCCACCACAACCGCCTCGATCTCCCCCAACTCCACCCGCTGCCCCCGCACCTTCACCTGAAAATCAGACCGCCCCACAAACACCAACTCACCCAACACATCCCACACCACCACATCCCCAGTCCGATACAACCGACCACCACCCACCCGACCGAACGGATCCGCCACAAACCGCTCCGCGGTCAACCCCGAGCGACCCACATAGCCCCGGGCCAACTGCACCCCGCCCAGATACAGCTCGCCCGGCACCCCCGGTGGCACCATTGCCAAGCGCGAATCCAGCACGAAAACCTGGGTATTCCACACCGGTAACCCGATCGGGACCGACGCCCCCGGCTCCGTCCCGGTCACGGCGTGGAACGTCACATCGACCGCGGCCTCGGTCGGCCCGTACAAATTGTGCAAACCCGCTCGCGGCAACAGCTCTCGCGCCTGCTGCGCCACCGGGCCGGGCAATGCCTCGCCCGAGGTGAACACCAACCGCAACGCCGGCTCGGCCGGCTCCGGGACCGCGGCGACGAACGCCGCCAGCATCGACGGCACGAAGTGCACCACCGAAACCCCGAACTCGGCCAGGGCCGCAGCCAGCTCCACCGGATCCCGGTGCACATCGGGTGCCGCCACGACCAGCCGCGCGCCTACCTGCAACGGCCAGAAGAACTCCCACACCGAAACGTCGAACGTGAACGGCGTCTTCTGCAGTACCGCATCGGCGGCGGTGAGCCGGTACTCGGCCTGCATCCACAGCAGCCGGTTCACGATCGCGGCATGCGGTACCGAAACCCCCTTCGGCCGGCCGGTCGACCCGGAGGTGAACAGCACATACGCCGTGTTCGCCGGCCGCACCGGCGCGGCCCGCTCCGCATCGGTCAGCGGCGCACCGGATATGCCCGACCCGGCGGACAGGTCCAGCTCGTCCAGCCACACCACCCGACGGCCCGCGGCGCCGGGAACGTCCCAGCCGTCCCGCCGCAGCGCCAGCACCAGGTCCACTCCCGCTGCGCCCAAGACGAACTCGTTGCGCTCGACCGGATGATCCGGATCGACCGGAACGAAACCGCCACCGGCGACCACCACCGCGTACATCCCGACCACCAGCTCCACCGAACGCCGCATACCGAGCGCGACGACAACCTCCGGGCCCACCCCGAAATCGGTCAGCACCCGGGCCAGCCGGTACACCTGCTCGGCGAACTCCGCGTACGACAACTCGGCACCGGTCGACCCATCCACCACGGCTACCCCGGCCGGCGCCCGGGTCACCTGAGCGTCGAACAACGACACCAGCGTCGCTGCCGGCAGCGGTCGCGCGGTCGCGTTCACCGCAACCAACTGCGCCCGCTCCGGCGGGAACAGCAGGTCGGCCGCACCGACCGCGCGATCCGGGTACTGCAGCAGGTCGGTCAGCAGACGGGTGAACCGCTGGGCCATCGATGCGACCGTCGCTTCGTCGAACAGGTCGGCCGCGTACCGGAACGCGCCGAGCATGCCGGCCGGCGCACCGGATTCGTCGACCACCTCGGTCAACTCCAGATGCAGATCGAAGTTCGTGGTCACCGTGTCGATGTCGACGCCGGTGACGGTGAGTCCGGGCAGCTCGAACGTCGTGTCCGCCACATTCTGGAACGCCAACATCACCTGGAACAACGGATGCCGCGCCCGCGACCGCGGCGGATCCAACACCTCCACCAACCGCTCGAACGGCACATCCGCATGCCCGAACGCCGCCACATCCATCTCCCGAACCCCCGCCAACACCCCCGCGAACGACACCCCCAAATCCACCTCGGTCCGCAACACCAACGTATTCACAAACATCCCCACCACATCGTCCAACGCCGCCTCACCCCGACCCGCCACCGGCGTCCCGATCGCAATATCGGACCCCCCCGACAACCGCGCCAACAACACCGCCAACCCCGCATGCACCACCATGAACGGCGTCACCCCGAACACCCGAGCACACTCGGCAATCCCCGCCACCAACACCGCATCCCACCGCACCCGCACCACACCACCGCGACCACTGGCCACCACCGGCCGCGACCGATCCAACGGCAACCCCAACTCATCCGGCACACCCGCCAACCGCTCCCGCCAGAACCCGACCTGCCGCGCAACCACCGACTCCGGATCCGCCTCGTCCCCCAACACCTCCCGCTGCCACACGCTGTAATCGGCATACTGCACCGCCAACGGCGCCCACCCCGGAACCCGACCCGCCACCCGCGCCGCATACGCCGCCATCACATCCCGCGCCAACACCCCCACCGACACCCCATCCGCCGAAATATGGTGCACCACAACACCCAACACACACTCATCCCCGACAACCCCCACCCCGACAACCCGCCACAACCGCGCCCGCACCGGCACCCGCTCGGTCACATCGAAACCCACACCCACGAACTCCGACACCACCGACACCACCGCATCAGCCGAAACCTCCACCACATCCACATCCACCACCGCATCAGCCGGCTCCAACACCCGCTGATACCCCACCCCATCGAACTCCGGATACACCGTCCGCAACACCTCGTGCCGCACCACCACATCCCCCAACGCCAACCCCAACGCCACCACATCCACCACCCCGGACAACCGCACCACCAACGGAATGTTGTACGCCGCCGAACCCGGATCCAACCGATTCAACAACCACATCCGCGTCTGCGCCAACGACAACGGCACCCGCCCCGACCGCACCCGCGCCACCAACGGCACCCGCACCGCATCCAGCCCCGACTCCACCCGCGCCGCCAACCCCACCACCGACGACACCTCGAACAACAACCGCACCGGCACCACAACGTTCAACGCCGCACCCAACCGCGCCGCCACCCGCGTCGCCACCAACGAATTCCCACCCAAAACAAAGAAATCATCATCCAAACCCACCCGCTCAACCCCCAAAACCTCCGCGAACACCCCCGCCACCAACTCCTCCACCGGAGTAGTCGGCGCCCGAAACACCGCCACCTCCACCTCCGGAACCGGCAACGCCGCACGATCCAACTTCCCCGACGGCGTCAACGGCAACGCCGCCAACACCACCCACGCCTCCGGCACCATGTACCCCGGAAGCCGCTGCGACACCTCCCCCCGCACCCACTCCACATCCACCCCGACCCCGGCATCAGCCGCAACCACATACCCCACCAACCGCCGACCCGCCACACCATCCACCACCGACACCGCCGCCTGCCCCACCCCCACCAAACCCACCACAACCGCCTCGATCTCCCCCAACTCCACCCGCTGCCCCCGCACCTTCACCTGAAAATCAGACCGCCCCACAAACACCAACTCACCCAACACATCCCACACCACCACATCCCCAGTCCGATACAACCGACCACCACCCACCCGACCGAACGGATCCGCCACAAACCGGGAGATCGTGTTGTCCGCCATACCGACGTAACCGCGACCCACACCGACCCCGGACACGTAAAGTTCGCCCGGCACGCCCACCGGCACCGGACGCAGCCGGGAATCCAACACCCACAGTCCGATCCCGGGTATCGCCCGGCCGATCGGTACCGGCAGCCGCTCGCCGGCCGCCAGATCGTGGTACGCCACCACGTCCGACGCCTCGGTCGGCCCATACGAATTCAGAACGCGGACACCCGATTCCAGCAGATCGGTGAGCGTCTCCAGCTGGATCGACTCGCCGCCGAGCACCACGGTCCGGATCTGCCGCAGCGCGCCGGGTGGGGCGGCTTCGACCACCGCCCCGAACGCCGACGGCGACATGTTCACCAAACCGGCGCCGCCGGCCGCGGCCGCGTCGGCGATCAGCCCGGCCACCTCGATCGCATCGAACTGCGCCGGCGCCAAGACCAATCGCGCACCCGAGAGCAATGCTGCCCATACCTGCTTCTGCGTCAGGTCGAACGTCGGCGACGATCCCACGACCACCGCCTCGCCGGCGCGGACACCGATCTCGGCGGCGAACCAGGACACCGTGTTGGCGAACCCGGCCATCGGCACGAGCACCGGCTTGGGCCGGCCGGTCGAACCCGAGGTGGTAATGACATACGCCACCCGTCCGGGCAGGCTCGCGGCCCGGGCGGTAGCCGCCGACACCGCCGCGTCGACCGGCGCAACCAGGTGTGCGCCTTGCGCCAGAGCTGTCGCCGGGTCGAGCAGCATGACCTCGACTCCGTGCACCAGACCGGCTACCTGCGCGCGCGTCGCCTCATCCGCAACCAGTACGCCGACCACGCCCGCCCCGGACAGCACCGCACCCACCCGGGCGGCGGGCTGCTGCGGATCGACCGGCAAGTACGCTGCGCCGGCCCGCCAGACGCCCAACAACGCGACGACCCACTCCACCGAGCGGCCGATCGCCACGCCGACCACGTCGTCGACACCGGTACCGGACCGCTCCAACCAGCTCGCCACGGCCCGGGATGCCTGCACCAGTTCGGCATAGGTCAACCGAAGCCCTGCCGCTTGTACCGCCACCGCGTCCGGTTGCCGGGCTGCCACCTGGTCGATCAGTTCGACCAGCCGGGTATCCGAACCCAGGGGCGCTGTGGGCGCCGACAGCTCCCACAGTCGCGTGCGCTCGCCCGCGACGTACCAGTCGAGGTCGGCCACCGGCATCGTCGGGTCGGTGAGGATTCCGTGGAGGATCCGGTCGAACCGGTTCAGCAGAATCGCTGCGCCGTCCTCGTCGAGGACATTGTCGAAGTACTTCAGCTCGAGCGACAGTCGCGCGCCCAGCCGGACGACCAGAGTCAACGGGTAGTGCGTCGCCTCGTTGAACGCGATGTCGACCAACGACAGTCCGTCGATCTCCTGCGCACTGGCGGCGAGGCCGGCGGCGTCCACGGGGTAGGACTCGAAGACGACCAGGGTGTCGAATTCCGCGCCGGGGCCCGCCGCCTGTTGGATGTCGACGAGCCCGACGAGCTGGTGATCGAGCAGGCCGGCTTGTTCGGCTTGAAACTCGACGAGGACGTCGGCGACCCGCTGCCCGGGGGTGAAGCGCAGCCGGACGGGGAGGGTGTTGATGAACAGGCCGACCATCGATTCGACACCGGCCAGATCGGCCGGCCGGCCGGAAACGGTGGCGCCGAAGGCGATGTCCTGCCGGTCGAGGAGGCGGCCGAGCAGGATGGCCCATACGGCTTGGACGACGGTATTGGTGGTGATCCCGAGCCGGGCGGCGAGTTCGGCGACCCGCTCGGTGTCGGCGACGTCGAGTTCGGAGTGCACCGCGCCCCGGTCACCGGTGATCTCGCGGCCGGCAGCGGTATGCCCGGCGATCAGGGTGGGTTCGTCCGCTCCGCTGAAGGCGGTCGCCCAATTCTGCAGCGACACTTCCCGATCGACCTGATGCAGCCGTTGCAGATAGCCGCGATACGGCGCCACCGCGGGCAGTACCGAGTCGGCCTCGGTGGCGTAGCCGACCAACAGCTCCTGCAGCAACACCGGCATCGACCAGCCGTCGAGCACGATGTGGTGGCTGGTGACGACCAGTTTGGCGGCGCCGGCTCCGGATCGGATCAGGGTGAACCGCATCAGCGGCGGTCGATCGATACCGAACGGGGCCACCTGATCGGCCGCGATCAGCCGGTCGACCTCGTCGGCCGCGGCCACCGCATCCAGGTGGGCGAGGTCGATCTCCTGCCACCGCACCGTGACGTCGTCGAGCACCAGCTGCACCGGGTAGCCGGCCCCATCGTGGGTGAAGGCGGCGCGCAGGTTCGGGTGCCGATCGATGATCATCTGCGCCGCCGAACGCAGCCGATCCGGATCGATCGCACCGGCCAGGTCCAGCACGATCTGGGTCAGATAGACGTCGGTGGACCGGTCGGCGAGCAGCGCGTGGAACAACAGGCCGGACTGCAGCGGCGCCAGCGGCCAGATGTCGGCGAGTGTGGGGTATTGCGCGGTCCAGCGATCGATCTCGGCCTGGCTCACCTGCACCAGCGGTACGTCGGACGGGGTGAGACCGCCGGCATCCGGGCGGGCGGCATAGTCGGTCAGCGCAGTGAGCGCCCGCTGCCACGCATCGGCCAGCTGCTGCACATCCGCGCGCGAGATCGCATCGGGCGGGAACGTGAACGTCGCATCCAGTACCGGTCCGGCAGCGGAGTCGGCGACGATCGCGTTGATGTCGATCGTCTTGTTCGCCGGACGGTCCGGGTCGCCGGGCGCGTCGACCGGTCCGAGCCCGTCGGTGGGTAGCCAGCCGAGCTCGTGCAGGTCGGCGGGCAGCTCCCCGCCGGTCACCCGACCCAGATAGTTGAAGCTGATCTGGCCGTCGTCGTAACCGGCCAGCTCGGCCGCCGTGTCCGGGTTCAGATATCGCAACAGGCCATAGCCGATTCCCTTGTCCGGGACTGCGAGCAACTGTTCCTTGACCGCCTTGACCGCGTCACCCGCGGCCGGTCCGCCGGCCAGCGCCTCGTCGAGATCGACTCCGGCCAGGTCGATCCGCACCGGGAACATGGTGGTAAACCAGCCGACCGTGCGCACGAGGTCGGCGCCGGCGACGACGGCCTCTTCCCGGCCGTGTCCCTCCAGCTGCAGCAGCAGCTCCGCGGAACGGCTGCGGTCGCGGCGCCGATCGAGCACCGCCAGCGCCAGTCCGGCCAGCAGACCGTCGTTCACCCCGCCCCGGAACAATCCCGGCAAGGTACCGAGCAAGGCTTGGGTAACGTTGCTCGGCAACGTGATCCGAATCTTGTCCAGCGAATTCACCACATCGATCTGCGGATCGAAGGCGCGGTTGCCGAGCACCGGATCGGGACCGTCCAGAGTCTGCCGCCAGAAATCCAGTTCGGCGACCCGGGCCGGATCGGTCGCCTCGGCGGCGAGCGCGTGCGCCCAGCGGCGAACCGAGGTGCCGACGGCCGGCAACGCCGGTGCCCGACCGGCGGATACCGCCGCCCAGGCGGTCACCAGATCGGTGACCAGAATCCGCCAGGAAACACCGTCGACCACCAGGTGGTGCAATACCACCAGCAGCATGCCGGGGCGCTCGTCGCGGAAGTCGAACCAGACGAACCGCAGCATCACGCCGTTGCTCGGATCCAGCTCGGCCAGCGCGGCATCGTAGGCCTGCGACGCCGTTGCGGACAGCTCGTCGGCCGACACCGTCGCCGGCAGCTCGACCCGTCGCACCACCGTATCCGCATCGATCGACCCTGGTACGGATACCTCTATGCCCCAACCACGTTCATCGTGTACCAGGCGCGAGCGGAGGATGTCGTGCCGATCGAGAACCGCATCGATCGTCGCGACGATGCCGGCCCGGTCGATCCCCGCCGGCAGCCCGAGCGTGAGAGTTTGCACATAGCGGGAGTAGCTACCACCGCGCTCCACCGTCGCCCGGGCGATCGGCAGCAGCGGCTGCCAGCCGACACCGGCGCCGGGCAGTTCGGCGAGCACCACCGGCCGGGCATCGGTCGCCGCCGCCGCGACCGCGGCCAGACCGGCCACCGTCTTGTGCTCGAACACGTCGCGGGGGGTGAAGACGATGCCGCGAGCTTTTGCTCGAGCGACGAGCTGGATCGAGACGATGCTGTCGCCGCCGAGGGCGAAGAACGAGTCGTCGATCCCGACCGAATCGACCCCGACCACCTCGGCGAACAGTTCGGCCAGGGCCGTCTCCCGAGCGTTGCGCGGCGCCCGGGAATCGGCTGCAGCGCCGAAATCCGGTGTGGGTAGGGCGGTGTGGTCGAGTTTGCCGTTGATGGTGAGGGGGATGGTGTCGAGGGTGATGAAGGTGGTGGGGATCATGTAGTCGGGGAGGTGGTGGCTGGTGTGCTCGCGCAGGGTGGTGGGGTCGGGTGGGGTGGCGGGGGTGGTGGGGACGATGTAGGCGATGAGTCGGTCGATACCGCGGTCGGTGTCGTGGTCGAGGGTGACCACGGCGTGGGCGATGTGGGGGGAGGTGGTGAGGACGGCTTCGATTTCGCCGAGTTCGATGCGGAACCCGCGGAGCTGGATTTGGTTGTCGGCGCGGCCGAGGTATTCCAGTTCGTTGTGGTTGTTCCAGCGGACCACGTCCCCGGTCCGGTACAACCGGTCCGGGTGGCTGGTGGGGGCGAACGGGTCGGCGAGGAAACGCGACGCGGTCAGGGCGGGCCGGTCGAGGTAGCCGCGGGTGACCTGCCGGCCCGCGACGTACAACTCCCCGGCCACCCCGACCGGGACCGGGTGCAGCCGGGAGTCGAGGACGTAAAGCCGGAACCCGGGGATACCCCGACCGATCACGCTCGGCCCGGCCGCGGCGGCCAGCTCCGCGGTGACGGTCGTGGCGGAGACGTGGACGGTGGTTTCGGTGATCCCGAACATGTTGGTCAACCGGACCGTGTCGTGGTGGCGGTCGAACCAGCCGGTCAGCTTCCCCGGTTCCAACGCGTCACCACCGAAGATGACGTGCCGTAACACCAACCCCGGACCCCCGGCGGCGGGTTCGATGGTGCGGTCGGCCTCGGCGAACTGGTAGAACGCCAACGGTGTCTGGTTGAGGACCGTCACTCCCCGCGTGGTCACCAACTCGTGCACCGCGTGCGGAGACCGGGCGGTGTAGTAGTCGACCACCACCACTTCCCCGCCGTGAGCGAGGGCACCCCAGATCTCCCACACCGAGAAATCGAACGCGTACGAGTGGAACAACGTCCACACATCGGTTTCGTCGAACCCGAACAATCCCTGCGTGTTGACCAGCAACTCGACCACGTTACGGTGCTCGACCAGCACCCCTTTCGGGCGTCCGGTCGACCCCGAGGTGAAAATCACATACGCCACATCCGAACCGCGTAGCGGGCGGGTCCGGTCGGCATCGGTGACCGGCGCATCGGAATACCCCGACACCTCGACCTCGTCGGCCACCACGACCCGCGCCCCGCTCCCCGCGACCCGCCCCCGATCCGCCGCCGTGACGATCACCACCGTCGGTGCAGCATCGGCGAGCACGACCGCGATCCGCTCCGCCGGAGCACCCGGATCGACCGGCACATACCCACCCCCCGCGGTCAACACCGCCACCAACACCGCGACCAACCGCTCATCCCGCGGTAACACCACCCCGACCAACACCCCCGGCCCGACCCCGGCATCGATCAACAACCGCGCCCACCGCCCCACCAGCCCGGACAACTGCGCATACGTGACCCGCGCCGCGCCCGCCGACACCGCCACCCGCCCCGGATGCGCTGCCGCCGCCGCCGCGAACAACCCCGCCAACGTGTCCGCCCCCGCCACAGCCCGCCCCACCGCCGGCGACCGGCCCACCGCCAGCAACGCCGCCGTCTCCGCCCCGGTCGACCACACCAGATCCCCCACCACCGCCTCGGGATCGGCCACCACCGCCGCCACCAACCGGGCACACCGATCGGCGTACCCCGCGATCGTGTCCGCATCGAACAAATCCGTCGCGTACGCCCACTCGACCAGCTGCCCCCCATCGGGCTGCGGCACGAACGTCACCTGCAGATCGAACTTCACCGTCACCACCGGCAACTCGACCCCTGAGACCGCCACACCCGCCACTTCCACCGGCTCCGCCGCCGCGTTCAGGTTCTGGAACGCCACCATCACCTGGAACAACGGATGCCGCGCCGCCGACCGCGGCGGATCCAACACCTCCACCAACCGCTCGAACGGCACATCCGCATGCCCGAACGCCGCCACATCCACCCGCCGCACCTGCTCCACCACATCGACAAACCGCGCCCCCGGATCCACCCACGTCCGCAACACCAACGTGTTCACGAACATCCCCACCAACTCGTCGAGCTCGGCCTCACCCCGCCCCGCCACCGGCGTCCCCACCGCAATATCGGACCCCCCCGACAACCGCGCCAGCAACACCGCCACCACCGCATGCACCACCATGAACGGCGTCGCGTCACACCCCCGCGCCACCCCCGCCACCCCCGCCATCACACCCGCATCCCACACCGACCGATACACCCCACCCCGACCACTGGCCACCACCGGCCGCGGCCGATCCACCGGCAACCCCACCTCCTCCGGCAACCCCGCCAACTGCCCCCGCCAAAACCCCACCTGCTCCGCCAACAACGACCCCGGATCCTCCTCCGCCCCCAACACCGCCCGCTGCCACAAGCTGTAATCCGCGTACTGCACCGGCAACGCCGCCCACCCCGGCACCCCACCCCCCACCCGCGCCGCATACGCCGCCACCACATCCCGCACCAACGGACCCACCGAAAACCCATCCGCCGAAATATGATGCACCACCACACCCAAAACCACACCCACCACACCAGTCTCGACAGCATCAGTGTCGGTGTCGGTAGTGGTGGTGGTGAGGGGCCAGAGTCGGGCCCGGACCGGGACCCCGGTCGTGACATCGAAACCCGCACCCACGAACTCGGCGACCAACGCGGGCACCGCGTCCTCGGTGACCGCAGCCACCACCTCGAGCTCGACCCCGGCCCGGGCCGGGTCCAGCACATCCTGGAACCCGACCCCGTCGTGTTCGGGATACACCGTGCGTAACACCTCGTGGCGGGCCACCACATCCGCCCACGCCGCCCGCACCGCGTCCACATCCACCACCCCGGACAACCGCACCACGAACGGCAGGTTGTAGATCCCCGACCCCGGATCGAACCTGTTCAGAAACCACATCCGTGACTGCGCCAACGACAACGGCACCCGCGCCGGCCGGTCCCACACCCGCAACCCCACCCGCCCGGTATCGGCATGCGACTCCAACCGCGCCGCCAACCCCGCCACCGACGACACCTCGAACAACACCCGCAACGGCACCCGCGCATCCAACGCCGCCCCCAACCGCGCCACCACCTGCGTCGCGACCAGCGAATTACCCCCCAACGCGAAAAAGTCGTCATCGGCACCCACCCGCGCCACCCCCAACACCTGCCCGAACACCCCCGCCACAATCTCCTCCACCGGCGTCGACGGCGCCCGGAACACCTCCACCCGCGCCTGCGGCGCCGGCAACGCCGCCCGGTCCAACTTCCCCGCCGCGTTCACCGGCAACTCCTCGAGCACCACCACCGCGTCCGGCACCATATACACCGGCAACTCCCGCCCCACCAGCACCCGTAACCCGTCCGGATCCACCCCCACCACCGGATCCGCCGCCACCACATACGCCACCAACTGCTGCCCCTGACCCCCCTCGAACACCGTCACCACCACCTGACCCACCCCCGCCACCCCCGCGAACACCGCCTCGATCTCCCCCAACTCGATCCGCTGCCCCCGGAACTTCACCTGAAAATCCGACCGCCCCACATACACCAACTCACCCGCCGCGTCCCACACCACCACATCCCCCGTCCGATACAACCGGCCCCCACCCACCACATCGAACGGATCGGCCACAAACCGCTCCGCCGTCAAATCCGGACGACCCGCATACCCCCGCGCCACCTGCACCCCACCCAGATACAACTCACCCGCCACCCCCACCGGCACCAACCCCAACCGGCCGTCCAACACATACACCCGCGAATTCCACACCGGCACCCCGATCGGCACCGACACCCCCCCATCCGACACCCCCGCCTGCCGATACGTGATCGACACCGCAGCCTCGGTCGGCCCGTACAAATTGTGCACCCGCGCCCCCGGCGCCACCCCCGCGAACGCCCGCACCACCGACGTCGGCAACGCCTCCCCGATCACCAACACATCCCGCAACGACCCCAACAACCCCCCCTCGACAAACCCCGCGAACACCCCCAACATCGACGGCACGAAATCGGTCACCGTCACCGCATACTCCGCGATCAACCCCGCCACATACCCCACATCCCGCTGCCCCCCCGGCACCGCCAACACCACCCGCCCCCCCACCCACAACGGCGCGAAAAACCCCCACAACGACACATCGAACGTCGTCGCCGTCTTCTGCAACCACACCACCGAACCGTCGAACCCGTACTCCGCCACCAACCACACCATCTGATTCACCACCGCCGCATGCGGTACCACCACCCCCTTCGGCCGCCCCGTCGACCCCGACGTGAACAACACATACGCGGTATTCCCCGGACGTACCACACCCCGACGCTCCCCCACCGACACCGGCGCCCCCGACCACACCGACCCCGCAGAAAGATCCACCTCGTCCAACCACACCACCGAACAACCCCCCGGCACCACCCCCCCATCACCCCGAACACTCAACACACACAACGGATCCGCCACACCCAACACATACGACACCCGCTCCGCCGGATGATCCGGATCCACCGGCACAAACCCCCCACCCGCCCGCAACACCGCATACATCCCCACCACCAACTCCACCGAACGCCGCAACACCAACCCCACCAACACCTCCGGACCCACACCCACGTCGATCAACAACCGCGCCAACCGATTCACCCGCACATCCAACTCCCCATACGTCACCACCACACCCTCGAACACCACCGCCACCGCATCCGGATCCACCCGCACCGACGCATCGAACCCCGCCAACAACCCCCCCGCCGACACCACCCGATCCGTCGCATTCCACCCCCGCAACAACAGCCCTCGCTCCCGCACCCCCAACACATCCACATCCCCCACCACAACCCCCACATCCCCCACCACCACATCCACCACCCGCACCAACCGCTCCACAAACCCCACCACCGTCACCTCATCGAACAACTCCACCGCATACTCCACACTCCCCACCAACCCCTCCCGCACACCCACACCATCAAACCCCTCCTGCACCGACCACTGCAGATCAAACCGCGAGACCGCAGGATCGAAGTCGAGCCCGGACAAGGTAAGTCCGGGTAGTTCGAAACTGCTGGTGCCGAAGTTCTGGAAGTACAGCGCGACCTGGAACAACGGATGCCGCGCCTGCGACCGCGGCGGATCCAACACCTCCACCAACCGCTCGAACGGCACATCCGCATTCCCCAACGCCGCCACATCCCCACCCCGAACCCGAACCACCAACTCCGCAAACGACATCCCCGGATCCACCCGCGTCCGCAACACCAACGTATTCACAAACATCCCCACCAACTCGTCGAGCTCCGCCTCACCCCGACCCGCCACCGGCGCCCCCACCACCACATCCCACTCACCCGACAACCGCGCCAACACCACCACCAACACCGCATGAAAAACAACAAACGGCGTCGCCCCCAACTCCCGCCCCACCCGCTCCAACCCCGCCCACTGCACCTCCGACAACCCGAAACCCACCACACCACCCCGACCACTGGCCACCACCGGCCGCGGCCGATCCAACGGCAACCCCAACTCCACCGGCACCCCCGCCAACACCCCACGCCAAAAACCCAACTGCCGCGCCATCACCGACCCCGGATCCGACTCCGCCCCCAACACCTCCCGCTGCCACACGCTGTAATCCGCATACTGCACCCCCAACGGCGCCCACCCCGGCACCCCACCCCGCAACCGAGACTCGTACGCCACCATCATGTCCCGCATGAACGGGGTCGCCGAATACCCGTCGACCGCGATGTGCTGGGCCACCACGGCCAGCACGAACTCGTTTCCGTCGGATGCCTCGGTGTCGAACCGGACCGGCCAGATCCGCGCCCGGACCGGGACCTGCCGCGTCACGTCGAACCGGGTCGTGACGAAGTCGCCGATCACCGGCAGCAGGTCGGCCTCGCTGATCAGCTCGCCGACAGTCAGTTCGACCCCGGCGGCGGCCGGCTCCAGCACCACCTGCCAACCGGCGCCGTCGAACTCCGGGTACACGGTGCGCAACACCTCGTGCCGCGACACCACATCGGCCACCGCCGCCTGCAGCGCAACCACGTCCAGCGCGCCCGTGAGCCGAACCACGAACGGGACGTTGTACGCGACCGACTCCGGATCGAACCGGTTCAGAAACCACATCCGCGACTGCGCCAACGACAACGGCACCCGCTCCGGCCGCGGCCGCGCAACCAAAGCCGGACGCCCACCCTCCCCGGCCAACTCCGCCAACTGCGCCGCCAAGCCCGTCACCGTCGAAGCCTCGAACAGCACCCGCAGCGACAGCCGCGCGTCCGTTGCCTGCCCCAGCCGTGCCACCACCTGCGTGGCGATCAGCGAATTCCCGCCGATCGCGAAGAAGTCGTCGTCTGCGCCGACCCGATCCAGCCCGAGCACGTCGGCGAATACCTCGGCGACGACCTTTTCCATCGGCGTCGCCGGCTCCCGGAACTCCGCCACCTCGAACACCGGCTCCGGCAATGCCGCACGGTCCAGCTTCCCGTTCACCGTCAACGGGATCTGATCGAGCACCACAAACAGGGCCGGCACCATGTGCGCCGGCAACGACCGCCCCAGAAAATCTTTCAGCTCGGTCGTATCGACCGCCCCACCCGGCACCAAACGCAGGTAGGCAACCAGGCTCACGTCGCCCGACTCGGCCGTGTGCGCGACGGTCGCCGCGAAACCGACCGCGTCGTGCTCGGTCAGAGCCGCATCGATTTCGCCCAGCTCGATCCGCAAACCACGGACCTGCACCTGGAAATCACTGCGACCGACGTAGACGATCTCCAACCGGCCGTCGATTTCCACCTGACGGACCACATCGCCCGTCCGGTACATCCGCCCACCGGGTCCGCCGAACAGATCGGCCACAAATCGCCCTGCCGTCAAGGACGACAGTCCGCCGTAGCCCCGCGCAAGGCCGGGACCTGCCAGATACAGCTCCCCGGCCACCCCCACCGGAGACCGCCCCAGCCGCGCATCCAGCACATACCCCGACACCCCGCGCATCGGCACGCCGATCGGCAGCAGTCCACCCGGCCGCAGCGGCCGACTCGACAGCGCCAAGATCGTCGTCTCGGTCGGACCGTAGACATTCACCATGTCCCGCCCGGACCACCATTTCCCGACCAACTCCGCCGAGAACGCCTCACCACCGACCAACAACATCCCGAACTCGGCCAGGTCCGTCGGCTCCATCGACGCCAACACCGCCGGCGTGATAAACGCATGCGATACCCGCTCCCGGCGGATGAGCTCGGCGAGCTCGGCTCCGCCGTACACGTCCGGCGGGCACACCACCAACGTCCCACCGCCGGCGACCGCCATCAGCAATTCCAGCATCGAAGCGTCGAAGCTCGGCGACGCCACCTGCAATACCCGAGACGACCGATCCGCCCCGAACAGATCCCGCATATCGGTCACAAAGTTCTGGAAACCCGCATGTGTGACGGAAACACCTTTCGGGCGTCCCGTGGAACCCGAGGTGTAGATCACATACGCGCAGTTCTCGACCCGCACCACGCCATGTCGATCCGCATACGTGACCGGATCGGCGGAATGAGCCGCCAAAACAGCACCGAACTCGGCAGCGTCGACCACCAGCCACTCGACGACATCAGGCAACTGATCGACGACCCCGGCCACCGTCAATCCCAGCGACACGTTCGAATCCGCGATCATGAACTCGACCCGACCCACCGGATACCGCGGATCCACCGGGACGAAAGCCACCCCCGCCTTCGCGCACGCCCAGACCGCCACAACCCACTCCACCGACCGCGGAATACCCACCGCGACAAAAGATTCCGGCCCCAGGCCACGGCCGATCAGCACCCGCGCCAGCCGCGACGACGCCGCATCCAACTCCGCATACGACACCGACACACCGTCGTACACCACTGCCGGCCCGGCCGGATCGATCGCGACCGCCCCGGCGAGCAACTGCGGCAACGTCACCCCCCGCGAGGCACCGCCCCGCGAACGACGACCACCGCCACGACCAGCGCCTGAACCCGCAGTCCCCGACCTACCCGAAACACCGGACTCACTCATCGATGACAAAACCTCTCGCCAGGCCGACAGGCCGCACAGTCGGCCCAAAGCCGGAACGTATCAACATACCTGCTCGCGCCCCGCCGACTCGCTCGAGCGCATCGCCGGAGCCAGGGTTCGGCGCGAGCGGACAACAGCTGTACACCCGCCGAGTGTAGGAAGCTGTGCCGAGCAGACGCCGCACCGCCCGCACGCACCGACGCCGGTGCCCGCTCAGCGGTGCCGAGCATCCGTCGGTGCCAGCACCAACACCAGGTTGCTCGTCGCCACCTCGCGCAGCCCGGGGACCCGCACGACCGGCCAGGCCCAGCGCGGGTGATACCGCGGGAACGCCGCCACCAGGTCCGCACCGACCGCCCCGGCGGCCCAGCGCAGACCGTCGCCGGCGCGCACCTCGAACAGCGACCGGCCGTACCGGTTCTTCGGCTCCCGCCCGTGTCGCCGCCGATACCGCCGGGCAGCGCGCTCGCCGCCGAGGTAATGCCAGGGGCCGGTCTCGTGTCCACCGAACGGCCCGAGCCACACCGTGTACGACAACACCATCAACCCACCCGGGCGGGTCACCCGCAGCATCTCCGCCGCCATCGACCACGGCCGCGGCACGTGTTCGGCAACGTTGGAGGAGAAACACACGTCCACCGCGTCCGTCCGGATCGGCAGCGCCATGCCCGACCCGCGCACCGCACCCGCCGGTGGCAGGCCCGCAGCGTGCATCTCGGTCGGATCCGGCTCGACCGCGTAATAGCCCGCACCGAGTTCGGCGAATTCCTTGGCGTAGTAGCCCGGTCCGCCGCCGACATCCAGCACGGTCGCACCGAACAGGGTCTGCCCGGTCACGTCGCGGTACAGATCGTCGATCAGCAGCGCGGTGTCGTGGGCGAGTGCGCCGTAGAACCGGTCCGGATCGGACTGCTCGAACCGGAACTCACCCAACAACCGAGCCGACCGGCGCAGCGTGGCCCGCCGGGCCAGGCGAGCGGTCGGGGTTCGGGACACGACCCGAACTCTAGTCAAGGTCCGGTCGGCGGACCGCGCCATCCGACGTCGCGGCCGCTACGCCTTCGCCTCTACACCCTTCGCCGATGCTCGGTCTAATGTGGACCCGACCGCGACCCCCGGCGAAAGCGAACCCGTGCGCGAAGTGCTGTTGCTGTGCTGGCGGGACACCGGGCACCCCCAGGGCGGCGGCAGTGAACAGTTCTTGGAACAGGTCGGCGCCGAGTTGGCCGCTCAGGGAATCCGGGTCACGCTGCGCACCGCCCGCTACCCCGGCGCGGCCCGCCGGGAGCACCGCGACGGGCTCACGATCAGCCGGGGCGGCGGCCGGTACACCGTCTACCCCCGCGCGCTCGCCGCGATCGCCTTCGCCCGGGTCGGGCTCGGTCCGCTCCGCGGAACCCGGCCGGACGCGGTGCTCGACACCCAGAACGGCGTGCCGTTCTTCGCCCGGACCGTCGCCGGCGCGCCGGTGACCGTCCTCGTCCATCACTGCCACCGCGAGCAGTGGCCGGTCGCCGGCCGGCTCGTCGGCCGCCTCGGCTGGTGGATCGAATCGGTCCTCGGCCCCCGGGCGCACCGCCGCAACCAGTACCTCACGGTCTCGTTGCCGTCCGCGGAGGATCTGGCCGAGCTCGGCGTGGACCGGGCGCGGATCGCGGTCGTCCGCAACGGTGCCGCGCCGGTACCGGATGCGGTCGGCGCCGGTACCGATCCGGACCGGACCGCGCATCCGAGCATCGTGGTGTTGTCCCGGCTGGTTCCGCACAAGCAGATCGAGGATGCGCTGCACGCGGTCGCCACGCTGCGATATCGGATCGCGGGGCTGCATCTCGACATCGTCGGCGACGGCTGGTGGGCGCCGAATCTGCGGGCCCGGGCGCACACCCTCGGTATCGAGAACCAGGTCACCTTCCACGGTCACGTCGACGAGCGGCGCAAGCACGAACTGCTCGCCCAGGCCTGGGTGCAGGCGTTGCCGTCGCGCAAGGAGGGCTGGGCGCTCGCGGTGATCGAGGCGGCCCAGCACGGCGTGCCGACGGTGGGGTACCGCAGTTCGCGCGGACTCACCGATTCGATCATCGACGGCGTGACCGGGGTATTGGTCGACGACCCGGAACAGCTGGCCGAAGCACTCGGGGAACTGTTGCTCGATCGGGAGGCGCGCGCGCTGCTCGGCGAGAAGGCCCGGGGCCGGGCGCAGGAGTTCTCCTGGGCACAATGCGCAGCCGGGGTGCGTGCGGTGTTGACCGCGACCACCCGGAGCGAACTGATGTCAGGGCTGATCGCGCCGCCGGATCGCACCGACCACGGCCCCGAGCAGCCCGCTGGCACCCAGTAGGCCGCCGACACCGATCCCGGCCCAGAGCAGGTGGGCGGCGACGACCCCCGCCCGCTGCGCCGGCGGCGGCCGCTGCACCCGGGGCGTACCGACCGCATACAGCGCGAGGTCGGCGTCGGCGTAGACCACGGGGAGTCGGTCCACGGTGCGCTGGGCGGCACCGAGCGCACCACCGCTGGTGCGCTCTACCAGCACCCAGCCGACCCCGAGGTCGGCCAGCCGGGCCGGGTCGGCGCCGGCGGTCAGCAAACGCTGCACCTGCCGGGCCCACGCTCCCTCGCCCGCGACCACCGTCCCGCCGACCGGAAGGTCACCGGTCTGCAACACATCGGCGCGCACCATCCGCGGTGCCGGATCGAGCACGGGAACCGGCACGCCCGGGAACGTCCGGAACATCCCGGCCGGCAGCACCGCCACCGCGCCGTCGCCGCGCACCGCGTCGGCAACCCGCGACCAGCCGGGCGGATACCGCACCGGATGCATCGTGTTGCCGACGCCCCACGCCAGGTCCGGCAGCGCCAGCAGCACCAGGCCGGCGAGCGGCACGGCCGCCGCAGACGTGGTCCGCGCGGCCAGCGCGCGGCAGCCGGCCGCGGCGGCGAGGGTGTAGCCGGGCACGGCCAACGCGACCCATTTCTGCGTGTCCCGGAACAGCCCGGCGCCGGGTACCTGCCGGACCATCCACTCGACCGTCGACAACCCGAGGGGCGTGGCCGCGGCCGCCGGGAGCAACACCGCCAGCCCGGCCGACAGCAGCAACGCCCGAACGGTTCGATCGCGGGTGCGCCACAGCGCCGGCAGCCCGAGTGCGACGACGCCGAGCAGCACCACCGTGCCGACGAGCGCGAAACCGCCCGTGCGGGAGCTCGGTACGGCGTCCGCATTCCAGATCCCGCCGAGTCCGGCGAGGCTGCCCAGCGTGCCTAGACCCGGCTCGGCCCGGGCTGCGAACGCCGCCACCCCGGCCGGATCGCCGATCCCGGCCGAGCCGCCGAACAACGACGCAACCAGCCAGGGCGCCGCAGCACCGACCGCCACCGCGGCGATCGCCGGCAGCCGCCGCAACGGCACCACCACCGCAGCGAGGATGGCGGCCAGCACCCCGCCGGTGGGCGTGAGCCCCGCTGCCGCCGACGCCGCGAGCAGCGCGAACCACGACGCTTCGCGCGCCGCGAGCGCCACCCACGGCAACGCCGCGTACCCGGTGAGCAGGCTCCAGTGCCCCTGCAGCAGGCGTTCGGCAACATAGGGGTTCCAGACCGCCACGGTCGCCGCCACCAGCTGTGGCCCGATTCCGACCGAGAGCAGCTCGCGGACCAGCCGCGCCGCCCCCCAACCGGCCAGCCACAACGCCAGGACCAGGATCAGCCGGACCACCCAACCGCCGTCCAGCACCACCGACAGCACGGCGACCGCCGCATCCTGCGGTACCGCCCGCGGCGCCGTATCGCCGAGCCCGAGCGCACTGTCGGTGAGATAGGAGCGCGGGGTGGCGACGGCGTCGCGCCAGAGCAGATAGCCCGGCCCCAGCAGCGGACCCGCGATCAGCAGTGCGAGCCCGGCGCTGTAGCCGATCGGGACCACCCGAACGCCGATCGGGACAGCGCTCACCGGGACGGTCCGGAGCCACCGCGCCGCTGCCATACCGGTCATCCTGCATCATGGCTCGCATGCGTGGGCTCACCGCTGTGACGCTGGGCGGGCTCACCGCCAACCTCGCCGGCTACCTGCTGCAGCTCGCCGCGGGCCGCTGGCTCGGGGTCGCCGGTTACAGCGGTTTCGCCAGCCTGCTCGCCGTGCAGTTGCTGCTTGCCGTGCCCGCGCTGGCGGTGCAGAACGTGATCGCCCGGGAAGTGGTGCGCGGTGCCCCGATCCAGCCGTTGCGCCGGCTCGCCGATCGCTGCACCGTGCTGGTCGCCGCGGCCGGCGCAGCGCTGATTCCGCTGCTGAGCGGGGCACTGCAGGTATCGGCCACCGCAGCCACGGCAGCGGTGCTTTCCGCCCCGGCTCTGGTCCTGCTCGCCGGCGTCCAGGGTCTGCTGCAGGGGCGGGAACGCTTCCGTGGCCTCGCGGTGCTGCTCGTTCTCGCCGGGACGAGCAAGCTGCCCGCGATCGCGGTGCTCGCCGCCGGCGGCGGCGCGACGGCGGCGCTCGCGGTGGGTTCGGCGACCCTGACCGGGGTCGCCGTCGTCGCCCGGCGGTATTCGGCCGGGGATCCCGCGGCGGACGTCCGGCACCGGCCGGACCCGCAGCTCGCTGTGCCTCCAGCCGGCCGGGCGACGACGAGCGCCGGCGTCGTCGCCGTGGGGCGCGCGTCCCTGGTACAGCTCGCGCTGATCGCGCTCGCCGCGACGGACCTGATCGCCGCCCGGGTGCTGCTCGATCCGGCAGACGCCAGCCGATACGCGCTCGGCGCGGTGGCAGCCAAGGTCGCCTTCTGGCTACCGCAGGCGGTCGGGGTGGTCGCGTACCCGCGGATGGCGCAGCCGGACGGTTCCGCACGGGCGGTACGGACCACGATCGCGGTGCTGGCCGGGCTCGGCGTGGTGACGGTCGGCGGCGCCGCCGCAGCCGCACCGCTGGCACCGGCGCTGGTCGGCGCGGACTATCTGCCGGTGCAGGGGCTGCTGTGGCTGTTCGCGCTGAACGGTGCCTGCCTGGCGGTACTGCAGGGGGCCCTGCTGGCCGCGATCGCGGCCGAACGGACCCGAACCTCGGCCGTCGTCTGGATCGCCCTACCGGTGGAGATCGCCGCCGCCGCCGGCTTCGCCGACTCGGTAACCCGGCTGATCGTGATTGCGACCACGACGTCGGCGGTCACCGCGCTGATCGGTTGCGTCCTCGCCGTGCGTGGTTCGTCGGTCGGACGCTCGGCTACCGGTCCCGCGGATACTCGTCGAAGCGCGGATAGATGACTTCGGTCGGGGCGTCGATCTCACTCCGGCCGGTCGCCTCGGTCCGATACCCCGGCGCCGGCGGATCAGCCGGGTCGGGCATCGCATGGGCGCCGGTGTCGGGCGGATCGGTAGCGACGGCCGGCGACCGGCGACCGCGGCCACCGGATCCGCCGCGAATCCCGAGGAAGATCCCGGCGAGCAACGCGAGCAATCCGACGATGCCGAACGAGATCGGCAGGAACCGGCCGTACAACGCGATCTCGTCGACATACTGCTTGGCGGTGGCGGCTTGGGACTCGACCGTGTTCTCGTCGAACGCGAGCGCGGCCTGCAGCACGGTGACCTCCGGCTTGTCCGCAGCCCGCGCGTAGTACTGGTACACCTGCTCCTGACCGCGGACGATGGTGCCGGTCTTCGGCTCCACCCAGACCTCGCGTTCGTCGGTGTACCACCGGGTCATCGTCACCGGATCGGCGCCCCCGGGCACACCCCACTTGTCGGCGGGCAAGGACAGCTTGTTCGCCGGACTGTTCACCACCTTGGACAGGTCCACCGGCGGGATCGTCTGCTTGAAGTGATACACCTTCAGCCCGCTGATCTCGGTCTCGTCGACGAAGCTCATATCCGCCGACTGGCGCGCATTGATATCGAAGAACGGGTAGCTCTTCTTCTCGGTACCGATCGGGAACCGGTACTGCAAGCCGGTATGCGGTACCTCTTCGGCGGGCTGGTCGGCCTGAACCTGGATCGACCCGATCGGATCGTCCAGCGGCTCCCCGGTCGTGCGATCGATCGTGACCCGATCGACGGTCGCCGTCAGCAACCCGGTGTCGCCCTGCTTGTCGGTGCGGCGCAACGTCTGCCCGGCCTGCAGGGTGACCCGGTCGGCATCCGCGGGTTCTTCGACGGTGAGGAAACGCTGCGATACCAGTGGCACGTTCGCGTTCACCTGCGCCTTGCCGGTGGGCGTGGTGAGCGACCGCGCGTCGAGCACCTGAGCGCCCTTGTCCGGCGCGGTCGTGGCGATCGTGGTGATCTCCAGATCGAGCGGCGTCTTCGCGATCTTCCCGATGGCGTAGGTGGGAATCAGCAGCGCCGCGGTAAGAAGCAGCGCGCCCAGCCCTACCAACAGGCAGGCCAGCCGTTTGCCCGACCCCGGACCCTCCGCCATCTACTACATCTCCTCGTGGTCGCTCGAACGCTCCCCGGCCGCCGCATGCCATTACGCTGCGTCCCGACCCTAACAGCACTCCGGACAGTTCCGGAGCGAGCGGGCAGGATGTATCCGGCACCGCGCCGGGGCAGACTGGACCGGATGCCCGCGACCGCACCGAACCCGACCGACCAGCATCCCGCGCCCGCATTTCTGCCGGCGCTGGACGGTTTGCGCGCCGCCGCCGCGTTCGGCGTCCTGCTCACCCACGTCGCGTTCCAGACCGGGGCCACCTCGGAGCCGCTGTTCGGCCGCGTCCTCGGCCGGTTCGACCTGGCCGTGGCGGTGTTCTTCGGTCTCTCCGGGTTCCTGCTCTGGCGACCCCATGCGGCCGCCGCCCGGGGCGCTGCCGCAGCACCGACGACGGTGCGGTATCTGCTGCACCGCGCGGCGCGCATCCTGCCGGCCTACTGGACCGTGGTATTCGCAGCGATGTTGCTGGTACCGCACGCCGGTACCGGGCTGCGGGTGTGGCTGGCCAATCTCGGGCTGGTGCAGGTGTTCGCGCCGCTCACCCTGACCGAGGGGCTCACCCAGATGTGGAGCCTGTCGGTGGAAGTCGCCTTCTATCTGCTGCTGCCGGTGTGTGCGGTCGCGCTGCGCCGGCTGCGTGGACCCCGTGCGAGCCGGCGGATACCGGTGATCGCGACCGCCGCGCTGCTCAGCTTCGGCTGGGGATTCATCCCCGTGCCCACGCCGGACGCGATCCATTCCGACAACTGGCTGCCCGGCTACCTGCCCTGGTTCGCGGTCGGCATGCTGCTCGCCGAGGCGGTGTGCGATCCGCCACCGGCACTGGTCCGGCTGGCCCGCCGGCGGATGCTGATGGCGACCGTCGGGATCGGCGCGCTGCTGTTGGCGGCCACCGACCTCGCCGGGCCGCCGGGCCTGTCCCACCCCCACCCGTGGCAGTACGCGCTCAAGATCGGCTTCGGCGCGACCATCGCGTTCGCGCTGCTCGCCCCGCCGGTGCTGGACGGTCGGGCGCATCCGTGGCTGGCCGCGCCGCCGGCCCGCGCCTTGGGCCGCTGGTCCTACGGGGTCTTTCTCTGGCATCTGGTGGTGCTGTCGATGGTGTTCCCGGTGTTCGGCGTGCTGCCGTTCTCCGGCAGCTTCGGGTTCGTCCTGGTCGTCACCGTGGTGCTGACCGTGCCGGTGGCCGCGGCCAGCTTCGCGCTGGTCGAGGAGCCGGTCCGGCGCGCCGTCCGCGATCGGGAACGATCCCGCGGCGCGCGCGGCAACGCATCCCACGGCAGCGCCGCCGCCCCGACCGCGACCACCGCGATCAGCGCCGGCAGCTGAACCCACGCCGCGTGGCCCAGATAGCCGCCGGGCGCCCGCCACGGACCGGTGGACAACCCGGCGGCAGCGATCGCGGTGCCGAACCCGGCGAGCGCGGCACCGGCGGCGGCAACACCCGGTCGGAGCAGACGCAGCGCGACGAACGACACCGCCAGACCGGCACCGACCGGTCCGGCGACCACGGTGGCGGTCGCCACCAGGCCGGCGCACCCGGCAAGCCGGCTGTGCCACGACCGGGGCAACCGCCCGCGGGAGGTTGCCGGTGCCCACCCGGCCGCGACCAGCAGCGGCAACAGCAAGACCAGGCCACCGAAGATCGCCGGCCGGTACCAGCGGTCGGCGGGGAAGGCGATCGTGACCGGGCCGGACGCGGCGGTGTCCGGCAGCAACCAGCCCTGCTGCCAGCCGTTCACCACCACCGAGGTCAGCTCGTGGTCGGCACTGTCGCGAGCCACCCAGCCGGCGTTGGTGCTCAGCGGCAGCACCAGCAGCTGCCCGGGCCGGGCCGGGACCGGTGGACCGGGGACCGCGGTCAGCTGGAGTCGGTCGACGCTGAACGCCGCACCCGGTACGACAGACAGGTCGGCCGAACCCGCAGCCAGCGGCAGGTCACCCGGCCCGTCGGGACACTCGGTGGCCGCGATCGGCTCGGCCGCACGCAATGCCGCGACACTCGCGGTGATCGAGAACCGGATCGAGCGGCCGGCCACGGTCAGCCGCGGGCCGTCGGCGCAATCGACGGTGACCGTGCGGACCGGGTCGGCGGGCACCCCGACCGGCGCGCCGGCCGGCCCGAGCACCCGAACCTCGGCGATCCCGGGTGCCTCGGGCTGGGCGAAGCCGAGCGCGGTCCGATCCAGTACTCCCGTCCACGACTGCAGGCTCAGCTCGATCCGATCGGTGACCCGTGGGTGCACCGTGATCGGCTCGCTGCCGGTCAGCTGCCGAACCTGCGGCCCGTCGCCCAGGTTGACCGACACCGCGGTCGGCGGGGCGGGCAACATGCCGCGGCTGCCGGTGATCGCCAACCCGGTGACCGGGGTCGGCGCCGGCAGTTCCAGGGTCAGCGTGGGCTTGCCGCCACCCGGATCGGTCACGGTGTCGGCGGGGGCGGTCCAGCTGGTCCGCGGGTCGCCGTCGACAGCGGCTGCCGCCGAGCCGCGGGGGTCGGCGACCTGGCCCGGCGCTCGGGCGATCACCTGATCGGGCGCCGCCGACAACGCATCCAGTTCCGGACCGGGCCGAGGCCGCACGGTCAGCTCGGCACGCACCGCGGTCGGCGCCGGCACCGCGAGGGTGCGCTGGAAGGTGCCGGGTTCCTCGGCCGCCAGGCCCAGCCCGACCCCGCAGCGGACCCGGTCCGGGCCGTCGACGCAGCCCGCCCGGCCGGGCAGCTCCTGGCCGAGGTCCCAGCCGCGCACCGCACTCGCGGCCGGGACCGGCGGCAACACCGTGCGGTGCACGATCGGCACCCGATGCGCACCCGCCGGGTCGGCCGGCCGGGTCCCGGAGTAGTCCTGCAGAGCCAGCTCGATGATCCCGAACTGACTGCCGCCGGTGCCGTCCTGCACCCCCTTCGCGGTGATCCGGACCCAGCCCGACGACCCCGGCGGCAGCGCCACCCGCACCGGATCGCCGGGCCGGTCGATCCGCGCGCTCGTCGACCCGTTCGCGGTGCTCACCTCGATCCAGCGCACCGGACTGCCGATCGCAGCGGGGCTGGTGGTCAGTTCCAGCAACCCGCCGCGAACCGGCGCGTCCAGGTCCAGCTGCAGCCATTGCCCGACGGCGGTTTCCAGGCCGTTGCTCAGCCACCCGGTCGCCGGGTCGCCGTCGACCGCCGCAGCCGCGGCGCTACCGGGTGCGGCACCGCCGAGCTGCGTGGCGTCGGCGGCCGAGCTGGACACCGCGACCCGCGCGCCGGACCAGGCCGCCGCGACCCGCGCGGTGTCCGGCACCGCGTAATCCGCGGTGGAGTTGAGCGTGCGCCGCGCATCGTCCGGCGCCCGGATCGCCGAGCTGTGGTTGTCCACCCGACCGAAGTCGGTCTCCCGGTCGACCGGGGTGTCGGTGACGATCAGCGGTGTCGGCGGCAGCCCGGCCCGGGCCGCATCGGCGGCGAGCAGCACCGGCCCCGGACCGGTCGCCAGCCGCTGCACCACCTCGGGACCGCCGGCGACCACCGGCACGTCCGCCAGCGGCACGGTGTAGGCGCCGGTGCCGGCGTCCCCGGCGCCACCGCCGGCCCGGACCTGGGCCGGCGTCCCCGGGCCGGCCCCCTCGACCCGGTAGATCCGCACCGCCGGGTAGTCCGGCCGCAGGTCGGTGTCGACCACCACCCCGGCGGTCCGGCCGGCACCGATCGGGCCACCGAACTCGGCGACCCGAACCAGCCCCGGCGAACCCTCGACCGCCTGCTGGGCCAGGATCGGCCGGGTGGACCGGGCGGTGTCCGGGTCGAGGTCGTTGCGCAGCACGAGATAGCCGATGCCCTGGCCGAGCAGGGTCGGCGCCAACCCGGCGGACGGCCGCCCGTCCGCGATCAGTCGCTGCACCGCATCCATCGCCCGGATCGCGCCGGGCGGGGTGAGCGGAATCGCGTCGCGCACCGCCCACCGGGTGTCGGCCAACGCCTGCAGCGGCTCGTCCCGGGTCAAGCCCCATACCTGGCTGCCGAACGGCGCGCCCGGCACCACCAGCGCCCGGGTGTCGCGGGCATGGTCGGCCAGCCAGTCCGCGGTCTGCTGCCAGTACGACGGCACCTCGTCGTACGCCCCGCGTGGCGCGAGTCGACCGGTCCAGGCCAGCGAGGTGGCCAGGACCAGCGCCGCGAGCACCAGCCCGGCCAGGGCGACCAGCGGTTCCCGCTCCGGGTGAGCGAGCGCGGAGCGCCAGCGAGCCCGGGGTACCGACGCCGGTAACGGCACCCGGGCCAACAGGTTCGCCAGGCCGAGTACCAACGGAATCCGGATCAGCGGTTCCAGCTTGTGCACGTTGCGCAGCGGCGCGCCCGCGCCGTCCAGGAAGGCGCGCACCGGCTCGGCGAACGGCGAGCCCAGCCCACCGACGTAGCCCGCGGTCAGGCCGGCCAACCCGACGAACAGGATCAGCACCAGTCGGCCGCGCGCCGGCATCGACCGCATGGCCAGGCCGGCCATCCCGGCAGCCGCGAGCAAGCCGGTGGCCAACACCGCAGCCGGCTGGGTGACCAGCACCGCGCCGGCGATCCGCTCCGGCGAGACGAACGGCGTCCAGCTGTCGGTGCCGCGCAACACCTCGGTCAGCGACGTCCACTGGGTGGTCGTCCCGGCGGATTCGATGTAATCCAGGAACGGCGGGCTGACCCGGCCGAGCAACAGCAGTGGCACCACCCACCAGCAGGTCGCCAGCGCCAGCGCGGGCAGCCACCAGGCGGTGAACCGCCACCACCGCCGGTTCGGTCGCTGGGCGACCCACCAGAGCAGAGCCGGCAGCACCGCGGCTGCGGTGGCGACCGCGTTCACCGCGCCCATCAAGGCGACCGCGACCGCGCTGCGGGCCGCCGCGCGCGGGGTGAGCCGGACCACGCCGAGCAGCACCCAGGGCGCGGCCATCATCGGCAGCGTCTCGGAGGAGATCGAGCCGAGCGTGGTGAGCACCCGCGGCGCGAGGACGAAGGCGACCGCGGCGATCACCCGGGAACTGCGGCTGCCGACGCCGAGCGCCTCGGCCAGCCGGATGATCCCCCAGAAGCCGGCGAACAGCAGCAACGCCCACCACAACCGCTGGGTGATCCAGGCCGGCACGGACAGCAGCTGGCCGGCCGCGAAGAACGAGCCGTGCGGGAAGAAGTAGCCGTAGGCCTGGTTCTGCACCTGCCCCATCGGGGCCTGCGAACTCCACAGATGCGCGGCGCGGGCCAGGAAGCCGATCGGGTTCTGGGTGAGGTCGTATTTGGTGTCGGCGACGATCAGGCCGGGGGCCTGGGCGAACGCCAAGACCGAGGCGGCGACGGCGGTCCCGAGGGTCCAGCGCCGGCCGAGGGGGGTGGCGTCAGCGACTGCCGTACTCAACCTGATTCAGCAGCGACGAGCCGGCATTGCCACTGCGATCGATATCCGGCCGGGAGTTCTGTTGCGCTGCGGCCACGATCCCGAAGACCGCCACGACGCCGAGCAACATGCCAGCAACCGCACTTGCGGCGCCCGGGCCCAGGAAACTCCTCGCTCCGTCCATTCGGCCAACCTAACACCTGCCGCCGCGCCACCGGCGCCCGGCGGGGATCGCCGCCCGGGGGTCGAGCGACTACGGCAGCAAAAGATCACTCGGTGCGCTCAGCGCGTCGATCAACGTCCGCAGCTTCACCGTCGTCTCGTCCAGCTCGGCCTGCGGATCGGAGTCGGCGACGATGCCGCCGCCGGCATAGGCCCGCAGCACCCGCCCGCCGGATGCCAATTCGGCACACCGGATTGCGACCACCCATTCGCCGTCGCCGTCGGCGTCGCACCAGCCGACCGCCCCGCCGTAGAACCCGCGCGGCTCCTCCAACTCGGTGATCGTGGCCAGCGCTCGATCGGTCGGACTGCCGCAGACCGCAGGGGTCGGGTGCAACGCCCGGACCAGGTCCAGCGCGGTGACTGCCGGTTCGGCCAACAGCCCGTCGATCGGTGTGCACAGGTGCCAAACCTGGCCCGCACGAGTCAGTTCCGGCCGGTCCGGGATGCGCAGCTCGCGGCACAGCGGCGTGAGCCGATCCCGGATCCACTCGATCACATGCGCGTGCTCGCCCTGATTCTTCGTCGAGTCGAGCAGTTCCGCCGGGTCCGCGGTGGCCGGCAGCGTACCGGCCAACGGGCGCAACGACACTCGGTTCCCCTGCCGAGCGACCAGCAGTTCCGGGGTAGCGCCGACCAGCACCGCGCCGGCCGCCACGGGAGCGACGAAAACGTTGGCCGCCGGGTACCGGACCACCAGGTGGGCGGCCAGAACCTGCGGATCGATCGGCTCATCGGCAGCGAGTTCGACCGAACGAGCGGCAACCACTTTGGCCAGATCGCCGCGCTGGATCAGCTCGATCAGCTTGGTCACCCGAGCCAGATGTTCCGCCCGCGCGGGAATCTCGACGGTCGGCTGGACGACCGGCAAGGCGGGCAGCGCCGCGGGTCGCCACCCGCCCGCGGTCCGCACCGCAGCATTCGGCTGCCACAACGCAACCGGATCGGCCGGATCGAACGGGAACGCGCCGACCACCAGGTCTGCGCTGCCGCTCGCCAGTGCGGCCCGGGCGGCGGCCGGGTCCGGATAGCTGGACCGGACGCCACGTGCCCGGAGCACGGAGTCCGGACGGGCCAGCAGAAAATCGGTCATCGCCGAAAACGATAGCCCGGGCTCCGCCGGCCGCTCAGATCGCGCCGACCACCTCCGGATAGCCGTTGCGCCGGCACCAGCTCACCAGGTACCGCGCGTGCACGCCGCACCAGCGGTACACGGTGGCCAAGGTCATCGGGAGCTCCGGATCGTGCTCGCGGCGCTGCTCGATGATCGGACCGAGATAGCGCCCGGCCACCTTGTTCGCCGTGTTCGGCGCGACGCCGGCGGCTTTGGCCAGACTCGCGCCGTCGCTGGCCCGGCCGGCCGCGATGGCGCCCGCAAGCCGACCGGCGGTGCGTCCGCGCCGGCCGCTGAACAGGGTGTACAGCGGTGGTGGGCCCGCCGGCCGGACCGGCTCGGCCGGTCGCCGCCCGTACGCGGTTGCCTGGACGGCGTTGAGCAGGGCCTCGAATCCACTCACCTTCTCGATGACACCGGCCACGTCCGAGCGGTGGATCGCTTCCTCGAAGTGGTCGCGCTCCACGCTGTGCCCCTGCGCGGTGAACAACACCGGCGCCGCCCGTTCGGCTCGGCGCAGCGTCTCCAGCACATCGAAACCGTCGAAGCGGTATTCCAGCTCCGGCCGGTTCCAGATCAAGTCCGTCGTGACGACGTCGAATCGGACCGCCCGTTTGATCTCGCGGTGCACCGTAAGCGGATCGACGGCCGGGACCACGGTCGCATGCGGCATCGCGGCAGCGAGCGGACCGGCGATCACCCTGGCCAGTGGCGAGGCGACCAGGATCCGCACCCGAGGAGAATCCATGGAAAAAGACTCACCGAAACGGATCAACATCGCAAGATCTTGCCCGACAACGCGCCACATCGGACAACGCCAGTCTGTTCGCCAAAATGTTGCTCACGTTTCGGGAGAGAACTCGCGCCCGCGTTGCCGAGCTGCTAAAAAAACATCTAGAGGCCGAGATTTCCTCAGTAAGTCACTAGCGAAACATCAACTACCGCAAGACTTCAGGAGACTCCGAATGCCGTCTTCCGCGCGACGTTCCACGGCTTTCCCGTACGCCACACCGTCGGCAACTCCCTCTTTGCTGAAAATTGTTCAAGCTTCCCCGAATGAACCAGACACTTCTCGGGTTAGCTGCCCGATGCCCCGCGTGCCGCGCTTCTCCGACCGGGAGGTGGACGTGATTCGCACCTGGTTGCTCTCCGGAACCAAAGCCGAAGCGGCCGGCAAGCTCTACCTGTCGATCGGCACGGTGAACACGCACCTGGCGCGAATCCGGCACAAGTACGAGGCTGCGGGCCGGCCGGCCAACGACAAGGCCGCGCTGCTCGCCCGCGCCCTCATCGACCGACTGGTCACGCTCGCCGAGCTCGAGCGCTGCTCCGGTTGAACTGCAGCGCTGCTTCGAGCAGCGAACATCGAACACTGAGCCGATGACGGGAATCGAACCCGCATTCTCAGCTTGGGAAGCTGATGTTCTACCACTGAACTACATCGGCGCCGGGCACATGCTGGCCGGTCGGCACCACTCTAGCAGCCGTCGACCACTCGCTCGGTAGGTCGGTCGGCGCGGTAGGCCGGTCGCTACGGTGGGTCCATGCGGGTGGCCACCTGGAACGTCAACTCGGCGAAACAGCGCGTGCCGCGGCTGTTGCCGTGGCTCGATCAACGCCGGCCGGAGGTGGTCTGTCTCCAGGAGACCAAGCTGACCGACGACGCGTTCCGCGCGCTGCTCGGCGGCGAGCTCGCCGCCCGCGACTACGAGGTCGCGCTGTACGGCGAGGTCCAGTGGAACGGGGTGGCGATCCTGTCCCGCGTGGGCCTCGACAACGTCGTCCGCGGCCTGCCCGGGGCGCCGGGTTTCCCGCACCAGGAGGCCCGCGCGGTCGCGGCGACCTGCGGCGGGGTGCGGGTGCATTCGTTGTACGTCCCGAACGGGCGCACGCCCGACTCCGACCACTACCACTACAAGCTCGAGTGGCTGTCCGTGCTCCGCGACACGGTCGCCGCGGGCCCGGCCGACGTCCTGGTGTGCGGCGACATGAACATCGCGCCGGCCGATGCCGACGTATTCGACCCGGACGCCTACGTCGGCCAGACCCATGTCACCGCGGCGGAACGGGCCGCGCTGGCCCGGCTGACCGATCTCGGCTTGCACGACGTCGTCCGCGACCGGTGGCCGGACGAGCGGGTGTTCAGCTACTGGGACTACCGCGCCGGGATGTTCCACCAGGACCTCGGGATGCGGATCGACCTGATCTTGGCCGGCACCCCGGTCGCGGACCGGGTTCGCGCAGCCTGGGTGGACCGGGCGGCGCGGAAGGGAACCGGCCCGAGCGACCACGCCCCGGTGATCGTCGACATCGACACCGCACCCGACGGCGACATCGGCCCGGTCGTGCCGCCGCCGTCGGCCGGGACCCCGCGGCGCGGCAGGCACAAGCTCCCGCAGGCCCGCTGAACCACTTATTGTCTTGCCCAACAACGAGTTCGGTGACTTCCAGACGCCGGAACCGCTCGCCGCGAGCCTGCTCGCGACGTTGCCCGCGCGGAATTGGGCACGTGTCCTCGAACCGACCGCCGGCACCGGCGCCTTCCTGGCCGCGGCCCGAAAGGCGTTCCCCCGGGCCGAACTTCTCGGGGTGGAAGTACAAACGAAGCATGCCGAGCGGGCACGCCGGTTCGCCCCGGTGCTGCACGCCGACCTGTTCACCCTGAACCTGGCCGACGACCTGCCCTACCGGACCGCCGCCGGCCCGACCCTGGTGATCGGCAACCCGCCGTGGGTGACGAACAGCCAACTGTCCGTGCTCGACTCGGCCAACCGGCCGCCCCGAGGAAACGTCCGCCGCGACCGCGGCATCGATGCGATCACCGGCCGCGCGAACTTCGATGTCGGCGAGGCCGTCTGGCTGCATCTGCTGCGTGCGCTGGCCGGTAGCGACGCGACCGTGGCGCTGTTGTGCAAGACCCAGGTGGCCCGGAACGTGCTGCGGCACTGCGCCCGGCACGCACTGCCGATCGAATCGGCGACGATCCGCCGAATCGATGCCCGACGCTGGTTCGGCGCGTCGGTGGACGCCTGCTGGTTCACCGTCGCGCTGCGGTACCAGGTACCGATCCGGTATCGAGCGGCGGTCTACCCCGACCTCGACGCCGGGATTCCCGAGCATGTGCTCCAGGTCCGGGACGGACGGCTGATCCGGGACCTCGACCGCCGGCCGGACCTGCTCGACCTGGACGGGCGGTGCCCGCTGCCGTGGCGCCAGGGCATCAAACACGACGCCGCCGCCGTGATGGAGCTGGTCGCCGTCGACGGTCGGCCGGTGTCGTCGAGCGGAGACCGGATCGACATCGAGCCGGAATACCTCTATCCCCTGTTCAAGTGCACCGACGTGTATCACGGTCGGACCCGGACGGCCGCCCGGTGGATGGTGGTACCGCAGCGGCATCCCGGCGAGCCGACCCAACCGCTCGCCGCCGGCGCTCCGCAGCTGTGGCAGTACCTGACCCACCATGCCGCCGCGCTGGACGGTCGACGTTCCCGGATCTACCGCAACCGGGCGCGGTTCGGCATCTTCGGCGTCGGGCCCTACACCTTCGAGCCGTACAAGATCGCGGTGTCCGGGCTGCACAAGCGGCCCTGCTTCCAGCTGGTCGGCCCGATCACCGGACGGCCGGCGGTGTTCGACGATGCCACCTATCTGCTGCCGTTCCACGACCCGGCCGAAGCCGCCGTGGTACACGCGCTGCTGTGCGCCGAACCGATCCAGGCACTGCTCGCCGCGATCTCGTTTCCCGACAGCAAGCGGCCGATCACCAAAGCGGTACTCCAGCGAATCGACCTGGCCGCGGCGTTGCGCCGGATCGACCGCCACCAGCTACTCGCGCACGCGACCGCGCAGCTGGACCGACTCGGCAGCGCCGGCGATCCGGCCACGACGGCCGACATCTTGGCCGCCCGGTGGGCGGCACCCGGTAACGCTTGACCGTTCCACAGGTCGGTGAGAGACTTTCGCTATCACTATCTCAACGCGGAGGTAGCCATGGAGGCGCTCGCACATCTCGATCGGCCCGTCGCGCCGCTCGGCCCCGACTCGATGCTCTGGCAGATCGCCGGCAAGCGAACCGCGCTGCTCGGCGCGGGCGCCGCGTTGCTGCTGCAAGTCGCCCACCCGGTGGTCGGCGCCGGCGTGCACGACCACTCCGATTTCGCCCGGCGTCCGTGGGACCGGCTGGAGCGCACCCTCGACTCGCTCTACACCCAGATCTTCGGTGGCCAACGGGCGATCGACGAGTCCGCCCGGCTGCGCACGCTGCACCGGACCATTACCGGAACCGACGAGCAGGGCCGCCGTTACCACGCCCTGCAGGCCGAGGCGTACTTCTGGGTGCACGCCACGCTGTACCTGATGCTGGTCGAGGTGGAGCGGAACTTCGGCCGCCCGCTGACCCGGGAGCAGCAGGTCGTCGCCTACGCGGAATGGCGGCAGCTCGGCGCGCTCCTCGGCATCCCGGACCGGGTGATGCCGACCGATCTGGACAGCTTCCACCGCTACGCCGACGACATGATCGCGAACACGCTGACGGCGAATTCGAGTACCCGCCAGGTCACTGCGGTGCTCGCGCTGCGCGGCGTTCCGGCGCCGACGCCGTTGCTCACCCCGGCGTGGGCACTCGGCCGGCCGGCCGGCCGGCGCGTCCTCACCCTGAGCACCGCCGGGTTGCTCCCGGCCAACCTGCGGGAACGGCTCGACCTCGACTGGTCACCGCGCCGGCAGGCCGAGCTGAACGCGCTCGGTGCCATCGTCCGGCGGACCGAGCAGCGACTGCCGGCCCGGGCCCGGTACTTCCCGATGGCGTACCGGGCGAAAACGGCCGGCCGGGCCGGCTGATGTCCGGGGTCGGGCTCGTTGCGCAGCTGCTCGCGGCCGCGGCACCGGACGAGGACGATCCGGCCGTGCTGGACGGCGCGTTCGCCGCGTTCCTCGATTTCGGCATCCGGCGCACGACGATGGCCGAGATCGCCCGGCGCAGCGGGGTCAGCGCGGCGACCCTCTACCGGCGGTACCCGGGCAAGGACGCGGTGATCCGCGCGGTGCTGGCCCGAGAATCGCGCCGATTCGTCCGGGCCGTCGATGCCCGGGTGGATCGCACCGCCACGGCGCGGGAGCAGGTGGTAGCGGCGTTTGTCGCGTTCACCACGGAGCTTTCCGGCAATCAGCTGCTCCGCCGGCTGCTCACCACCGAGCCCGAATCCACCCTGCCGCTGCTCACCACCGAAGCCGGGCCGGTGCTGGCGGTCGGCCGGGAGTACGTTCGCGGCGACCTCGCCCGGCTGCAGGCGACCGGTGGGCTACCGGCGTTCGACGTCGAGCCGGTGGCCGAGATATTTGCCCGGCTGGCGCTGTCGCTGGCGCTCACCCCCGACGGCGTGATCCCGGTCGAGGATGCTGCTGCCGCTGCCGAATTCGCTCGCGCCCATATCACCGCACTGGTCCGGCTGTGATCGTCGTCGCCGGCGCCGGAATCGCCGGCCTGGCGCTGGCCGGTGCGCTGCACCGCGCGGGGACCCCGGTGCAGGTCTACGAGGAGCGCCCGGCACCCGCACCGACCGGCGCGGGCATCACCCTCTGGCCGAACGCGTCGGCCGCACTGGCAGCGCTCGGCATCGCCGACGCGGTGTCCGGGCTCGGCCGGCCGGTGGCGGTCGGCGGGATCCGCCGGGCCGACGGCCGCTGGGTGCGCCGGATCGATCCGGACCGACTCGACCGTGCGCTCGGCGGTACCCCGATCGTGGTAGACCGCCAGGAGCTGATCGCGGCGCTCGCCGGCGAGCTGGACCGCGCCGGCCGGGTCCGATTCGGCGTCGGCGTGCGCGGTTACCGCCATGACGGCGCCGCGGTTGCGGTCGAGCTGGCGGACGGCTCGACGGTCGCCGCGACCGCACTGGTCGGCGCGGACGGCTATCGGTCCGCGGTGGCACGCCGGCTCGACGGTCGGATCACCGAGCGGTACTCCGGGTACACCGCCTGGCGCGGCGTCGCCGATCTCGACTGCACCGGGCACGAGCCGTTCCAGGCCTGGGCCCCCGGGCTGGAGTTCGGCTTCCTGCCGATGCGAGACAAACGGACCTACTGGTTTGCTGCAGCCCGCACCGCCCCGGGCGATACCGATACCGCCGCGTCGGAACTGCATCGAATATTCGCCGGGTGGCCCGATCCGATAACCGCATTGCTCGCCCACACCCGTCCCGCAGCTATCTTTCGGCACGATATCTACGATCGGACGGTTCCGCGTCGCTGGACGGCGGGCCGGGTGGCGCTGATCGGCGACGCCGCCCACCCGATGCGTCCACACCTCGGCCAAGGCGGCTGCCAGGCACTGGTGGACGCCGCTGTTCTGGCCCGACTGATCGGCGGTCCGCCGCAGGTCACCGCCGCCGGCCAGATCACCGCCGCCGTCCCGATCACCGCCGCCGTCCCGATCACCGCCGCTGTCCCGATCACCACTGCCTTCGAGCGGTACGCCGCGACCCGGCGGCGGGCCGCGCTGCGCTGCGTCCGACAGTCCGCGCTTGCCGGCCGGATGCTGCTGGGCCCACACCTGGCTCTGCTGGCAGCTCGAACGATGGCAGCCCGCACACCCGAGACCGTCGCGTTGCGGGCACTCGGGACAATCGCCAGCAAACAGGCCGGCGCGATTCCCGGCGGCTCGAGCCGGCCGAACCGAGCCGGGCGGGAGCCGTATGCCCCTCGTCTTCGGGGCAGGACGATGGCAGACTGACAGTTATGTTGTGGGCATGGTTGCTGGGCATCTGGGCGTTGGCGTCCGTGCCTGTTGCGGTAATGCTCGCCCGCTTGACGCGCAACGGGCACCGGAATGATTCCCGCCCGGTGCTGCCGGATTTCGAGGCCGAGGTCGGCTCAGGTGGCCGACCAACGCAGCAACCAGGGCCGTACCAGAGCGGGTAGTGCGTCGACCCGGCGGAATGCGTGCGCCTGCCCCCGCACCACGTGTACCGCGGTCGCGTCGGCCGGAGCCGGAACGCCGAACGGATCCCGCTCGCCGTTGATCACCACCACTTCGCCGTGGTCGAGCGCGCAGCGCAGTTCGTCCACCCGGCTGCGTTCCGGCTTCCCCGGTGGGTGCAGCGGAAACGAGAGCGCCAGCACGCCGGCGACCTGCGCCGCCGCCGCGGTCCGGCAGGCAACCCGGGCGCCGTTGCTCCGCCCACCCTGGATCAACGGCACCGCACCGACCTGCTCCCGGAGCGCGGTGACGACGTCCAGCCAGGCGGCGTCCTGTGGTCCGGTCGCGCCCGGTGCCCGCCGACCGGACACCTGGTACGGCTGACGGACCCGGGCGACCCCGCCACCGAGGGCGAGTGCCGTATCCCGAACCGCGAGCAGGTCCTTGGTGTCGACACCGCCACCGGCGCCGTGGGTGAGCAGCAGCAGAAATCGGGGCTGCTCGGGAAGGTCGAGAACCACCTCGGCGGGGCCCGCAACGGTCCGGATCTGCACCCGCTCAGGCTACTCCGCACGGCCCAGGTGCTAGCTGGTCCGACCGCCGAAAAACCTGACAGAACCCTCATGATTTGGTCGCTATTTCATTGCTGACCAGCATATTTCATGAAAGTATCGCCAGTGTGTCGCGCATCACAATTGACATTCGAGCGCTTGCTGGCGGTACCGCGCGCACGTACGATCGAAAGCAACAAGTTACCCGCGGGTAGCACCGGGACAACGCAGACCGGGTGGGACCGGCCGACCGGCTCGCAACCCCAACCTCAACGGAGAGCAGCACATGGGTCACTACAAGAGCAACGTCCGCGACCTCGAGTTCAATCTGTTCGAGGTGTTGGGACTCGGCGACATCCTGGGCTCCGGAGCGTTCGAAGACCTGGACGTCGACGTCGCCAAGGAGATGCTTGCCGAGGTGCGCCGGCTGGCCGAAGGGCCGCTGGCCGAGCCGTTCGCCGATACCGATCGCCACCCGCCGACGTTCGACCCGGAGACCCATACGGTCAGCATTCCGGAGCCGTTCAAGAAGGCGTTCCATCAGTTCCAGGAAGGCGGTTGGGACAAGCTCGGCATCGACGAGAACCTGGGTGGCACGGCCGTCCCGCGGGCGCTGTACTGGGCGATCGCCGAGCTCGTCCTCGGTGCCCAGCCCGCCGCGTTCATGTATGCCGCCGGCGCCGGCTTTGCCAACATCTTCTACGAGAACGGCACCGACGAGCAGAAGAAGTGGGCGCAGATCGCCACCGAGCGGAACTGGGGCGCCACCATGGTGCTCACCGAGCCGGACGCCGGTTCGGACGTCGGCGCCGGCCGGACCAAGGCGATCCCGCAGGCCGACGGCAGCTGGCACATCGAGGGCGTGAAGCGATTCATCACCTCCGCCGACGCCGACGACATGTTCGAGAACACCTTCCACCTGGTGCTGGCCCGGCCCGAGGGCGCCGGCCCGGGCACCAAGGGACTGTCGCTGTTCTTCGTCCCGAAGTTCCTGTTCGATTTCGAGACCGGCGAGCTGGGCGAGCGCAACGGCGTCTACGTCACCGGACTCGAGCACAAGATGGGCCTCAAGGCGTCCACCACGTGTGAGCTCACCTTCGGCGGCCACGGCAAGCCGGCGATCGGCTGGCTGGTCGGCGAGCAGCACAACGGCATCGCGCAGATGTTCGACGTGATCGAGCACGCGCGGATGATGGTCGGCACCAAAGCGATCGCGACGCTGTCCACCGGTTACCTGAACGCGCTCGGCTACGCGAAGGAGCGGGTGCAGGGCGCCGACCTGACCCAGATGACCGACAAGACCGCCCCGCGGGTCACGATCACCCATCACCCGGACGTGCGTCGCGCGCTGATGATGCAGAAGGCCTACGCCGAAGGCCTGCGCGCGGTCTATCTGTATACCGCCGCCCACCAGGATTCGGCGGTGGCCGAGCTGGTCTCCGGCGCCGACGCGGAGCTGGCGTTCCGGGTCAACGACCTGCTGCTGCCGGTCGTGAAGGGCGTCGGCTCGGAGCGCGCGTACCAGTACTTGACCGACTCGCTGCAGACTCTCGGTGGCTCCGGCTTCCTGCAGGACTACCCGCTCGAGCAGTACATCCGGGACGCCAAGATCGACTCGTTGTACGAGGGCACCACCGCGATCCAGGCGCAGGACTTCTTCTTCCGCAAGATCGCCCGGGACCGCGGCGTCGCCCTGGCACACATCGCAGGTCAGATCCAGAAGTTCATCGATGCCGAGGCCGGCAACGGGCGGTTGAAGGGGGAGCGCAAACTGCTGGCCACCGCGTTGGAGGACGTGCAGGCGATGGCCGCCACGCTGACCCAGCACCTGCTGGCGGCGCAGGAGCAGCCGGCGGAGCTGTACAAGGTGGGTCTCGGCTCGGTCCGGTTCCTGATGGCGGTAGGCGACCTGCTGATCGGCTGGCAGCTGCTGCGTCAGGCCGAGGTGGCCGGGGCTGCGCTGGACGCGGGTGCGGAGGGTGCGGAGAAGGCGTTCTACCAGGGCAAGGTGGCCGTCGCGCAGTTCTTCGCGCGCAACGTGCTGCCGGAGCTGACCGCTACCCGCGGCGTGCTGGCCAACCTGGACAACGATGTGATGGAACTGGACGAAGCCGCCTTCTGACCTGGCGCCTTCCGACCTGACGCCGGCCCAGCCGCACCGCTTTCCGTTCGAGAAAGTGGTGCGGCTGGGTCAGACGCATTTCACGATCGGGACCGGGTCGTACTTGACCGTACGGGTGTGCCGGTACACCTCACCGCCGGTGGCATGATCGGTGATCACGCGGGTGTTGCTGGTGGTGAAGCCCGGCGCCCCGGCGGACGGGATGCAGTCGTCGCCCTTGGGCAAGGTGAGCGAGGTCGGTTCGGTCTCCGCGTACCGGTTGCCGGTGATCGACTCGACGTCCACCGTCTTGGTGCCCCAGATTCGCACGGTGACATCCGAATCCGAGGCCGCGGCCTGGATCACGATGCCGTGCTGGGTGTTGTTGCGGAACTGCAGATCGATCGCGCCCTCGAACACGGTTGCCTCCCGCGCTTCGGGATAGCGCGAGATGTAGTAGCTGTGTTCGGTGTGCGTTACGTCCTCCAGGCCGGCGAAATACGCCGCGTTGTACAACGTGGTGGCGAACTGGCTCACCCCGCCGCCGATCGCCTTCGCCGGACGGCCGTGGTCGATGATGCCCGACTCGACGTAACCCTGCGCCGCACCGCGTGGACCGGTGTAGCCGTTCAGCGAGAACGTGTCGCCCGGTAGCACCAGCGCCCCGTTCACCTGTGCCGCCACCGCGCGGATATTCACGCCGGACGCCGCGGCGAACCCGCTGGTGGTGAACTGGCCGATCACCTCGCGGATACCCAAGCCCTGCGCCTGCTCGGTACCGATCTTCGGCGGCACGGGTTTGTAGGTCGCTGCGGCGGTCCGCACCACCGGTGCCGCCAGCAGCCCCGGCAGTGCGTCCAACGTCGTGGCCCACTCCACCCGGTCGCCGACCACCGCCGGTACCACCCGCGGGACACCACCGGACACGTCGACGGTTGCGTCCTTCGGCGCCACCTCGCTCGGTGCGAGCTGCGGGGCCAACAGAGCCGTCGCGGCATTCTTGTCGTAGCGCGGTTCCAACTGATCGCCGACCGCCGCGAAACTGAGCACGCGCGGTACATCCGTCGGCGACAGCACCGCCCGACGCCCCTGCTTGCCGGTGAATACGACGTCGCTCTGCACCGCCGGCTCGGCCACCGTCTGCATGGCCCGCTCGACCGCAGCAGCGTTCACCTGCACGGCAGTGGTGCGCACCGGCAGGTCGACGGGGGTGCCGTCCACCCAGTGCCGGGCCAGCCGATCCCGTGCGGCCGCCAGGTCGAGCTCCTGGCCGGGCACCGGCGCCACCGCGACCGGACGGGCGCCGTCGAAGACGATGTTGCCCTCGACAGGTTGGCGGTCCACCTGCGTGGTCACCTCGCGCAGCGCGGCGGTCAGCGCTGCGTCGTCGACCGACGGCACGAACCCGACCTCGGTCCGCCGGAACCAGGAGGTGGCGCGGGTGATCGGATTCCACGACTGAGCGCCCACCCGGTCCAGCGTCGCCGGCCAGTCGATGTCCAGTCCGGCCCCCTTCGGCACGATCTGGGCGGTGACATCGCCCGCACGAACGTCGATCGGTCGGGTCGACCGCTCCAGTAGGGCGGTGCGCAACTGCGCCTCGGCGTCGGCGCGGGAACGGCCGCCCACGTCGACGCCGGCGACGGTCACCCCGCGCGGCATATGCCCGCCGGACAGGACCAGATCGAGCACGTAGACCAAGGCCACCAGCGCGAATGCCGCCACCGTGACCGGCACGACCCACCGGCGCGAGCGGCGAGTCGGCGGCGCCGGGAGAAACTCCGGCGATGGCGGAACCACCGGGGGCGGGTTCGGCGGGAAGAGGTTCGGCAGAGAAGGGTTCGGTGGAGGAGGGTTCGGCGGCGACGAACTCACCGCCGCAGCGGTCGGCGGCGACCCGGAAAGCGACGGCAGCCCGGATATCGGCTCGGTAGCCGGATCGACGCCCGGACCGTACCCGCCCGGCAACCCGTCGTCACCCATTCCCGCAACACCTCCCGACCCCTCGTCCGGTCCACGCCTCGGCTGCGACCTGGCCCGATTATCGCAGTACGGTCACGAACCGCCGGATGCGGTCGAGATCGGCCCCCCGGGAGAATGTCGAAAGCCCCACGCTGCTGCCGGGTCGGGGGTCAGGCAGCAGCGTGGAGCCACACTGGATATCGCCGTCCCCGCTGAGGCGTTACACACGGACCGACGATTCTCGAATGTGATCCAGGACACAGCCGCACCTCGCCCGGGCGACGACATCTGTGTGATGGTTGTCATATGTCGTCGATCGACTCGGCCGACGACGCGCCGGTCCCGGCGAGATCCCCAGGAGGTCGCAATGACTCAGCCCGCGACGGTTCAACCCGCCGACACCGGACAGGCGCTCGGCGTCGATGTCGGGGGCAGCGGGGTCAAAGGCGCCATCGTCGACCTGGCCACCGGCGAGTTCGTCGGCGACCGGGTCCGGATCGAAACCCCACAGCCGGCGACACCGGCGGCAATCGCGGCCACCACCGCGCAGATCGTCGAACAACTGGGCTGGGCCGGCCCGATCGGCGTCACCGTGCCGGCGGTCGTCACCGGCGGCATCGTGCGCACCGCAGCCAACATCGACAAGTCCTGGATCGGTACCGACGCCGCCGCCCTGTTCAGCCGGACGCTCGACGGCCGGCCGGTCACGGTCCTCAACGACGCGGATGCCGCCGGTCTCGCCGAGGACCGCTACGGCGCCGGGCGCGAACACTCCGGCGTGATCATCCTGCTGACCTTCGGCACCGGCATCGGCTCGGCGGTGCTCAACAACGGTGTGCTGTTACCGAACACCGAGTTCGGCCACTTCGAGGTGAACGGCAAGGACGCCGAACGCCGCGCGGCGGCCTCGGTTCGAGAGCGCAAAGATCTGTCCTGGAAGAAATGGTCCAAACGGGTTTCGAAAGTGCTGATCCGCTACGAGGATCTGTTCTGGCCCGATCTGTTCATCGCCGGGGGCGGCGTAAGCCGCAAGGCGGACAAATGGATTCCCCGGCTGACCAACCGCACACCGATGATCGCGGCGCAGTTGGAGAATACCGCCGGCATCGTCGGCGCAGCGATGGCGAGCGTGGCAATCGCCGGCACCGCGTCGGCAAGTTCGACGAATACACCCGAATGACCCGGGCGATGAACGTGCCGTTCAGTTCTGCGCACACCCTGCCCGGCACCGGCGAAAGTGGGACGATGGAGGCCATGCCGACCAAGGACGTGCAAACCGAGCCATACGTCGTCGTACTGTTCGGCGCCACGGGCGATCTCGCCCGAAGAAAGCTCCTGCCCGCGCTGCTGCACCTGTCGATCTCGCAGCTGGCGCCCGACCTGCGGATCGTCGGCACCTCGCTGGACGACATCGACGACGAGCAGTTCCGTGCGATCGCGTCCCAGGCCTGCCTGGAATTCGACCGGCATTCGGCCGGCCCGCTCGAGCGCGATGCCTGGGTGAAATCGCTGCGCTACGTGCCGCAGGGCAAAGGGCCGGCCGCGCTGGCCGAGGCGGTAGCGGCCCAAGCCGCCGAACTCGACCACCCGAACCTGCTGCACTACCTGAGCGTTCCACCGCGGGCCGCCATCCCGGTGATCCACATGCTGCAGGAAGCCGGGCTGGTCAAGGACTCCCGGGTGATCATGGAGAAGCCGTTCGGCACCGATCTGGTCAGTGCCATCGCGCTGAACCAGGCGATCCACGAGATCTTCGCCGAGGATCAGATCTTCCGGATCGACCATTTCCTGGGCAAGGAGCCCGCCCAGAACATCCTCGCGTTCCGGTTCGCCAACGGCCTGTTCGAGCCGATCTGGAACCGCACGTTCATCGACCATATCCAGATCGACGTGCCGGAAACCCTGTCCCTGGAGGGCCGGGCTGCGTTCTACGAGCAGACCGGCGCATTCAAGGACATGGTGGTCACCCACCTGTTCCAGATCCTCGCATTCGTCGCAATGGAACCGCCGACCGAATTGGCTTCGGAAGCAATCAGTATCGAGAAGAACAAGGTGTTCCGCTCGATGGTGCCGTTGCAGCCGCACAAGGTGGTCCGCGGCCAGTACCGCGGGTATCGCGACGAGCCCGGGGTGTCACCCGAGTCGGATACCGAGACGTTCGTCGCGCTGGAGTGCGAGATCGACAACTGGCGCTGGGCCGGCGTGCCGTTCTACCTGCGCACCGGGAAATGTCTCGCCGAAGGCCAGCGAATCATCTCGATCGCGTTCCGCGAGCCGCCGAAGAGCATGTTCCCGGCCGGTTCCGGAGTCGGCGCGCACGGCCCGGACCACCTCACCTTCGACTTGGCCGACCAGTCCAAGGTGTCGCTGTCGTTCTACGGCAAACGACCGGGTCCCGGGATGAAGCTGGACAAGCAGAGCCTGCAGTTCGGTCTCACCGAAACCGATACCGCGAACGACGTGCTGGAAGCGTACGAACGGCTGATCCTGGACGCCATGCGCGGCGACCACACGCTCTACAACACCGCCGACGGCATCGAACGCCTGTGGGAGGTGTCGGCGCCGCTGCTCGACAATCCGCCGCCGGTACGCGGTTACGACCAGGGTTCCTGGGGACCCAACGCGATCCACCAGTTGATCGCACCGCACGCCTGGCGGCTGCCGTTCGAGCGGGTCTGGCGAGCGAAAAAGTAAGCAGCAGAACAGAAAAACAGCGGGCCGGCGCGGCCCCGGAGAACAGACAACCCGCGAAGCACAGCTCGCGGGCGGGAGAGAGGGAGCCATGCAGCTGGGAATGGTCGGCCTGGGCCGGATGGGCGCGAACATCGTGCGCCGGATCATGCGGGATGGGCACACCGCGGTCGTCTACGACGTCAACGAAGCTCCGGTGCGCGAACTTGTCGACGAGGGTGCCGAATTCGGCACGACCGACCTCGCCGAGTTCGTGTCCAAGCTGGAGACGCCGCGGGTGGCCTGGGTGATGATCCCGGCCGGGATCACCGGCAAGGTGATCGATCAGCTCGCCGAGCTGATGGCGCCGGGGGACATCATCATCGACGGCGGCAACAGCCGCTACCACCAAGATATCGAGCGGGCGAAAGCATTGGCACCCAAAGGTATCCACTACGTGGATATCGGCACCTCGGGTGGCGTGTTCGGCCTGGACCGGGGCTACTGCCTGATGATCGGCGGCGAGCGCGAGCCGGTGGAACACCTCGACCCCCTGCTGAAGTCCATCGCACCGGGCGTCGGGACCGCCGAACGAACCCCGGGCCGGACCGGCGAGACCTCGACCGCGGAGGAGGGGTACCTGCATTGCGGTCCGGCCGGCGCGGGTCACTTCGTGAAGATGGTGCACAACGGCATCGAGTACGGGGCGATGGCCGCGTACGCCGAGGGCCTGAACATCCTGCACAAGGCCGATATCGGCAACCGGGACAGCGGCGATTCGTCGGCGGAGGAGACACCGCTGGAGAACCCCGAGTGGTACCGATACGACCTGGATGTTCCCGAGATCACCGAGGTGTGGCGACGCGGCTCGGTGGTCGCGTCCTGGCTGCTCGATCTGACCGCCGCCGCGCTGTACGCCGAACCGACGCTCGAATCGTTCGGGGGACGGGTGTCCGACTCCGGCGAAGGCCGGTGGACCGTGGACGCCGCAATCGACGAGGGGGTCCCTGCCGCGGTGCTCACCGCGGCGTTGTACAGCCGGTTCGACTCCCGCGGCGAGGCGCTCTACGCCAACAAGGTGCTCTCCGCGATGCGTAAGGCGTTCGGCGGGCATCACGAGTTGCCCAAGGCGTAGCGTCGCCGCAATGACGGTGCTCGCCCAGGGACACGGGCTGGTCGAATCGGTCCGCCGGCACGACGATCACGTCTGGTTCGCCGACTGGTTCGCCGGCGACATCCTGCGGGTACCGATCGACGGTTCGGCGGCCGGCGGCCCGGCCGAGGTGATCTGTCACCTGCCGGGCATGCCGGTCTGTTTCGACTGGCTGCCGGACGGCCGGCTGGTGAGCACCGGCGCGCCGAGCGAACTGCTGCGCCGCGAACCGGACGGCCGGCTGGTTCGGCATGCCGATCTCACCGCGATCGCCGACACCCCGTGGAACGACATCGCGGTCGACCCGCGGGGAGCCGTCTTCGTGAACAACATCGGGCACGACTTCATGAGCGACGATTACCGCCCCGGATCGATCGCGGTCGTCACGCCGGACGGAGTTGCCCGACCGGTCGCCGACGGCCTGGAGTTCCCCAACGGGATGGCGGTGATCGACGACGGCGCGACGCTGCTCGTCGCGGAGTCGTACGCGGACCGGCTGACCGCGTTCGACATCGGGGCGGACGGCGCGCTGTCCGGCCGACGGGTGTGGGCCGAACTGGGCAAACGCGCAGCACCGGACGGGATCAGCCCCGATCCGTCCGGTTCGGTGTGGTACGCCAGCGTGCCCAACCGGTCGTGCACGCTGGTGGCGGCCGGTGGCGCGGTGCTGCAGACCGTGCCGTTCGATCGCGCCGCCTTCGACTGCGCGATCGGCGACGGCACCCTCTACGTCGTCGGGGCCGAATGGGGCGACGATATGGCCGGCACCGGGCAACTCGCCGCGGTGCCGCTCAGCGCGCGCTGAACCCGGCCAACCACTCGCCGAGCACGCGGGCGCTGCCGGCCACCGCGGCCGGCCAGTCGAACGCCGCGGCGTCGGCATTGTCGGAGACGTGCTTGACCAGCGTCACCGGCGCACCGAACCGGCGGGCCGCGAACGCCACGGCGTAACCCTCCATATCGACCAGGTCGGCCACCTCGGCCAGCCGGGTGCGCGCCGCCGGCTCGGTGACGAACAGGTCACCGCTGGCCAGCGCGGGTCCGGCGCCCAGGTGTAGCCGTTCCTGCGGGTCGTAGCCCAGGGTGCGGATCGCGGCGGCGTTCAGATCGTGGTTCCACACCGACCCGATCCGGTGCAGACCGGTGACCCCGTCGCGCAGGGCCCCGGCGGTACCGATATTGACCACGTGCATCCGACTCGGATCGGGAACCCGGGCCAGTGCGGTGGCGACCGCTACGGCCGCCGCGGTCTTGCCGATCCCGGTGATCACCAGCGGTAGGCCGGTCGGCACGTCGGCCGCCTCGGCTCGGGTAGCCGCCACCACGAGCAGGTTGTCGGTCACCCGGACATTCTGCCGGTCCCTGCCCCCGGGTGCCGGGCGAGTGCAGGTCAACGGAGGATGAGCGGCGACCGGTGCTCGAGCACCAGCTGGATGAACGCCGATTCGGGCATCGGCCGGGAGATCAGGTATCCCTGCAGGTACTGCACGCCGTAGGTGCGCAACAACGCCATCTCGGCCGGACGCTCGACTCCTTCCGCGCAGACGGCAAGGCCCAGCTCCAGCGCGAGCCGGGTCACGGCGCGACAGATCCGCTCCTGGTCGGTATCGGCATCGACACCGGCGACGAACGAGCGGTCCAGCTTGATCTGCTGGACCGGCAGCCGATGCAGGTAACCGAAGTTCGAGTAGCCGGTGCCGAAATCGTCGATCGCCAGATGCACCCCGCGTTCCCGCAGCGTCGCCAGATTGGCCAGCACGGTGCTGCTGTGCTCGAGCAAGGTGTCTTCGGTGATCTCCAAGCTGAGTCGCTCGGGCGGCATCGAGTGTGTTTCGAGGGTCCAGAGCACACGTCGGGCAAAGTCCGCCTCGGCCAATTGCGCCCCGGCGATATTCACCGCCACGCCGGCGGCGATGCCCTGCTTCGCCCACCGGGTCGCCGCGGCCACCGCCCGGTCGAGCACCCAATCACCGAGGATGGACATCGCCCCGGCCGATTCCGCCAGCGCGATCAGTTCGGGGGTCGGCAACACCAACCGGCCGTCTGCGCCGTACCAACGCAGCAGAGCCTCGGCCTGGACCAGCCGGCTGGTCCAGGCGTTCACGATCGGCTGGAAGACCAGACTCAACTCGTCGTTGCGCAGCGCCATCCGGAACCGCTCGGCCATGATCACCCGTTGCCGCGCGTCGTCCAGCATGGCGGCGTCGAACACCCGGGTGGACCCGCGCTGCGCCTTCGCCGCCGCCAGCGCCAGGTCCGCGCCGGACAGCACGTCGGCGGCCGGGCCGGGCCGGTCGGCGGCCAGTCCGATCGACAACCCCACGGTGAACGGCTTGCCCGCGACCTCGTAGGTACCGCAGACCCGCTCTTTGATCGTGTTCGCGGCGGCCAGGGCAACGTCCTCGGCCAATCCGGGCCGCAACAACACGGTGAACTCGTCACCACCGAACCGCCCGACCAGATCCTCGCTGTCGACCGCACCGGCCAGCCGGTCGGCCACATCGACCAACAAACGATCCCCGGCCACGTGTCCGCTGGTGTCGTTCACCAGCTTGAAGCGATCCAGATCGCAGAACATCACGGTGGCCCGGCCCGCGGTCTCGAGCCGCTCGACGAGCGCGGCCTCGAATCGGGTCCGATTGGCCAGGCCGGTCAACCGGTCGGTGCTGGCCGCGTGCTGCAGCTGCTGTTGCAGCCGAGTCTGGGCATCGACATCGCGCAGGTTGAGCAGCAACGTGCCACCGGGCATCCGGGACCAGGTGGCTTCGACGTAACGGTCGGTGCCATCCTCGCGGCGGGCCCGAAACGCGAGCCGGTCGCAGTTCGGTTCGCGCAGCCGAGCCGACAGCACCGCCCGGTCGTCGGGGTGGACCAGGTCGACGAACACGCGGTCGCGCAGCCGGGCCGGGTCCCGCCCCAACACCGCGAGGGCCGACGGACTGGCAAAGCGCACCCGGCCGGACAGATCCAGCCGCAGGATCACATCCCGAACACTCTCGAACAGTCCACGGAGCTCCCGTTCGCTCGCGTCCAGCTGCCGGTACAGCTGCGTCACCTGCCGGATGAACTGCGCCTGCCGCGCCGTCATCGCCACCAGGATCACCACCATCACCATCCGGATCAGCGGATGCAGTACCCCGGGACCGACCGCGACGAAAACGGCGGACAGCTCGAACAGGGTGGCGATCGGTAGCAGCCGGTGGTCGAGCGCCGGCACGAGTGGCCGGTCACTGATCAACGGCGCGGCGTTGATCAGCAACAGCGCCGAGATCACCCAGCTGAGCGCGATCACGTCGACCGGCACATGCAGTGCCCGAGTCACCGTCTCGGCGTCGCCGAGGCTGGCGACCAGCAACGACAGCACCGCCAACCGCGCCGCCGGGCGACGTCGGGGCCCGCGGCAACGCCAGATCACCACACCGACGGCCAAACCGACGACATCGAGAATGCTCGTGATGAGCATCAGTACGTCGATCCAGTTCTGCGGAACACTCGGATCGCCGACCCAGGTGCCGAAGTGCCAGCCCGCGCTGAGCACGACGATCGACCCGGTGATCACGATCAGATCGAGCGCGACACAGGCAAGCCGGCCTCGTTCGGCGGTCGGCGCCACCAATCCGATCAGACCGACCACGAAGGCGAAGGTCGCGCCGTCGAACCACACCGAGCTGAGCCAATCGACATTGTCGTACCAGGCGCCCAGATCGGCCGCGATCATGACGTTGCCGATCCCGTTGCAGATCTCGCCGAAGCCGATCAACAGCCACGGCACCCAGACCGATCGCGGCAGCCGCAGTGCCGCCGTGATGCACGCGACCCCCGCGACGAGCGAGACGGCCGACAGCACCCAGCCCACCGTCGTCGGGCGGACGACGGCGAGCGTCAGACTGAGCGCGGACGCAACGAGGAGACCGGTCTGCAGCCGGGGAAAGCGCCACGCAGCGCCGGTCCGCGGCCGGATGCCGATCGATCTACGCGGATCTGTGTCCACTGTGATCTTGTCCCCTCAGCTCGGGCAGCGGCGCCGCCTCCCGCAGCGACCTCCGATCACCTGCCCGACCAGACACCTCCCGACCGATTCAACTAATTGATCTTAAGTAGTAAGCCATACCGCCCGCCCGGCGGTCGATCGGATTCCCGGGTTCAGCGCTCGACGATGGCGGTGACACCCTGCCCACCGGCCGCGCAGATCGAGATCAAGCCGCGTCCGGAGCCCTTCTCGGCCAGCATCTTCGCCAGTGAGGCGACGATCCGGCCGCCGGTCGCGGCGAACGGGTGTCCCGCGGCCAGCGACGAGCCGTTTACGTTCAGCTTGCTGCGATCGATCGCGCCGAGTGCCCCGTCCAGCCCCAGCCGCTCCTTGCAGTAGGCATCCGACTCCCAGGCCTGCAAAGTGGCCAGCACCACCGAAGCAAACGCCTCGTGGATCTCGTAGAAGTCGAAATCCTGCAGGGTCAGCCCGTTGCGCGCGAGCAGCCGGGGCACCGCATAGGTCGGCGCCATCAACAGTCCGTCCGGGCCGTGCACGTAATCGACCGCAGCGGTTTCCGAATCGACGAGATGGGCGAGCACCGGCAGTCCCCGCTCGGCCGCCCACTCGTCGGTGGCCAACAGCGCTACCGCCGCGCCGTCGGTCAGCGGGGTGGAGTTGCCGGCGGTCATCGTCGCGTCACCGGCCGCAACCCCGAACACCGGCCGCAGTGTCGCCAGCTTCTCGACGTTGGAATTCGGCCGCAGGTTGTCGTCCCGGGTCAGCCCGAGAAACGGGGTGACCAGGTCGTCGAAGAAACCACGGTCGTAGGCGGCCGCCATGTTCCGATGGCTGGCCGCGGCCAGCTCGTCCTGGTCGGCGCGCCGAACACCGAACTCCTTGGCCGTGATCGCCGCGCTCTCGCCCATGGACAGGCCGGTGCGCGGCTCGGCATTACGCGGGATCTCGATTCCCAGCATGCTCGGGCGCACGTCGGCGAGCAGCTTCAGCCGATCACCGGTGCTCTTCGCCCGATTCAGCGAGAGCAGGAACTCACGCAGGTCTTCGCCGACCCCGATCGGGGCGTCCGAGGTGGTGTCGGTGCCGCCGCCGATACCGGCGTCGATCCGCCCGGCAGCGATCGCGTCACCGACGGCGACCAGCGACTGGAGGCCGGTGCCACACGCCTGGGTGAGATCGAAGGCCGGGGTGTACGGGCTGAGTCGACTGCCCAGGACGCTTTCCCGGACCATGCCGTGCTCGCCGATCCGCTTGAGCACCGCCCCGCCCACCACCAGGCCGAGCCGCTCGTCCTGCAGATTGAACCGGCTCACCAGGCCGTCCAATGTCGCGGTCAGCATGTCCTGATTGCTCGCCTTGGCATATGCGCCGTCCGAGCGGGCGAACGGAATCCGATTGCCGCCGACGATCCCGACCGCCCGTCGCCCGGCCGGGGGATTCTTGGTCGTCGCATTCTTGGTTGCCACTACGGACTCTCCATCGACTCGAGTTGTCTGCTCGACAACTAACTTACTCCAGAGTAAGTTAGTTGTCGAGCTTCGCTGCGGCGGACCGGCGAAGCAACAACCGGCACCCGAAGGTAGGACAACAGTGGCACCCAGCAAGGCAGCCCCGGACCTGTACTCGTCGTTCCTGGCCACCGCGCCCGGCGCATTCCTGGCGAAGCAGGCCGGTCTTCCCCAGCCGGAGACACTGCGCCGGTACCGGGCCGGCGAGCCCGCGTTGCCCGGCCCGATCCTGCTCGGCGGCTCCGGCCGATTGGTCGATCCGACCCGGGAGCTGTTGTCGGACTACGTCTTCGCCGATACCGCCGGCCGGGCTACGGAAGCGTACGGCGCCCTGGTCTTCGATGCGACCGGGATCGAGTCGGTGCCCGACCTGGCCCAGCTGTTCGACTTCTTCCAGCCGGCAATCCGCGACCTCGGCCCGTCCGGGCGGGTCGTCGTACTCGGCAGCACCCCCGAGCAGGCCGGTTCGGTGTCGGCGCAGGTCGCCCAACGCGCGCTGGAGGGCTTCACCCGGAGCGTCGGCAAGGAGCTGCGCCGCGGCGGCACCGCACAACTGGTCTACCTCGATCCCGCGGCGGCCACCGCCGCCACCGGGCTGGCGTCGACGCTGCGCTTCCTGCTCTCGGCCAAGTCGGCCTACGTCGACGGGCAGGTGATCCGGGTCGGCGCAGCGGATTCCGACCTCACCGCGATCGACTGGAACCGGCCGCTGGACGGCAAGGTCGCCATCGTCACCGGGGCCGCTCGCGGCATCGGCGCGACGATCGCCGAGGTGCTCGCCCGCGACGGCGCCCACGTGATCTGCGCGGATGTGCCGCAAGCCGGCGAGGCACTGTCGGCGACGGCGAACCTGGTGCACGGCACCGCGCTGGCACTCGACGTCACCGCGCCGGACGCCGCCGAGAAGATCGCTACCCACCTGAACGAACGGCACGGCGGCACCGTGGACGTGCTGGTGCACAATGCCGGAATCACCCGGGACAAGACCCTGGCCAACATGGACAGCGCCCGCTGGAACACCGTGCTGAACGTCAATCTTCTTGCACCACAGCAGATCACCGAATCGCTGGTGGCAGCAGGGGCGCTCCGCGCCGGCAGCCGGGTGATCGATGTGTCCTCGATCGCCGGGATTGCCGGCAACCGGGGGCAGACCAACTACGGCACCTCCAAAGCCGGGGTGATCGGCCTCGTCCAAGCCACCGCGCCGGCGCTGGCCGAGCAGGAGATGACGATCAACGCGGTCGCGCCCGGCTTCATCGAAACCGCGATGACCGCCGCCATCCCGTTCGCCACCCGGGAAGCCGGCCGGCGGATGAACTCGCTGCTGCAAGGCGGACAGACCGTGGACGTCGCCGAGACCATCGCCTACTTCGCCAGCCCGGCGTCGAACGCGGTGAACGGCAACATCGTCCGGGTGTGCGGCCAGAGCCTGATCGGAGCGTGAGCACGCCGTGAGCACCTCCCGGACCATCGTCCTGCCTCGGCGTCCGGCCGCCGGCCGCCAGTACCTGCGAGCGGCGTTGGGCGCGGTGCCGATGCCCGGGCCGTTGTCCCGCCGGCGTACCGCCCTACCGGAGCGGACCGCGGAACTGACCGGACTGCGCGTCGATCGGGACAACCTGGCCGACTACACCCGCGCCTGCGGGCTCCGATTCGGCGACACCCTGCCGATCACCTACCCGTTCACCCTCACGTTCCCGGTGATCATGGAGTTGATCATCGCGCGCGACTTCCCGTTCAGCGCGGTCGGAGCGGTGCACGCGGAGAACCTGATCACCCAGGAGCGGCCGATCTCGACGAGCGAACCCCTCGATATCCGGGCGCGGACCGCCAACCTCCGCGAGCATCCGAAGGGGCTGCTGGTCGACGCGATCAGCGAGATCAGCGTCGGCCGGGAGCCGGTCTGGCGACAGGTCACCACGTTCCTGCATCAGCAACGCACCTCGCTGTCGGACGCTCCGCGCTCGGCGCCGAAGTCCGATCAAGCGCCGCCGCCCCCGCTGCGGCGCCTGCAGGTCGACCAGTCCATCATCGATCGCTACGCTGCCGCGTCCGGCGACCGAAATCCGATTCACACCTCGACCCTGGGCGCCAAGGCGTTCGGCTTCCCGGCGACGATCGCCCACGGTATGTGGGAGGCCGCTGCGGTGCTCGCCGCGGTCGAGGGGCGGATTCCGGATCAGGTCCGCTATCAGGTGAAGTTCGGTAAGCCGGTGCTGCTGCCGGCGACGCTCAACCTCTATGCCGACCCGGTCGACGGGCCGGACGGAACCGGCTGGGACCTGGCGTTGCGGCACCCGACGAAGGGATATCCGTACCTGACCGGCACCCTGCGGGCCGGCTGAGCGGACGGGCGGGCCGCCGAGCTACTCCTCGTCTCGGCGGCCGGCCAAGCCCAGCCACGCCAGGTTCTCCAACAGATTCACCGCGGCCTTCGCGGCGAGCTCGCCACCGGCGATCCGGTCGGCCACCGCCTCGCCCGCGCCGATCAGCGCAACCGCCATGACGGTGAAATCGGTGTCCGGCGTCGGATTCTTGGTGCTGGTCCGCAGCAGATTTGCGGTCAGTTCGACCAGCCGGTCCCGACTGGCCTTCACCTGCCCGGCGAACGCCGGCTGGCCGATCGCCTGGCGATAGAGCACGTTCCACGACCGACGGTTGTGTTCGACGAAGGTCAGAAACGAATCCAACGCCACCCGGACCTGTTCGTGCGGGGTCAGCAGCGGGTCGCCGGCCGGCGCGATCGCCTCGACGAACCGGGTGGCCTCCCGATCGATGCAGGCGGTGAACAGCTCATCCTTGGAGCCGTAGTACAGGTACAACATCGGCTTGGAAATCTGCGCCGCGGCTGCTATTGCATCCATCGAGGCATCGTGAAATCCATTCTGGGAGAACACTTCCACCGCTGCATCCAGCATCTGCTGCTCCCGGATGGCGCGCGGCAGCCGCTTGGTTCCACCCGCCATCGCACCCTCCTGCCGCCCGGTCGACTCCCGGCTTCTTACTCTACGGTAAGTTCCGGCGAGCGGGTCGGATCAGCAGGGCACGGCATTCTTGAACCGGCCGACCCGAAGGACCGACTCGTCCACCTGCTGTTCGCTGAGCCGGCCGGCGGCGACCGCCTGGGTCAACTGATCCAGCACTGCCGGGACGGCATCGGTGCTGATCCACAACGCATCGTCGGCGCCGGCCACCAAGGCCGCTTCGACCGCCGCCGGTACGCCCATCCGGTCGGTGATCGCCGCCATCCCGCTCAGGTCGTCGGTGAAGATCACCCCGTTGAACGGTAACGCTCCGTAGGGCAGACCCGTGCGCAAAGCGCGCATCACCTCCGGGCTGATGCTGGCCGGCCGGCCCGCCGCGGTCAGACCGGGCACGTCCAGGTGGCCGACCATGACCGCGGCGCCCGAACCGATCAGGTTCCGGAACGGCACCAGGTCCCGGCCCTGCATGGCCGCGAACGGCGGCGTGGTCACCGGACCCAGATGCGAATCGCCCGAAGCAGATCCGTGTCCGGGAAAGTGCTTGATCACCGCACCCAGGCCGGCATCGTGCAGGCCCCGGATGTAGGCGTCGGCGTACTGGGTCACCACGTTCGGGTCACCGGAGAAGGACCGGTCGCCGATCACCGTGTCGTCCGGCTGATCGCTCACGTCGACCACCGGCGCGAAATCGACGGTGATGCCCAGGTCACGTAACTTGGTAGCGCGCGCCTTCTCCTGCTCGTAGGCCTGCTGCGGTGACATGGTCGCCGCGACCTCCTTCGCCGACGGCTGCGTCCCGATCAGGTTCGGAATCCGGGAGACCCGGCCACCCTCCTCGTCGATGGTGACCATCAACGGCACCTTGGCTTGATTCTTCACCTCGGCGAGCGAGCCGTTGGTCAGCAATGCCTGGTCGGTTCCACTGCCGACGAAGATGCCGCCGACCTGATGCGATCGCACCACGTTCAGCGCATCGGCCGGACCGGAGACCCCGACGGTCAGCAACTGGGCCAGCTTCCCCCGGAGATCGAACTGCCGCAGGTAGGTATCGCCGCACACGTCGCCGAACGGCGCCGATACCGGCGTGACCGCGCCGGAACCCGCCGGTGCGGCCGACATCGCCGTCGGCGCCGACCGGTCGGGAGCCGACGAGCTGGACAGCGCGACCGGCGCCGAAGCGGAGGTGCAGGCCGAGGTGAGACCGACCCCGAACGCCAGTGCGGTCACCCCGACGGCGCGGCGCAGAGCGAACCGTGGCGGACGGCGCGAAGCAAGCAGACTCATAACGGCACCGTATCGTCCCGCTCGCCGGCGCGGCACCGGGCGTCGCCGGCGATCAGCTCCGGCTCGGTGCATATAGACTCGCCGACCGGCGAAGCAGCTCGGCGATCACCTCGGGCGGCTTCGGCTGTTGGAAGTACCAGCCCTGCGCGGTATCGCAGCCGAGCCCGTGCAACTGCCGCGCCTGGCCCGGAGTCTCCACCCCTTCCGCGGTCACCGCGAAACCCAGGGTGTGAACCAATCGGACCACCGCCTCGACGACCATCAGGTCGCGGCGGTTACCCGAATCCGGCGCCCCCACCTGGTCGACCAGCGGTCCGGCCAGCTTCACCGTGTGCAGCGGCAGCTGCGCCAGCGCCGGAAGATTGGATGCACCGCTGCCGAAGTCGTCCACCGCGATGTGTACCCCGAGGCCGGCCAGCCGGTTCAGCGCGGTCAGCAACTGGTCGGTCAGGTCGGTGAATGCGCGTTCGGTCAGCTCCAACTGCAGCCGATCCGGCCGGACGCTGCTCTCGGTCAGGATCGCGCACACCCGATCGGCCCAGCCCAGGTCCGCCACATCGGAGGCGGCCACGTTGACGCTCACCATCGGCGCATGCTGCGGCTGCTCGTCGTACCAGCGCCGCTGATCCCGACACGCGCGATCGAGCACCCAGGCATCCAGCTCGGCGAGATGCATGACGTCGACGCCGGGATCGAGGAACTTCGCCGGTGGCAACAGGCCCAACCGCGGGTGCTGCCACCGCACCAACGCTTCCACCGCGACAATCGCTCGGTCGGTGAGCCGCACGATCGGCTGATAGAAGACGATGAACTGGTTTCGCTCCAACGCGGCGTACCGGGCCCGGCCGGCCCGTTTCGCCCATTGCATGCCGGTATCCGCCGCCCAGAGCAGATCCTCCCCGGTCGCGCAGTTCTCGTCGCGCTCCATCACCCCGACACTGGCGGTCACCCGGACCCGCCGCCCGGCCAGCTCGAACGGCTTGGTGAACGCGTCCAGCACGGTCGCGGCCAGCTCGGCCAGCGCCCCCTCGCCCGACAGATCCGGCACCAACACCGCGTACTCGTCGCCGGACAACCGGGCAACCAGGTCCTTCGGTTCGGCACACGCCCGAACCCGCGCGCCGGCCTGCCGCAACAACTCGTCGCCGGTCGCATGTCCGTAGCGGTCGTTCACCGCCCGGAATCGATCGAGCCCGACCAGCAGCAGTCCCACCCGAGCCTGCTTGTCGGCCAGCGCCTCGTCCGCGGCCGCGAAGAATCCGCGCCGATCCGCGAGGCCGGTGAGTTCGTCGGATCGCCCGGTATCGGCAGTGTCCGGGTCGGGCTGTTCGGTCTCGAGTTGTTCGGTCTCGAGTTGCTCGATATCGGGCTGTTCGGTCGATACCGCCGATGCAACCAGGCAGAACAACCGCTCGCCGTCCGGCTCCGGCAGGGCCGTGACGGTCAGGTCGGCGCGAACGGATTCACCGTCCGGCCGCCGATACCCCCGCCGCACCGCGAAGCGGTCGATCTCACCGGCGACCAACGCCGGGTAGCGACCCGGTGTCGGCGCGTCGTCGTCGTCCGAGCCGAGCAGGTCGGTCACCGTCACCGAGTCGGCCAGGGTGTCCACCGGCTGGCCGAGCAACGTGGCAAACGCCGGGTTCACCTGGACGAACCGGCCAGCCGGGTCGGCCACCGCGAGCCCGACCCCGGCGTGCTCGAAAACCGCCCGCGGGCGGTCCTCGGTGACCACCCCCGCGTCGACAGCGTTCTCGGTAACAACACCCTCGTCCGGAGCCGGATCCGGCGCAGCACCGACGGCCGTACCGGTCGCCGCCAGGTCGAGCAGCGAGGTCCGCAACGCGGTCACGTACCCCGTCGCGAACGCCCCGAGCAGATCGCTGCGCCGCTCGGCCGAGACCGGCACCACATCGGTGAAGTAACGAGCGAGCAACGTCATCGTGGCACCGAGCGCGTCGTCGCCGACGAAGCCGGCCCGAGCCATATCCCGGCCGAGTGCGTGCACTCGCTCCGGCTCACCGTCGGTGGACCGGGCCGCGCCGTCCAGCTCGGCGGCGATCCGGTCCAGCAATTGCCGACCGTCGATCCGGTCCGCCGGCCGGACCTGATCACCACCGGCGATAACGACGTTGTGCCATTCCTCGGCGAGCGTGACGTGCGCAGCGTCGTCGCTCGACCGGTCCCTCACGTTCGCCTCCACAGGGCGAATGGTAGTCGGTACACGGAACCGGGCTCGCGGTCGCTCGGGCGGCACCGACGGCCCCTGGCCGCGCGCCCGCCGCCGGGCCGTACCGCGAGCTCGAAACCGCACGCTACCACCGACTTCGCGACCCCCACAGCTCGCTGTGCCGGGGGTCGACTCGCGCCGGTCTCGCAAACCCAGGGCGAACGTTTCCGGCGCCCCAGCCGGCCGGATCGGGCGCGGTGGGGCGCCGAACTAGGCTCACCTCGTGCTGCTCTCCGACCGCGACATCCGCGCCGAGATCCGGGCCGGCCGACTCGCTATCGATCCCTTCGAGCCGACCCTGGTTCAGCCGTCGAGCGTCGACGTCCGGCTGGACGGCCTGTTCCGCGTCTTCAACAACACCCGCTACACCCACATCGATCCGGCGCAACGCCAGGACGAGCTGACCACGCTGGTCGAGCCGGCGGCCGGGGAACCGTTCGTGCTGCACCCGGGCGAGTTCGCGCTGGGCTCCACCTTGGAACGATGTGCGTTGCCCGACGATCTCGCGGGTCGACTGGAAGGTAAGTCCAGCCTGGGCCGGCTCGGTCTGCTCACCCACTCCACCGCCGGATTCATCGATCCGGGGTTCGCCGGACACATCACCCTGGAACTGTCCAACGTGGCCAATCTGCCGATCACCCTCTGGCCGGGGATGCGGATCGGCCAACTCTGCCTGATCCGGCTCTCCAGTCCGGCCGAGCATCCCTACGGCAGTGCCGCAGCCGGCTCCAAGTATCAAGGCCAACGGGGCCCCACGCCGTCGCGGGCGTACCTGAATTTCGAACTGGCGGAGTAGGCGCCTGCCCTGCCTATACTCCACCCGAAGTCGGTTAGTCCGAGAAGAACAAACCAAATGTATGAAACACTTCTCTATCCACTACCGGATGCGTGGAATGAGCCCTAGTATCGGGTCCTGGACGGCTTCGTGAAAGCTGTCGACCAGATTCCGACAAGGGTGGTGCGCCGAGTGAAATCTCAGGTCCGAGACGAGGATCCGCTCGGCGCGATGCGCACCACGGCACCAGCGCGATCCGTGCGACAACGCTGGCAGGCCCGCCTGGGCAGCCGGTTGTTGCTCACCGACGTCGCGGTGGTGCTGGGGGCGGTCGGGCTGGCCCAGTTCGCTCGCTTCGGCGCCATCAGCGACGCCGACCTGTCCCGGATCGGCACCTCCCGAAGCGTCTCCTACACCATCGTCTCCGCCCTGTTCGCCGCGCTCTGGCTGGGCTTTCTCTCGCTGCAGAACTCCCGGTCGGCACGGGTGGTCGGCGGCATCGAGGAGTACCGGCGCATCGTCTCGGCGACCTTGCAGATGTTCGGGCTGATCGCGATCGTCAGCCTGATCGCCAAGGTCGACATCGCCCGCGGCTATCTGGCCGTGGCCCTGCCGGTCGGCCTGGCCGGCCTGCTGCTCGGCCGCGGCCTGTGGCGCCGCCACGCGGTCGAGCAACGGACCAACGGCGCGTATCAGGCACCGGTGCTGGTGGTCGGCGGGGAGTCCGCAGCCCGTGCCATGGCCGCGGCCTTCGCCCGCGACCGACGGGCCGGGTACCGGGTGGTCGGTCTCTGCACCCCGGCCGGAGCGGTCGACGGCGAGGAGCACATGGACATCGCCGGCGACCAGGTACCGATCGTCGGTACCGACACGTCCATCCTGGCCGCGATCGAGCAGACCGGCGCAGACACCGTCGCCGTCACCGCCACCGACTATCTCAACCCGTCCCGGATTCGGCAGCTGGTGTGGGATCTGGAATCGCTCGGCGTGGACCTGATCGTCACCCCGGGGGTCGAGGACGTCGCGCTGCAGCGACTGGCCAGCCGGCCGGTCGACGGCACCCCGATGCTGCATCTGGAAAAGCCGCAGTACAGCCGGGCGACCTCGTTCAGCAAGACGGCATTCGACTTCTGCTTCGCGGTCGCGGCATTGATCGCGGTGGCGCCGGTGATGCTCGTCGCCGCGATCGCGGTCAAGCTGGGGAGTCGCGGCCCGATCTTCTACCGGTCGGAGCGGATCGGGCTGGACGGCAAGCCGTTCAAGATGATCAAGTTCCGCAGCATGTACGAGGACGCCGACCGGCACCTGTCCGCGCTGCTCAACCAGAACGAAGGCGCCGGGCCACTGTTCAAGATGCGCAACGACCCCCGGATCACGCCGGTCGGCCGGATCCTGCGCCGGTACAGCCTGGACGAGTTACCCCAGTTCCTCAACGTCGTGCGGGGCGAGATGAGCGTGGTCGGGCCACGCCCACCGCTACGGCGTGAGGTCGAGGCCTACAGCGGCTTGGTTCGCCGCCGGATGCTGGTCAAGCCCGGCCTGACCGGACTGTGGCAGATCAGCGGGCGATCCGATCTGGACTGGGACGAATCGGTTCGGCTGGATCTCAGCTATGTGGAGAACTGGTCGATGTTGCAGGACCTGGTGATCATCAAGAAGACGCTGGGTGCGGTCACCCGGCCGGCCGGCGCGTACTGAATCAGGTCGCCGGCGAACCCGCCCGGCCGGCGGTCAACACTTCTCCAGTACCGCGCGGGCGTAGCCGAACGACTGATAGATGTAGTTGAACGCCCAGACCTGCGGCGACAGCCGGGACGGCACCGCGGCCATCGTGATATCCCCGTCCCAGCAGCGGCCGATGATGTAGCGCGACCGCGACACGTGCGGGGTGAAGGTGACGACGATGACCCGGTGCCAGCCCTCCTGTTCGGCCCGGCGGGCGATCTCCCGACCCTCGCCTCGGGTGGTGCCCGGATCCGGACGGAAACAACTGACCCGGAAGCTGTAGCCGCCATGACAGATCCGGCTCATCAGCGAGCTGTAGGCGTACGGATTGGAGAAGACCACCTGCGGCGCCCAGCCCGCCGCGGCCAGCTGCAGGCCGAGTTCTTCCCTACCGTCGTGCGCTCCGCCGAGCACCACGATCGCATCGGCTCGGGCGAGCGGGTCGGCCTGCGGCCGGACATACACCGGCCACAGCGCAACCGTGATCGCCACCGGGACCACCGCCACCGCCAGGTACCGATATCGCCGCCGTCGCCACATGACTCGACCGTATCCGGTTCCGACATCAGGACCGCGATATCAGTCTGCGATGATGTGAAACCAGTCACATCGGCGTGTCCGTGATAACGTCTGTGGCGTCGGATCGTGTACTGCATCTCGCCGAGATCGACCCGCAGCCGATTCTTTACCGCGGGAGGGGTCGGGCCGGATGCGGCGAGTTGCCTACGACGCGCCGTCCCACCACAGATCAATGCAGAGTGCGCTTTTCGATTGTCGAGCTGTTGGCGGAAACGCAACCCGAAATGGGGGTTGGAACACCGGGTGATACCCGTTTAGTCTCAGATTGAGAACATGCGGGTCGGGTTTACCGCTCACCGGTTCGGGTGATCCGGTCGATGACCACGACGAGATGGGCGTTGATGAATTCGGTGCTTGGAGTTTCGGTAGGCGCGGGAGCAGTGCGCCTCGCTCGACCGCTTCCGGGCATCTCCAGCCTGGTGCCGGAGTCGTTCGAGCTGCAGGAGATCCCGGTCGGGATGCAGCGTGCCGAGGAACTGACCGCGGAGGCCGTCGGCGTCGACCTGGCGACCCACCGGCCGGCAGCGACCACCGCGATCGCCTATCGCAGCCTGCAGCATGAACGCGCGCTGAACGCGGCGATGGACCGGCAACGACTGGCCGACTACCAGTTGGTGCCGGAGATCTCGGCCATCGTGGCGTACCTGGCGGCCGCCGGCGAACTGGACGGCCTGGATACCGTCGCCGTCTACGATCTCGGCGCGTCCGGCCTGTCGGTCAGCGTGATCGATGCCAATACCCGCGAGGTGCTGTACGCGGAACGAACCTGCGAGATCAGCGGCGACTACTTCGACGTGCTGATCCGCGAGCATCAGATCGCAGCCGGCCGGACCACCCATCCGTTGGACGCGACCGCACTGGCTGCCCTCGACGATCTGTGCCGCAACGCGAAAGAGCAACTGTCGATCTCCAGCGCCGTGGCGTTGCCCTGGGAGGACGGCGTCGTGCTGTTGTCGCGGGAGAACTTCGAGGCGCTGATCACGCTGGCGATCGAGACGTCGGCCCGAGTCACCCGGGACGTCATCATGCATTCGGGCCGGCAGGTGCAGGCCGTGTTTGCGGTCGGCGGCGGAGCGGGGATCCCGCTGATCAGCCGGGTCCTGCGGAAATGGCTGAACACCGCGGTCGTGGTCCCCGAAGGCCCGGAAACGGTCGCGGCCCGGGGCGCGACACTGCTGGCGCAAGCGCTGCCTCGGCCCACCCGCGCCACCCCGGCTCCGCCGCCACGTGCACCGGTTGCGGCACCGACCGCACCGTCGGCCGGCAGCAGCAGACGCGAACTGAGCAGCGCCGGCCTCGCCGTCGGGGCGCTCGCCGCCGTCGCCGCAATCGGACTCGCGCTCGGCTACGGCGGCCAAGTGCTGGAGCGGGGCTCCGGGACGGCGGAGGCACCGACCAGCGTGGTACCGACCACTCCGCCCCGCACCACCACGATGGAACCGTCCAACGCGGTTGCCCCGATCAAGTCGGCGACCGACGCGACCGCGCCACCGGCTGCCCCGGCCGCCCCGGTCGTCACCGCTGACCTACGGACCGCGAACAGCGTCCCCGAAGCCGCGACGCCGGCAGCTCCGCAGTCCGCGCCGGAACCCGAGCCGGGGCCGAACACCGTCAGCATTCCCGGTCTCCCGCCGGTGGTGATACCGACCCTGCCCTCCGGCCCGATCCTCCCGCCGCTGCCGCCACTACCGGTGATTCCCGGCTTGACCGGCGGCTGAGCCGGCGTAGGCGGGCGACCCGGGCGGATCAGCGCGCGTGCCGGCCCCGCGGCGCGGATACCGCCCGCTGACCGAACGGCCGGGCCAGCAGCACCGCAATCGCCGTGGTCAGCGGCACCGACAGCGCCAGCGCGATACCGCCGACGGCGGACCTGGCGATCTCGATGGCGATCGCATCCCCGGTCAGCACATCGCGGATCGATCGGCCGGCGACGCTGAACAACAGCAACAACGGCAGCGCTCCGCCCGCGTAAGCCAGCACCAAGGTGTAGACCGTACTCGCGATGTGATCACGCCCGACCCGCATCGCCGACCGGAAGATCTGTCGGCGGCCGGCCGCCTCGTTCAACGCCGCGAACTCGAAGGCGGCGGATGCCTGGGTGATCGTGACGTCGTTGAGCACGCCCAGGGAGCCGATGATGAATCCGGCGAGCAGGAGCCCGGTGATGCTGACCTGCTGCAGGTAGACCTGCACATTGGTGTTCTGTTCTTCGGACAGGCCGGTCAGCCGGGTCGCCGCGATCGCCAGCCACGACAGTCCGGCGGCGAGCAGCATCGACGACAACGTGCCGAGCAGCGCCGAGCTGGTGCGCAGATTCACCCCGTGCGCCAGGTACAACACGGCGTAAAGGATCAATGCGCCACCGACCAGCGCCACCGGGATCGCCGGTTTGCCGTCCAGCAGCGCCGGCAACAAGAACAGCACCAGGACGCCCAACGCGAAGCCCAGGCCGAGCAGCGCGCGGAATCCGCGACCGCGCGCCACCAGGATCACGACCACGGCGAAGGCCAGCACGATCCACAACAGCGCCCAGCCCCGGGAGTAGTCGTCGAACGCGTAAAGCGCCCGACCGGCCGGGTCGGTCTGCCGGACCAGCCGAATCCGGTCGCCGGCCGCAAGATCCGGCTGACCGGGCCCGGGCGCGATCTCCAGCCACACCGAACTACCGGATTCCGGGCCCGAGTCCAGCACCACCCGGGAGCGCTGACATTGGTAGGCGCTGTTCGGCGGCGGCACCGGCGAACCGGCGAGGACCTGCCCGGCCGACGGTGAACCGCAGGCACCCAGGCTCTGCTCCACCACCTGGCCGGACTCGGTATGAGCCGCGCCACCGCCTTGCGCTTGGAACGGGAGGGGGATGTCGACCTGCTGCCGCTGCGGCCACAGCACGATCGCGCCGATCACGGTGATCAGCCCGATCAGCACCAACAGCCCGACGACGACTCGTTTGGCGGTATCGCCGATGGCGATCGGGCCGTGGTGCGTGTGGTGATGCGCATGATCGTGCGCTGGCCGGTTCACCGAACCCCGGGAGTGGTCGGACACAGGTCCAGGGTAGAGCGCGGCCGGACGAGGTTCGGGCCGCCGGGCTGCAGAACACGAAGAAAACCAGACATCAACCCGGAAAACTCCGACATTTCGGAGGAAAGTTTAAGAGGGTGGCGGAGAGCAGGGGGGATGTCCCCGCCACCCGATCGCGACCGCCCAGGGGGGGTAGGCGGTCGAGACCGGCACCGTGAAGTGCCGAGTATCAATGTAGCGCGGGATGATCGATCGTGCCACCTGAGTACGTTTTCCCGTGAGGTTTCAGACGAATGCCGGTTTCTGCGCGGTACGCTACTGCACGTAGCTCGCCAGAAAGTTCCCCAACCGCTCGATCGCGACGGCGAGATCGCGGGCCCACGGCAACGTGACGATCCGGAGGTGGTCGTGACCGGGCCAATTGAAACCGGTGCCCTGAACCACCAGAATCTTCTCCTGCAACAACAGATCTTGCACGAGCTTTTCGTCGTCGTGGATCTCGTACACCTCGGGATCGAGCCGCGGGAAGGCGTACAGGGCACCCATCGGCTTCACACAGGAAACTCCGGGAATCTTGTTCAGCGCCGACCAGGCCACGTCGCGCTGCTCCAGCAGCCGGCCACCCGGCAGAATCAGATCCTCGATCGACTGATGCCCACCGAGCGCCACCTGGATGGCGTGCTGCGCCGGCACGTTCGGACACAGCCGGGACGACGCCAGCAGGTCGACGCCCTCCAGGAAACCCGACGCATGATCTTTCGGCCCGGTGATCGCCAGCCAGCCGGAGCGGTAGCCGGCCACCCGATACGCCTTGGACAGGCCGTTGAACGTCAAGCAGAGCAGATCCGGCGCCATACTCGCGAGCGCGATGTGTTTGGCATCGTCGTAGAGAATCTTGTCGTAGATCTCGTCGGCCAACAGCAGCAGCTGATGCCGACGGGCGATCTCGACCAACTGGGTCAGCACTTCGGCCGAGTACACCGCGCCGGTCGGATTGTTCGGGTTGATCACCAACAAGGCCTTGGTCTTCGGCGTGATCTTCGCCTCGATATCGGCGATGTCGGGCTGCCAGGCGTTTTCTTCGTCGCACCGGTAATGCACCGGGGTTCCGCCGGCCAAGCTGGTCATCGCGGTCCACAGCGGATAGTCCGGCGCCGGGATCAGCACCTCGTCGCCGTTGTTCAACAAAGCCTGCATGGTGATCGTGATCAGCTCGGACACTCCGTTGCCGAGGTAGACGTCGTCCACGTCCAGCTCCGGGAAACCGGGTACCAGCTCGTACCGGGTGACGATCGCCCGGCGCGCCGAGAGAATCCCCTTGGATTCGGAGTAACCCTGCGAGTACGACAGCGCGGCGATCATGTCCCGCATGATCACGTCGGGCGCGTCGAAGCCGAACGGCGCTGGATTGCCGATATTCAGCTTGAGGATCCGATGCCCCTCGGCCTCGAGCCGGGCGGCGTGCGCGTGTACCGGTCCGCGAATCTCGTAGACAACGTTCTGCAACTTCGTCGACTGCTCGAGCGCGCGTGGCTGCTGGTGGTTGTGTGGACTCACGGGACTATGGTGCCATCGCCGTCCAGGGATTTTCCGACCCGGACGGCAGCCGGGTGCGGCGACAGCGCGCGGCGGCCCGACCCGACGGATAAGGCAATACTCACACCCCGTCGAAGATCGCCGGGCGGTAACTTAACTTCTGGCTTTTGTACAGCGTTCACATGGAGGTACCGGTGCTGATAACGCTGATCATCGGATTGGCGGGAACGCTCATCGTCCTGGCGCTGGCCGGCCGGCGAATCCTGTGGCTCTACCGACTGATCTCGTCCGGCCAGGCGGTTTTACGCCCGGTCAGATTCGACGATGTCGGCGCCCGGGTGGTCGTCGAACTCGAAGAGGTCCCGGCACAGCGCAAGCTACTGAAATGGACCGTGCCCGGGATCGCGCACTTCTTCACGATGTGGGCCTTCCTGATCATGGCCACGGTGTATCTCGAAGCATACGGCGCGTTGTTCGACGAACACTTCGAGATCCCGCTGCTCCGGCGCGTGCACTTGGCACCGATTCTCGGTTTCCTGCAGGACTTCATCGCGATCGCCTGCGCGATCTCGCTCGGCGTGTTCGCGATCCTGCGTATTCAGCAGGCCCCGGAGCGGCAGCAGCGCAAGTCCCGCTTCTACGGCTCGCATACCGGCGGCGCCTGGCTGATCCTGTTCATGATCTTCAACGTCGTGTGGACGATGTTCGTGTTCCGCGGCGCGGCCGCGGCGGCCGACCACTTCGACAACAGCGGCGCGTTCTTCTCCAACGCGATCGGCCGGCTGTTGGAGCCGTTGGGCCAGCACACCAACGAGGTTCTGGATCGGGTCGGTCTGATCGCCCATATCGGCGTGATGCTGATCTTCCTGCTGATCGTGCTGCACTCCAAGCACTTGCACATCTTCGTGGCCCCGGTCAACGTGGCGTTCAAGCGGCTGCCCGACGGGCTGGGTCCGCTGCTCCCCGTGGTCGACAAGGGCGAGCCGGTGAACTTCGAGGACCCGCCGGAGGATGCGGTACTCGGCCGGGGCAAGATCGACGACTTCGCCTGGAAAGGCTTCCTCGACTTCGCGACCTGCACCGAATGCGGCCGCTGCCAGTCGCAGTGCCCCGCTTGGAACACCGGCAAGCCGCTCAGCCCCAAGCTCGTGATCATGAACTTGCGCGATCACATGTTCGCCAAGGCGCCGTACCTGATCGAAGGTGCAACGGTTCCCGAGGGGGCCGAGTTCGACTCGTCCGCGGCGCAACCGTTGGCCGGGCACCACGTGCCCGAGTCCGGTTTCGAGCGAGTCGGCGGCTCCGGTCCCGAGCAGGCACTACGTCCCCTGGTGGGCACCGCCGAGCAGGGCGGTGTGATCGACCCGGACGTGCTGTGGAGCTGCACCACCTGCGGTGCGTGCGTGAATCAGTGCCCGGTGGACATCGAGCACATCGACCACATCGTCGACATGCGTCGTTATCAGGTCATGATGGAGTCCGAGTTCCCCGGCGAGCTCGGCGTGCTGTTCAAGAACCTGGAAAACAAGGGCAATCCGTGGGGCCAGAACAACTCCGGCCGGCTGGATTGGGCCAAGGACCTGCCGTTCGAGGTGCCGGTCTACGAAGGTGATCTTGCCGACGAGGTCGAGTACCTCTACTTCGTCGGCTGTGCCGGCGCGTTCGAGGACAAGGCGAAGAAAACCGCGCAGGCGACCGCCGAGCTGCTCTACCGCGCCGATGTGAACTACGTCGTGCTGGGTACGAGCGAGAGCTGCACCGGCGACTCGGCGCGACGCGCGGGCAACGAGTTCTTGTTCCAGCAACTGGCGCAGCAGACGATCGCCACCCTCGATGACGTGTTCGAAGGCCGGGCGGAACCGAACCGCAAGATCGTCACCACCTGCCCGCACTGCCTGAACACCCTCGGTCGGGAATACCCGCAGCTGGGCGCAAAGTACGAGGTGGTGCACCACACTCAGCTGCTGAACCGGCTGGTCCGGGACGGCAAGCTGGTGCCGGTGAAGCCGGCCGACGGCGCCGCCACGGTCACCTATCACGATCCGTGTTACCTGGGCCGGCACAACAAGGTGTACGCGCCGCCGCGCGAGTTGATCGCGGCGACCGGCATGGTGCAGACCGAGATGCCGCGGCATGCAGACCGCTCGTTCTGCTGCGGCGCCGGCGGGGCCCGGATGTGGATGGAAGAGCATCTCGGCAAGCGAGTGAACCTGGACCGGGTGGACGAAGCGATATCCACGCTCGGCGCGACCGGTTCGGTCACCGACGGCGCCGGCACGGTCGCTACCGGCTGCCCGTTCTGCAAGGTGATGGTGGACGACGGACTCACCCAGCGGGCCGACGAAGGCACCGGGGTGGGAATCGGCGTCCAGGACGTCGCGCAGTTGCTGCTGGAAGCGGTGCAGCGGGGGGAACCGGAGCTACCGCAACACGCGCCGAAGATCATCAGTCGGCCGAAGCCGAAAGCCGAACCGGAACCGGTGGCCGAGCCCGACCCCACCCCCGCCGCGCCGGCAGCCGCCCCGGTCGCAGCTGCCTCGGCCGGCAAGGGCCTGGCGATGAAGGGCGCAGCAAAGCGGCCCGGAGCCAAAGCACCCGGAGCGAAGGCGCCGGCGGCGCCGGCGGCCGCCGAGCCGGCAGCGCCGGTCAAGGGCCTGGCGATGAAGGGCGCAGCAAAGCGGCCCGGTGCCAAAGCCCCCGGAGCCAAAGCACCAGGCAAGCCGGCGGCAGCGGCGCCGGCCGAGACGTCCACGCCGGCCGCACCCCCGGTCAAGGGCCTGGCGATGAAGGGCGCAGCAAAGCGGCCGGGCGCCAAAGCCCCCGGAGCGAAAGCACCAGGCAAGCCGGCGGCAGCGGCGCCGGCCGAGACGTCCACGCCGGCCGCACCCCCGGTCAAGGGCCTGGCGATGAAGGGCGCAGCGAAACGACCGGGCGCCAAAGCACCCGGCGCCAACGCACCCGGAGCGAAAGCACCGAGCACACCGGCGACAGCTCCCGTCGCAGCGGCGCCCGTGACCGACGATGCGGTTCCGGCGGCGGACGCGATACCCGACGAGCCGGCCGAGGCTGCGATGCCGACCGCCAAACCGGGCGGTCTCGGCTTCAAGTCCGGCGCGAAGGCCCCGGGCAAACGAAACTGACCTGTCCGGACTGATCTACGGCGGCTGCCGGTGGCGATTTTTTTCGCGAGCACCGGCCGCCGCCGTACTTTTTTTCGCTCCGGCAGCGGTTGGCGCGCGGCACAATCCGAAAAACGTTACAGTTGAAAACACACCGATTTGTCGAGTGATCGATATACAAATGTGCTGGCGGACTTCCGATTAGCTCGCATAGGGGTCACGATTCGGCTACGCTCAGTCCGTCCAAGTTGTCGTGTCCCCGGCTTTCCAGGTTGGGGAGGCCTGGCGCACAAGCTCTCGGGTGAGGAGTTCGTCCTAGGCGTCAGGGGCTGACAGCACTGTTCGAACGAAATGGAAACTATTCCGGATGAACCTTCGCAGGATGACCGCCACGGCGGTGCTCGTTGTCAGCGCGATCGGTCTCGGCTCTGCCACCGCCTACGCAGATCCCGCGCCGGCCTCGAACGACATCGGCTACCAGATGAAGGTGGTCGAGCAGTCGATCGTCACCACCCTGGACAAGGGCCGCTTCGAGGTCAAGAAGGACTCGTACGAGATCGAGGATTCGAGCGGCAAGGCCGTTGTCGAGCTGCCGCTTTCGGTGAACCTGGGTGACATCAAGATCCCGCTGCACGCGGTGATGAAGGATGACAAGACCCTCCAGCTCACCCCTGAGGTACCCAAGCAGGCCATCACGGCGACGTCGAATCTGATGGTCAAGCCGGTCGCCTCGCTGGAAGAGAATCAGAAGGCGCAGTCCGCCTTCCTGACTCAGCTCGGCATCGCGACCTCGGTCGGCGGCCTCGTCGGCACCATCATCGGTGCGGTCGTCGGTTGTGTCTTCGGCCTGCCGCTGTTCGGTGTCGGCTGCATCCCCGGCATCGCGGCCGGCGCCGGCCTCGGCGGCGTGATCGGCACCATCGTGGCCGGCGGTCCGACGTTGGTCGTCGCCGGCATCGACCTGATCCAGACGCTCCAGGCGCCGCCCGGCACCACCAAGTGGGCGAGCACCCAGCCGGCCGGCTGAGTCAGCAACACCGCTCGAAGCACGAACGGCCCGCTCCCACACCGGGAGCGGGCCGTTTGCTGTGTGTCGAGGGGTCCGACGAACCCGTCAGACCCGGCTGACCACCGGTTCCGGTGGCGGCGCGGCCGCCGGGACCGCCGCGGCCCGCGGGCGCAATCGGCTGGGCAGCCGGCTCGGGAACCGGTCCGGCGCATGGTCGAGGACCCCACCTGCCGGGTCGTCGGCGCCTTCCGCACGCACCAGATCACCGTCCGGGTGATAGATCCGGTAGAGGATCAACCCGCACAGCGACAGCACGGCGATGTCGCGCAGCACCACGGCACCGGTGAACCACTGCTCGGGTAGGCCTTTGTTGTCGACGCCCAGGTAGAAGAACATCCGTGGCACCCAGACCAGCGCGTCCACGGTCATCCAGGTCAGCAAGACCCGACGATGCGGATAGGCCAGCACGGCAAGCGGGGTGAGCCAGAGCGAGTATTGCGGGCTCCACACCTTGTTGGTCAACAGAAAGCCGGCGATCAACAGGAAGCACAGCTGGGGGAACCGCGGTCGGCGTGGCGCCGTGAGCGCGACGTATCCGACACCTGCAGCCACCGCGGCGAACAACGCCAGCGAGACCATGTTCAAGATCACCGGTGGTTCGCCCTGGCCGAGCTCGCCGTCGAAACCGGGCCACCCGGTGAACGACTTGATCACGTTGTAGATCGAGTCGGGATCGGCGTTCCGTTCGGTGTTCAGCCGGAAGAACTCCAGCCAGCCGTTCCAGAACAACGCAGCGATCGGCAGATTGACCGCCAGCCAGGTCACCAGCGCAGTCGCCGTCGCCACGCCCCACTCCCGCAATCGACTCACCCGGATACACAGCGCGAGCAGCGGCAGCAGCAAGAACAACGGATAAAGCTTGGTTGCGGCGCCCAGGCCGAGCAGGACCCCGGCCAAGGCCGGACGGCGTCGAGCCCAGGCAAGCATCCCGCCGGCCGCGAATGCCGTCGCCAACGGATCGAAGTTGGTGAAACCGTGGACCGCGATCAGCGGGGTACAGGCCAACGTGGCGCTGTCCCAGATCCGCCGGCCGGCGGACAATGCCGTCGCCCACACCGTCACCAACCACGCGGCCGCCAGACCGAGCGCGGCCATATTGAAGTAGATCGCCACCTGCAGCGCACCGGGCAGCCACGGCACCGCGTCCCAGGCCTTCGCCGCCCGCATGACCACGTACTGGTAGAGCCCGGCCACCACCGGATACTCCATGTACCGCACCTGCGGCAGGCCCGCCGAACCATCCTCGACCCACGAAACCTTGTACGGAAACGCGCCTTCGTTGAGTCGCTCCGCCCCGTACAGCGGGACGATGTCGGTGTAACACATCGCCACGTACTGTCGGTTGTTGCTCCAGTCCAAGGCCGGCCCGTTATCGCCGGGATGCTGCTGGATACATGCCGCCTTGCCGAACCAGCCGAATGCCAGGAACACCACCGCCATGGCCAACACGACACGCACCGGCGTCCAGAACCGCGCCCGGCCGATCAGTGCATGCCGGCCGATCGGCCCGCCGACCAGTCGGGAGAGCTGCGACGCGAGCGAATCGGTCCAACTCGGCAGGTCCCGCCAGGTCGCCGATCGTCGGTCCGGTGCCAGCGGGGCCGGCGATACCTCTCCTACGTCCTGGCCACCGCTGCTGGTCTCCGACACGATGTCCGAGGTTACCCGGGACGGGTAGCGGCCGGCGGCGGCCCGTTGTCGGGTCAGCCGAGGGGTACCAGGCCGGCCGGCTGCCGGGTCGGCGGATCTCTGCCCGCCGGCGCGGTGACCACTCCCGGGGAAAGAACCGTCGGCTCCGCCCCGGCTATCTCGCCGTCCACCGGAACCGACGGCTCCTGATCTCGGCCGGGTATCGACGGCGCTTGACCGTTCGGCGCTTGACCGTTCGACGGTTGGCCGGTCCCGGCCGGCGGTTCCGGCTGGGTTACCGCGGGCTCGACCGGCTGCCCGGTCTGCGGTTCGATCTGCTGCTCCGCGGGCGCTACCCCGGGCACCGGAATCGTCACCCCGGGCAGGATTTCGATCTGGCTCGGCGTAATCACCACCGGCGGCTGTTGCGGGAGCTGCGGCAGCTGTATCGCGGGAGCCTGTTGCTGGGTCTGCACCGGGGCCTGCGTCTGTCGCGGCGGCACATACGGTGCCGTGTACTCGGGCACTCCGGCCTGACCCGCGATCGGCTCCGGGTCCGGGAACGGCTCGTTGTCGGTGCCGTCCAGCGCCCCGTCCATCGTCGCCTTCCAGATGTCCGACGGCAGACCGGAACCGTAGATCGGGCCGCCGTACACGTTGCGTAGCGGTAGTCCCTGCTCGGTGCCGACCCAGACCGCGGTGGCGAGCGACGGCGTATAGCCGACCATCCAGGCGTCCTTGTTCTCGCCGGTATCACCCAGCTGCGAGGTCCCCGTCTTGGCGGCCGAACCGCGTCCACCCGCGAGGTTGTGACCACGCGAATAGCCGGCGATCGGCCGCATCGCCGAGGTGACGTTGTCGGCGACCGCCTTGTCCACCCGTTGCTCCCCCGGGGTCGGCGCACGATCGAACAGCACCACGCCGTCGGCACTCGTCACCTGCTGCACGAAGTGCGGCGGGTGGTACATCCCGGATGCCGCCAGGGTGGCGTAGGCGGAGGCCATGTCGATCGGGCGGGACTGGTACTGACCGAGGACGATGCCGTAGTTGGGACCGGCCCCACCCGGCTCGGTCAGCGACGGCCCCACGCCGGGAATGTCGACCGGGATGCCCAGCTTGTGCGCCATGTCGGCGATCAACTGCGGACCGTTGGTGCCGTCGCCCATCTGCATCATCATCCGGTAGAAGCTGGTGTTCAACGAACGCTTGAGTGCCTCCGCGATCGTGCAGGTGCCGCAGGATTCACCCTCGACATTGCTGATCTGGATCCCGTTGACGGTCAGCGGCGAGCTGTCGTACATCTTCGACAGCGGCGTGCCGTCGGCCAGGTTCGCGGCCAAGCCGAACACCTTGAACGACGAACCGGTCTGCAAGCCGGCGTTGGCGAAGTCGTAACCCTTGCCGTCCCGACCACCGTAATAGGCCTTCACCCCGCCGGTCCGCGGGTCGATCGACACCACCGCGGTCCGCAACTCCGGCGGCTCACCCTGCATGTTGTTGTCCACCGCCGCGACCGCCGCGTCCTGGGCCTTCGCGTCGATGGTCGTGACGATTTTCAGGCCCTCGGTGTTGAGCTGCTTCTCGCTGATCCCGATATCGGAAAGCTCCTGCAATACCCGGGCCTTGATCAACCCCTCCGGACCGGAGTCCTGATTCGGGTCGACCAACGAGGCCATCGGCACAACCAGGGGAAACTGGGTATTCGCTCGCTCGGTCGGGGTCAACCAGCCTTGTTCGACCATGCCGTCCAGCACATAGTTCCACCGGGTCTGCGCGCCGGTCGGGTTGGTCTCCGGATCGAGCCGGGTCGGCTGCTGGACCACGGCGGCCAGGACCGCGCCCTCGGCCACGGTCAACTGCTCCACCGGCTTGTTGAAGTACGCCTTGGCAGCGGCCGAGATGCCGTAGGCGCCACGGCCGAAGTAGATGGTGTTCAGGTAGGCCGCGAGGATGTCGTCCTTGCTCCATTCCCGCGCCATCTTGGAGGAGATCACCAGCTCGTGCATCTTGCGGCTGAGCGTGCGCTCCGAGCCGACCAAGGCGTTCTTCACGTACTGCTGGGTGATCGTCGACCCGCCGCCCGCGGTGTCCTTGCCGAGCAAGTTGTCCCGCAGTGCCCGGCCGAAGCCGGTCACCGAGAAGCCGGGGTTGGAATAGAAATTGCGATCTTCGGCGGCCAGGACGGCGTGCCGGACCGGCACCGGCACCTGCTCGATGGTGACGTCGGTCCGGTTACCTTCCGGCGGGACCACCTTGCTGATCACCGTGCTGCCGTCGATAGCGGTGATCGTGGCGACCTGGTTGGTCGGGATGTCGCCCGGTTTGGGCACATCGACCCACACGTAGGCGATCACGAAGAGGACGAACGGCAACAAGCTGCAGATCGCGATCGCGGTGAGGATGCGCGCCCGCCACGGGCGTCGGCGCTGGTCGCCGTCACGCGGTCCGTCGGAGCCGCCCGAACCCCCGCCGGACGCCGGTGGGGGGACCGAAGGCGGCGGCGGCGAGCCGTACACGCCGCCCGGCGGTCGCCCGGTGTAGACGCCGCCCGGCGGGTACGACCGTCCGATCACCTCGGTACGCGGGCCGGGCCCGGTGCCGCCGGATCGCGGCGCGGCCGGTGGCCCGTCGTAGGGGTAGCTCACTGGCATTTCTCCCGTGGTTCGAGACCGACGGCGCAGCGCGCGGACGATGGTCCACGCAGCTGCGGTCCGGATGTCTCGGGTTGCATGCTTATTCGGTTGCGGTGCGCCGACCCGACTCCCGGCGGCGGGTGCGCCGCGGCGGCGGCGCGATACCGAGAACGTAGGACTGCACCAGATGATTCCAGTTGCAGGAGCGGCATACCTCGACGACGTGGACCGAGAATTCCTCTCGACTAGCCGCGAGTCTAGCCAGCTCCTCCGGCGTGCGGGCAGATCCGGACGCGGGCCCCAGCCGTTCGCCGTAGACCCAGGAGACCTGGGTCAGCTGCTCCTTACGGCAGATGGGGCAGATCACCTCGGTCGACCGGCCGTGGAACTTCGCCGCTCGCAACAAGTACGGATCTGCGTCGCAGACCTCGGCGACCGCGGTCCGGCCGGCGTGCACCGACGCCAACAGCGACCGACGCCGAAGCGCGTAGTCGACCACCTGCCGCTGAGTTCGCACGGGTCAAGCGTACGTCGATCGGCCGACGCCCGGGCAAGACTTGCGTAGCTATATCGCCGCGATATAGTTGTCCGCGGCATCGACCTGTTAGGTTGAGGTCACGGTTGATTGTCCGAGCAGGCCCGCGGATTCGGGCGGAGGTGAACGTCGTGCTCGAACTTGCGATTCTCGGGCTGTTGCTCGAGGCGCCGATGCACGGCTACGAACTGCGCAAACGGCTGACCGGGTTGCTCGGTGCGTTCCGCGCTTTCTCATACGGTTCGCTCTATCCGACGCTGCGTCGCATGCAGGCGGATGGGCTGATCGACGAGGAGGTTCCGGTCGGCACGGTGCGCCGGGCCCGTCGGGTGTATCAACTGACCCCTCTCGGGAAGCAGCGCTTCGCCGAACTGGTCGCCGACACCGGCCCGCAGAATTACACCGACGACGGGTTCGGCGTCCACCTGGCGTTCTTCAGCCGCACCCCCGCCGAAGCGCGGATGCGGATTCTGGAAGGTCGCCGGCGGCAGGTCGAGGAGCGCCGCGAGGGGCTTCGGGAGGCGATCACCCGGGCGAGCGGTTCACTCGACCGCTACACCCGGCAGCTACACCAGCTCGGACTGGAGTCGAGCGAACGCGAGGTTCGCTGGCTCAACGAGCTGATCGCTGCCGAACAATCATCGAAAGCTTTGGGAAGAGAAAAAGGAGAACCCGGCCGTGACTGACATCCGACAGCCCGCCACCGACACCGACGTACGGGTGGCCATCGTTGGCGTGGGAAACTGCGCATCCTCCCTGGTACAGGGCGTGCAGTACTACCGCGACGCGGATGAATCGGCCACCGTGCCGGGTCTCATGCACGTCAAGTTCGGGCAGTACCACGTGCGCGACGTGAAGTTCGTGGCGGCGTTCGATGTCGACGCCAAGAAGGTCGGTTTCGACCTGTCGGAAGCCATCTTCGCCTCCGAGAACAACACCATCAAGATTTCCGATGTGCCGCCGAGCAACGTGATCGTGCAGCGCGGTCCGACGCTGGACGGCATCGGCAAGTACTACGCCCAGACGATCGAGCTGTCCGACGCCGAGCCGGTGGATGTGGTGCAGGCCCTGCGCGAATCCGGCGCGGACGTGCTGGTGTCCTACCTGCCGGTCGGCTCCGAGGAAGCGGACAAGTTCTATGCCCAGTGCGCGATCGACGCCGGGGTCGCTTTCGTCAACGCGCTGCCGGTGTTCATCGCGAGTGATCCGGAGTGGGCGGCAAAGTTCACCGCGGCGGGCGTGCCGATCGTCGGCGACGACATCAAATCGCAGGTCGGAGCGACGATTACGCACCGGGTGCTGGCCAAGCTGTTCGAGGATCGCGGCGTGCAGCTCGACCGCACGATGCAGCTGAACGTCGGCGGCAACATGGACTTCAAGAACATGCTGGAGCGGGAGCGGCTGGAATCGAAGAAGATCTCCAAGACCCAGGCGGTCACCTCCAACCTGCAGCGCGAACTCGGCTCGGGCGACGTGCACATCGGACCGTCGGACCATGTGGGCTGGCTGGACGACCGGAAGTGGGCCTACGTCCGGCTGGAGGGCCGGGCGTTCGGCGACGTGCCGCTGAACCTGGAGTACAAGCTCGAGGTGTGGGATTCGCCGAACTCGGCCGGGATCATCATCGACGCGGTCCGCGCTGCCAAGATCGCCCGCGACCGCGGCATCGGTGGCCCGGTCTATCCGGCCTCGGCATATCTGATGAAATCCCCGCCGGTGCAGATGCCCGACGATCGGGCGCGCACAGAGCTGGAAGCGTTCATCATCGAGGCCTGACCCACGCCGGCCGGACCGATCACGGCGCCAACGCGACGAAAACCTCCACCGAGGTCGAGTCCGGGACAGCGTTCCAGATCGGCGGTGTAGCTGCGCCGGATCTCACCCGTGTTCTCCGCCTGCACGATCTCGGCCCAGGCGGTACGGGTGAGGTCGTAGGGCTTGCCGGCGACCGCGAACTTGGCGTACGGTCCGGCCGGAATCCGGGTGACCACGTCACCCGGCAGCACATCCTCGATGTGCTCCGCCTCGTAGCCGAGCACCGCGGCACAGCGCCCGTCCTGGGCGACGTAGGCTGCCGCTCGCACGCCGGGTCGGTCCCGGACGAGGTAGCGGTCCCAGGTGAAGGTGATCAGGTCGAGGTCCCGGCGGGCCACTTCCGCGCCGGCGAGCGGAATGGTCAGGCCGGCGACCAGTCGTTCGGTGAGCGTGACGATCTCGAAGCTCACTCATCCTCCCGCTCGCCGGCCAACGCCACAAAGGCCTCGGCGGTACGCACGTCGGGGTATCGCTCGAAATCCCCGGTGTAGCCCCGCACGATGCGCCCCTCCGCCTCAGCATCCCACACCGCCCGCCACAGCTCGGGTACGACGACCGACAGCTCGTCCCCCCGGCACACGAAGTGTGCGTACCGGCCCGCGGGCAGGCGGGCCAGCACATCGCCGGGCAACAGATCGCCGAGCGTTCGGCAGCGGTACCCCACGATATGGGTCATATAGGAGTTCAGCTCGCCGGCAAAGTCGACGTACGCGGTCGCCGGTGGACCGGGCAGGGTACGGGCGAACATCCGCTCCCACGCCTGCGTTACCTTCAGCCGGCGCGGCCCCTCGACGGCGAGTGCCGGGCTCCGCAGCACCGTACCGGCCACCAGGATTTCCCGGCGCGCGACGATCTTGAAATTCATCGACTCCCCGACTTCCGTTCTTCATTCCCGGTTCCATGCGTTATCCGTCGATCTGCAGGCCCCTCGGCTACTTAATCATGCCGGTCGGTATGTCATGCAGCTCGCGTCCCCGACCGGGTCAACGCGGGGCGGGCCAATCGATGACCGGCGGCGGGGTACCCGGTGGCGGCGTGATGACCAGGTCTCGGCTTCCCGCTGCGGGCGGGCGCGCCGAACCCGGTCCCGGATCGCTGAACAACGAGTCCGGTGGGTCCGTCCGGCCCGGCGGAAACGGCTCGTGCGGGGAACCGGCGAGCGCCGCGTTCATCGTCTGCTGCCAGATATCGGCCGGTAGTCCGGACCCGTAGATATCGGCCCCGCTGCTGGTCCGGATCGCCTGCGGCTGCTCGGTGCCGACCCAGACCGCGGTGACCAGCGACGGGGTGTAGCCGATCATCCAGGCATCCTTGTTCCGCCCGGTGCCGGGGAGTTCGGTCGTCCCGGTCTTCGCGGCCGACGGCCGCCCGTCGGCCAGCCCGTGTCCGCCCGAGTACGCGGCGATCGGGATCAGCGCCTTGGTCACGGTGTCGGCGACCGACGCCGACAACCGTCGCTCACCCGATTCCGGTGCTCGATCCAGCAGCACCTTGCCCGAGTTCGTGGTCACCTTCTGGACGAAGAAGGGCTGCCGGAAGATTCCCGAAGCGGCCAGCGTCGCATAGGCCGACGCCAGGTCGATCGGCCGGACCAGGTACTGCCCGAGCACGATCCCGTTGTTCGGCGGTCGGCCGTCCTCGCTCAGGGTGTGCTCGATGCCGGGCAGCGAGCGTGGTATGCCGGCCAGGTGGGCGGCGTCCGCCACCGCCTGGGGACCACCCCACAACGACAGCATCAGCCGGTAGTAACTGGTGTTCAGCGACCGCTTCATCGCCTCGGCCAGACTGCAGAAGCCACACGACTCGCCGCCGACGTTCGTCACGGTGATGCCGTTCACGGTCAGCGGCGAACTGTCGTAGCGGGCGGACAGCGAGTAGCCCTGGGCCAGACCGGCGATCAGCGCGAACACCTTGAACGACGATCCTGCCTGTAGCTCCGCTCCGGCCAGGTCGAAGCCGAGGCCGTCCTCGCCGCCGTAGTAGGCGCGCACACCGCCCGTCCGCGGGTCGAGCGCAACGACCGCGGCACGCAGCTGCGGCGGCTGGTCGGCAAGTCGGCCGTGCACCGCGTCCAGCGCGGCCTGCTGCGTCTTGGCGTCGATCGTGGTCACGATCGACAGTCCCCGGGTGTCGATATCGGTCTGGTCGATCCCGGCCGCCGCCAGTTCCCGCAGCACCTGGGTGCGGATCAGCCCTTCCGGCCGGTGCGCAGCGACGTCGTCGACCAGCGGTGCGGCCGGCACGATCGGCGGAAATCCCACTGCGGCCCGCGCCCCCTCGGCCAACACCCCCATCGTCACCATGCCGTCCAGCACGTACGCCCACCGCGCCTGCAGTTGGTCGAGGTGCCGGTCCGGGTCGAGCGCGGACGGCGTCCGGATCAATGCGGCCAGCACCGCGCCCTCGGCGAGGTCGAGTTGGTCGACCGGCTTGCCGAAGTAGGCCCGGGCGGCGGCGGCGATCCCGTACGCGCCGCGCCCGTAATAGATGGTGTTCAGATAGGCCGCGAGGATGTCGTCCTTGCTCCAGGTCCGGGCCATCTTGGTGGCAATCACCAGTTCGGTGGACTTGCGCACGAGAGTGCGCTCGGACGAGAGGAACGCGTTCTTCACGTATTGCTGCGTGATCGTCGAGCCGCCGCCTGCGTCGTCGCGATCGAGGAGGTTGTCCCGCGCGGCACGCATCAGGCCGGACACCGAGAAGCCCGGATTGGTCGCAAAGTCACGATCCTCGGCGGCCAGCACGGCGTCCCGGACCACCTGGGGGACGGCCGCCAGCGGCACCTCCACCCGACTGCCCTCCGCCGGATACACCGTGACCAACGGGGTGGCCCCGTCGGCGGCGAAGATCGTCGCCTGCCGACCGACGCGGACCTCGGCGGGCTGCGGGATGGACACCGCGAGGTAGGCGAGGGCGAACCCGAGCACGGGCAGGAGCAGCACCGCGGCAAGCGCGAGGGACAACGCCAGGAGCAGCGCCGACCGGCGCGGCCGCCGGGTCGCACCTGGACTCTTTCGCCCCACCATCCCCAGCATCCCCACCGATGCTACGGGGTGGGGCCGCTCGGATCGGTCAGTTGCTGCGCCGGCGCGCGGCAACCGCCAAACCGAGCAGCGCAAGGACGCCGGCCAGCACCGATGCCGGAACCACCCCGGGCGGCTCCCGGAACAGTTCCGCGACCGCGGCGACCAGCGCCGGCAGGGTGAAAAACGCGAGGATCCCGATCAGCACCTCGAGCCGCTGCCGGCGCGCGATCGGGTGGCCACCACCGCCGACGCTCACGACTTCACCCCACCCGCGGTCAGCCCGGAGATGATCCGGCGCTGGAACAGCAACACCATGATCACCAGCGGCACGGTCACGATGGTCCCGGCCGCCATGATCGCCGCGTACGGCACGACGTGCGGATCGTTGCCGGTGAACCGGGAGATCGCCACCGTGACCGGCTCGGTCTTGTCGCTGGAGAGCAGGTTGGCCAGCAGATACTCGTTCACCGCGGCGATGAAGCCGAGGATCGCGGTGGTGAACAAGGCCGGCGCAGCCAGCGGCAGGAGCACGAGCCGGAACGCCTGCGCCCGACTCGCCCCGTCGATCCGAGCGGCTTCCTCCAACTCCCAGGGCAGCTCACCGAAGAACGAGGTGAGCGTGTACACGGTCAGCGGCAACACGAACGAGATGTTCGGGATGATCAGAGCCTGGTAGTGGCCGATCCAGTCCAGCTCGGTGAACAGCTGGAACAGCGGGGTGACCAGGGCTACCACCGGAAACATCGAGGCGCCCAGGATCAGCCCGACCACCAGGTAGCGGCCGCGGAAGTCGATCCGGGCCAGCGCGTAGGCGGCGAAGACGCCGAGCAGCACCGCCGCCGCGGTGGTGCCGGCCCCGATGATCAGGCTGTTGGTCAGTGCCCGGCCGAAATTGTTGCCGTTCTCGGTGGACAGCGCATTGCGGAAGTTTTCCAACGTCGGATGGGTCGGCCAGGGCGTGATGTCGAACGTGTGCGCCGGGGCCCGCAGCGCCGTGATCACCATCCAGTAGAACGGTGCCAGCCCCCAGACCAGGATCGCCGCCACGCCGAGATAACCACGTACCGCCGGCCACCGGGACCGGCGCCGGCCACCGGCTCCCTCCCGCCCGCGCACCCCGTCCGCCCGATGCGCCATCACCGGCTACCCCGCCGCTGATCTTCCTGGGTGCGGACCGCGTTGGCGCCGAGCAGCTTCACCAGGACGAACGCCACCGCGAAGATCAGCAGAAAGGTGAGGGTGGACAACGCCGAGGCGCTGTTGAAGCCCTGCCGGGTCTGGTCCACCACCAGCATCGACACGGTCCGGGTGGCGTCGTTGCTGCCGATCAGGATGGCCGGCAGATCGTACATCCGCAGTGCGTCCATCGTCCGGAACAAGATCGCCACCAGCAACGCCGGCTTCACCAGCGGCAGCGTGATCTGGGTGAATCGCTGCCATGCCGAGGCGCCGTCCACCCGGGCAGCCTCGTAGACGTCCGCCGGAATCATCTGCAAACCGGCCAGAATCAGCAACGCCATGAACGGGGTGGTCTTCCACACGTCGGCGACGATCACCGCGGACCGGGCCGGCCAGGCGTCCGAAGTCCAGAGGATCCGGGTGCCGAGCAGCCGGTTCACCACGCCGTCGGTGGCGAACATGAAGTACCAGAGCTTGGCGGTGACCGCGGTCGGGATCGCCCACGGGATCAGCACCGCGGCCCGCAGCAGCGCCCGGCCGCGGAAGCTACGGCCCATCACGATCGCCATCCAGATGCCGATCGTCGCCTCCAACGCCACCGTCACCACTGCGAGCGCGAGCGTCGTGCCGACCGCGGTCCAGAACTGCGACCCGAGCGTGCCGGGCGGGCAGGCGACCTGCGCCCCGGTTCCGGAGGTGCAGCGTTGCAGCAACCAGTGCGTGTAATTGGCGAATCCGGCGTAGCCGCCCTCGACGAACATGCCGGTGGCCGGGTCCAGGCCGGCGTCCTGCTCGAACGACATCCAGACCGCACGCAACACCGGATAACCGATCACCGCCGCCAGCGCCACCAGCACCGGCGAGATCAGCAACCACGCATGCCTCGTCCGCAGACCCCGACGCACACCGCGGCCGGGGGCACTGCCCCCGGCCGCGACATTCGAATCGGTCTTTGCGCGGTATCGCACCGCCATTCGACCCTCCCCGGCTCCGGCTAGTTCGCGCCGGCTGTCTCGATGCCCTTCTGCATGTCCGTGATCGCCTGGTCGACGGACTTCTCCCCCTTCAACGCAGCGTAGGCGTTGTCGTGCACGGCAGTGGACAGCGCCCGGTAGAACGGGGAGACCGGCCGCGGGACCGCAGCCATGATCGACTCCTTCAGGGTCGGCAGGTACGGCATCACCGACACCAGCGCCGGGTCCGCGTACAACGACTCGCGCACCGGCGGCAGCTGACCCTCGCCGATGATCCGCTGCGCATCCTCACCGGTCACGAACTTCACGAAGTCCAGCGCCGTGTCCTTGTGCTTGGAGTACGCGCTGATCCCGAGGTTGTAGCCACCCAGCGACGAGGTCCCGATGCCGTTCACGCCCGGCAACGGCGCCACCGCGTACTTGTCCTTCACCTTCGACGAGTCCTTGGCCGCGGTGCCGTAGACGTAGGGCCAGTTGCGCAGGAACAGCAGCTTGCCGTCTTCGAACGCCTGCTGGCTCTCCTGCTCCTTGAAGGTAATCGCATCGGCCGGGATGTCACCGCTCTTGAACCCGTCGACCAGCTGCTGCAGCCCGGCCCGCGCCTCGGGGCTGTCCACGGTCGGGGTCTTGCCGTCCGGACCGACGAAGCTGCCGCCGCGCGCGTTCACCGCTTCGGCGGTGTTCACCGTCAGGCCCTCGTAGTTGGCGAACTGTCCCGCGTAGCAACCGATGTTGTTCTGCTTGGCGATCGGGCACTTCGCGATCAGGTCGGACCAGGTCTTCGGCGGGTCCGGCACCAGGTCCTTGCGATAGAACAGCAGACCGCCGTTGGTGTTCTTGGGCGCCGCGTAGAGCGTGCCGTTGTAGGTCGCGCTGTCCACCGTCGGGGTGATCAGCCCGGTGGTGTCGAGCGCGTACTGGTCGGTGAGCGGCTGCAGCCAGCCCTTCGCCGCGAACTCCGCGGTCCACACCACGTCCATCCCGAGCACGTCGTAGTCGGCTTGCTTGGCCTGCAGATGCTGGACGAAGTCGTCGTGGGCGGCGTCGGCGTCGGCCGCCTGCTCCTTGAACGTGACCTGCTCGTTCGGGTGGGCGGCGTTCCACTTGTCGATGATCTGGCGGATCACGCCGTTCTCGGTGGTGTCCTGGCCCTCGGCGTAGGTGATCGGGCCGCGATCGCCGGCCGCCGACGCACCGGTCGAGCCGGCCGACGAACCTGCCGTCGTCGAACCTGCCGACGACGAGCTGTCGTCGGACGAGCATGCGGAGACGGTCAGCAGGGCCACCGACGCGGCGGCCAGCACCGCCTTGGGAATCAGGGAAGACCTCAGCTTCATTCGCTACTCCGCTCCATTCGTTCCGCTCCGTTGCGTACGCACCCGCCGTCTCGGCGGCGTCCGACCGGCCTCGGCGTGAGCGGGCACATCGACGGCGACACTACTCAGCGGCAGCTCGGCGCCCGCCGAAGGGGTACGGTGGGATCACGATCCAACCCGCTAAGGGTCACCTAACTGGTGGCGATCGGAGAGGAACGCATGGCCACGTTGCTGACCGTCACCGGCACTCAGCCGATCACCCCCACGCTCCGCCGGCTCTGGTTCACCAGTGCCGACCTGTCTGCGTTCGCGGACAGCGCGTTCACCGACCGCTACGTCAAACTGATGTTTCCCCGGCCCGGTGTGCCCTTGCCCGGGGCGGACGATCCGCGGTCGATCGACCTGCGGACCTTGCGGGCCACCCTGCCGCCCGCGGATATGCCGACCCTGCGGACCTATACGGCGCTGTTCCCGAACGTGGAGGCGGGCACGATGGCGATCGATTTCGTGGTGCACGGCGACGCGGGAGTCGCCGGACCCTGGGCGCACGCGGCCGAAGTCGGGGATTCGGTGCTGGTCAACGGGCCGGGCGGGGCATATGCACCCGATCCGACGGCAGCGTGGCATCTGCTCGCCGGTGACGAATCGGCGATCCCGGCGATCAGCGCTGCAGCCGCCGCACTGCCGGAGGACGCGGTCGGGGCACTGCTCGTCCTGGTCGATTCGGTCGACCACGAACCCGTGTTGACGACACCCGCCGGCGTGGTGGTGCAGTTCCTGCACCGCGACGGCACCGACGGGCAGCTCGCCGCCGCGGTGCGCGACCTGGACTGGCCGGACGGGCGGATACAGGCTTTCGTGCACGGCGAAGCCCACGAGGTGATGCACGAGATCCGGCCCTACCTGTTCCGGGAGCGCAAGCTGGCGCGTCGGCAGGTCTCGATTTCCGGATATTGGCGGCGCGGCCGCACCGAAGAAGGCTTCCGGGCCTGGAAAGCCGAGCTCGCGGCCGCCGAAGGCGCCACCGGTTAGTGTCGGCCGCCGCCGGTAGGTTGGCCGGCATGGGATCGGACCGGACACTCACCCGAATCGGTGGTCTGCTGCGCCAGGCCGAATCCACCGACAACGAGTACGAAGCCGCCACCTTCCTGGCGGCGGCGCAGCGACTCGCCACCCAAGCGTCGATCGATCTCGCGGTCGCTCGGGCGCATGTCGCCGACCGGGAGCGGCGGCCGCAGCCGACGCAGCGGATCATCGAGATCGGCGAGGCCGGGCGCAAGGGTCTGCGCACCTATGTCCAGCTGTTTCTGGTGATCGCGCGGGCGAACGACGTCCGGTGCGATATCTCGCGCTCGTCGACGCTGGTGTTCGCCTACGGCTTCGATACCGATATCGACACCTGCGAGACCCTGTACGCCAGCCTGTTGTGGCAGATGGTCGCGGCCAGCGACCGCTACCTGAAGTCGGGGGTGTACCGATCCGAGACGGTGGAGCGGGTGGTCACCGAGACCCGGGGACGCCGCCGGGTCCGGCGGATCGAGCGGGTGCCGTTGGCCGGGGTGACCGCGCGACTGAACTTCCAGCTCGGCTACGCCGAACGGATCGGCATCCGGCTGGGGGAAGCGCAGCAGCAGGCCGAGCGCGCGGCGCTGACCGGGCCGGCCGAGGCCGGGACCGCGCTGGCCCTACGGAACAAGCAGGTCGAGCTGACCGACTACTACACCGGTCACTCCACCGCCCGTGGCGCCTGGCGCGGGGCACACGCGCCGACCGGCTACTCCCCGGCCGCGCGGCAGGCGGGTGACCGGGCCGGGCGCAACGCGCGGTTGGGCACCGAGCCGCAGTTCGGCGCACCCCGCGGCAGCATCGAGGCATGAGCCCGGGCCGAAGCCCGGCCGCGCGCCCCCGCGACGTCCAGCGCAGCCGGGTGTACGACGCCGAACAGCTGCTCCGGACGCTCTTCGACCACGCCGACGCCGTGCCCGGGCGCACGATCGAGGCCTACGGCACCCGGCTGACCCTGCCGGTGGAACGGCGGTTCGGATCGGTGGCTGCGGTACAGGACTACACCGACCGGTTGCTCGCACTCACCTGGGTCGGCGCGCGCTGGCCTCGCGCCGCGATCGCGGTCCGGGTGCGCGCCCGGGCCGGACATCGCGCCGCCCACTACGAACCCGACACCTCGACCCTGGCCCTACCGGAACAGGGCCGAGCCGCGCGGTGGGCGCTGCGCGAGCTGGTGGTACTGCACGAACTGACCCACCACCTGGACTCGGCACCGGCTACACACGCCGCGCACGGACCCGAGTTCTGCGGCCGCCAGCTGGAGCTGGTGGACGAGGTGATCGGGGCCGAAGCCGCATTTCTGCTCCGAACCACCTACCTGCAGTGCGGCGTGCGGCTGGGCTGATCGTCGGCGCCCCCGGTCAGACCGCCGACAGCGCGACCGACGCCTCCGGGGTGTACACCAGGAAGGTCAGCGATTCCTGGAAGTACAGCTGCACCGTATCCGCGTCGTGCGACAGATAGCCGATCGAGAGGTCCTGGCCCAGCTGCAGATCGAAGTCACCGCCGCGGGTCGAGACCAGGAACGCGCCGCGGATCGCGGGGGCCCAGACGATGTCGCCGTCCAGCTGACGAGCGATCCGATCCCGGAGCGGGTACCCGTATACCGAGCTCTCGGTGATCAACGTGTAGTAATCGGCACCCAGCAACAACGCATAATGCCCGCCGACCCCGGCCAGCCGCAGCGTGCTGAGCGCCCGCGCGATCGCGTCCGGCACCTGCGCGATGTCGGTCGGCATGGACACTTCGTCGTTCGTCGACGTCGCGCGCATGCCGCGGATGCCGGCCGCCTGAAACCCCTCGAAAATCGCCTGATCCTCGGCGAACGCGATATTCTGCGCGGCTTCCTTGAGCGGATCGAGATCCGGGTCCTTGGCACCCCGCTGCACGTCGTCGAGCTCACGCCGGGACAAGCTGAACGGCACCCGCAGCTCGACCAGTGGCGCCACCCGACGCAGTCGCGACTGCACCCCGCGCGCCGGCGAGGTGATCTCCTCGGTCCGACCGAGACCGACCGCCGAGTACTCGGTGCCGTGCGGACCGGACACGTCGACCACCCGCCGCCCGGCGATGTTGCGCCGGAACGTCCGAGTGGCTTCCTCTTCGATCGCCGCCCAGGCCGGTGCGGTGATCGGGGCCAGTTCGCGATGCAGATTGTTCACGTGAACTCCTATCTGAGGCTGCCGATCCCGAGTGATCCGTCGGCCACTCGGGCCGGCGCGCTCGGGGCCGGTACGACGTCGGCCGGCGGGGGCGGGTTGTCGAGAAACTCCACCGGCGGGGTGAAGAACAGCGTGCCGGTGACCGCGGTCGAGAAGTCCAGAATCCGGTCGTGTCCCGCCGCGGCGCCGTCCGTGCCGAGGAACATCCGCCGCAACATCGTCTCGGTCACGTCCGGATCCGCCGCGTAAGCGATGTAATAGGTGCCGTACTCGCCGGTCGCGACGTCACCGAACGGCATGTTCGCGCGCAGAATCTGGCGGGCCACCCCGGCGGCGTCGGTCAGGCTGTTCATCGCGACGTGCGAGTCCGGCGCCTGGTCGGCAAGCTCGAAGTCGTCCAGCTTGGTCCGGCCGATCACCCGCTCCTGTTCGCCGACCGACAGCGCCCGCCAGTCCGCCATCGCATGCAGGTACTTCTGCACGATCACGTAGCTCCCGCCGGCGAAATCGGGATCCTCCGCGCCGACCAACGCCGCCGAGTACGCGGCCGCGCCGGTCGGGTTCTCCGTGCCGTCCACGAAACCGAGCAGATCCCGCTGCTCGAAATAACCGAATCCGACGGTGTGATCCACGATCTCGGCGAATCCCGACAGCCTCTCGACGAGCTTGCCGGCCAGCTCGAAGCACGCTGCGGTGGTTGCGGCGGTGAGATGGAACAACAGGTCACCCGGCGTGGCCGGGGCACAATGCCGATCGCCGCGCAGCTCCTCGAACGGGTGCAGCGCGGCCGGCCGGGGGCCGCCGAACAGCCGGTCCCACGCAGCCGAACCGATCGATGTGACGCAGGTCAGCCGGTCTGCCGGAACCCGGAAACCGACCGAGCGGGTCAGCCCGGTGACGTCGGCGAGCAGGTCCCGAACCCCGTCCTCACCACCTTCGTGCACGGTGACCACCAAGAAAATGGCAGACCGGTTCAGCGGGACGAGGATCGCTTGAGGTTCCCCCACTCGGTCCAGTCTAGCCGTACCGTCGCTCCCGGGCCGACATTCCGGCCTATTCATGATCGCGCGATCGCCGGCAGCTCGCCGGGTGAGGAGAACGATGCTGGCCGCACCGGACGATTCCCGCGACCTCCGGCCGCTGCTGTGGGCCGGCGCGCTGGGCGCGCTCGCCTACCTCGCCTTGTGGTGGGGTTACCGCGCCGGATTCCGGCCGGAACTCGACGCCGACGACGCGGTACTACGCCGGCTGGCGCCGCACGCCGTCCCGGATTCGGCCTGGACCCATACCTTCGAGGCGATCAGCCTGGTGCTCGGGCCGACCATGTGGCGCGTGGTCGCCGTCGGCGTGCTGCTCCTCGCACTGCGCCGTCGGCAATTCCCGCCGCCGGCGCAGTTCGCCGTCCTGGGGGTCCTGCTCGGTGGATTCGTCGCCCAAGGCGCGAAGCTGCTGGCCGACCGATCGCGACCCGGACCGGCGGCGGTCTCGGCATTCAGTTCGTCGTACCCGTCCGCACACGCGTTCGGCGTCACCGTCGCGGCGGTCGGCAGCCTGTTCTGGCTGTGGCCCCGATTGTCGCGTCGGGGACGATGGGCGGCCGGCGCAGCGGCTGCGCTCGTGGTCGGCCTGGTGTGCTTCGCCCGGCTGGCGCTGGCCGTGCATCACCTGTCCGACGTGCTCGCCGGGGTAGGCCTGGGGCTCGCCTGGACCGCTCTCTCGGTCCTGATCATCCGGCGAGCCGGCCGCGTCGGTCGGCACACGCCGAGTCAGTCGGCGAACCCCGGCGGGCGATAGACGGTGAGTGCCCGGTAGTCGACCCGGATCTCGATCCGGTCGGTGATCTCACCCAGCTCGCCGTCCCGGGCGACCGGCACCGCGCCGTCCAGGATGTCCATCTCGAACCGAGGCACGTCCAGCTCGTGGTAGCGGCGATTGTGCGCGATCCGGCCGGTCGCCACCGCGAAGAGGAACCCGATGCCCCGCAGGCCCGAGGCCGCTTCGAGCAGCCGCACATCGACCAGTCCGTCGTCCATTCGGGTCCGGATCGCCGGCGCGAACCCGCGCGGCTCGTACACCGAGTTGCCGACGAACATGCCCTGCAGCTCGATTTCCTTGTCGTCGTAGCGGACCCGGGAGGTCGGGGCGGTCCGCGCGATCAGGAACGCGGCCACCGCAGCGGCCGGGAACTTGCCGATCCGCCGCTCGTAGCGCTCCCGGATCCGGACGAACTCCGGGTAGGCCCCGGCGCTCGCCGTGTTCAGGAAGGGCTGATCGTTCAGGTAGGCGACGTCGACCCGACCCGCGTTGCCGTCGGCCAACGCACGCACCACCTGAGCCACCGACCCGAGCCCCAGGTCGCCGGCGAAGTGGTTGAACGTGCCGGCCGGGAACACCGCCAGCGGTATGTCGTGCCGCATCGCCGCTTGTGCGGCCGCACCGACCGTGCCGTCCCCGCCGCCGACGCCGAGGACCTGCGCCCGTTGCGCAGCCGCATCCAGCACGGCCACGAGATCGGCATCCGGTGCCAGTTCGATGATCTCGGCGTCGGGCAGTGCGACCCGTACCTCGGCGAGAATCCGGGTACCCCGGCCGCCGCCGGAGCGCGGGTTGATCACCAACACCACCCCTTGGCCACGGGGCCGGGGCGGCTGCGGGATCGGCATCGGCTCGGACCGATTCGGCGGAATCGGTTCCACCGGGGGCACCAGCCGGCCACCGAGCGTCGCGATCCCGGCGCCGAGGGCGAACCCGGCGATCACATCGGACGGATAGTGCGCGCCGGTGGCGATCCGGGAGAAGCCGACCGCTCCGGCCAGCGCGCTGAGCGCAAAACCGATCGCCGGACTTTCCAGACCGACGGCGGCGGCGAACGCGGCTGCGGTCGCGGCATGACCGGACGGGAACGACGACGACGACGGCAGCCGCTTGGAACGCCGCGCGAGCGGCACCGGCAACAGCTCCGGCCGTTTCCGGTTGGACATTCGCTTGGTCACCTGATTTGCCGCGAAACTGGTGATGCCGAGGGTGATCAGGCCACGGGTCGCCGCGCGGCGGGTCCGCCGACTGCCCGAGTTCTGCATGGCGAGCGCAATCCCGACCCACAGCTTCGAGTAGTCGGCCGCGTTGGTCAGCAGCGGCATCACCCGATCCAGAGCCGGGCTTTCGGTCTGCGCGATCGCCTGGAAGAGCGCGACATCCAACGCATGAACCTGCGATACCACCCCCATGTCCGGCTCGTTCGGATCAGACCCGGTGCGGTCGCGCGCGCTCACCTTGACGACTATGCCAGGGTCGACGATCCCACGGGGTCAACCGATCCGTCGGCCGTCGGGACCGAAAAAGTGCACGTGCGCCGGCTCCACGGCGAGCCGGATCCGATCGCCGCGAGCCGGCGGCCGACGCCAGTCCACCCGGGCGCAGATCGGGGTCTCGCCGCCGGTGATCGCGGCCCGGCCGTAGCCGTAGGCGTCCGAACCGAGCTCCTCGACGACATCGACCTCCATCTCGATGCCCGCGCCGACCTCGAAATGTTCCGGCCGGATGCCGACCATGACCTGGTGCCCACACTCGGCCACCACCGCCCGCGGCACCGGAATCGCCGCGCCGCCCAACGACACGGTGTCGTTGCCGATCGGCAGCTCGAACAGGTTCATCGCGGGCGAGCCCATGAATCCGGCGACGAACATGTTCACCGGATTCCGGTAGAGGTCGCCCGGGGTATCGCACTGCTGCAACACCCCGTCCTGCAGCACCGCCACCCGGTCGCCCATCGTCATCGCCTCGACCTGGTCGTGCGTGACATAGACGGTGGTGGTGGCGAGTCGGCGCTGCAGCTGCGCGATCTGGGTCCGGGTCTGCACCCGCAGCTTGGCGTCCAGATTGGACAGCGGCTCGTCCATCAGGAACACCTGCGGTTGCCGGACGATCGCACGGCCCATCGCGACCCGCTGCCGCTGACCGCCGGAAAGCGCCTTGGGCTTGCGATCCAGATACGCCTCGAGATCCAGCAGCCGGGCCGCCTCCCGGACCCGGCGATCCCGCTCGGTCTTGTCCACCTTGGCCAGCTTCAGCGCAAAACCCATGTTTTCCGCGACGGTCATGTGCGGGTAGAGCGCGTAGTTCTGGAACACCATCGCGATGTCGCGATCCTTCGGTTCGGCATCGGTCACGTCCCGACTACCGATCAGAATCCGGCCGTCGTCGACCTCTTCCAACCCCGCCAGCATGCGCAGCGACGTCGACTTGCCACACCCGGACGGGCCGACCAGCACCAGGAACTCCCCGTCGCCGATCTGCAGGTCCAACTGATCGACGGCGGGTGTCGACGAACCGGGAAACAGCCGGGTCGCCCCGTCGTAGGTCACAGCAGCCATGCGGTGCAGTATTGCGCAGGGGTCACAAACCGGCGCGTTCCAGGGCCTCGTCGTAGATCTCGTCGGCTTCCCGCTCGGTGCCACCGCAGTCGAGCACGTTCTGCCACAGCGCCTCGACGGACTCGCTCACCGCGGAGTAGCGGGCATTCCACGCGTCGGCGTCGGCGCGCCAGTAGCCGATGACGTCGAGCCGATCGTTGGACCAGCCGCGTTCCCGCCGGAAGTACTTGCGCATCTCCCGGCACACCGCCGCCTCGCCGGCGAACCAGGCGTAGCCCGGCCCGTCGGATAAGGCATGCCGGCGCACCGCGGCCACCAACTCGCTGGCCGCCGCGCCGTTACCCGTGCCGACCAACGCCTGCACCGACACCCGGCCGGCCGTCTCCAGGACCGGGATGTCCGCCGGGTCGAGCACCTCCAGGACGGCATGCGCCCGGGCGCCGGGAGCAAGCTCTTCGACAATCCGGGACAACGCCGGAATGCCGGCCAGATCGGCCGCCAGCAATTGCCATTCGGCGTCCGGCGGCGGGGAATACCAGGCCCGCGGATTGGTGAAGAACAGCCGCATTCCGGGCACCGCCGAGCGCGCCCAGGTCGCCCCGACACCCCCTTCGTGCAGCATGAAATCGATCGTCAGCCGATCCGAAATCGGATCCACCTGCCGAATCGTGTAGTTCCGGCCGATCGAAAGATCCACGTCCGTCGACCAGAAATCGCCATTCGGCGAGAAATAGACGCCGACCGCTTCGTCCGCTCTGCCCAGCGAGAACCGCGCACAGAGCGAATCGCCGGCGAACTGAACGCGGACGATGTTCGAGCCGAGCCGGCCCACGGAAACGACTTTTACATGTCCAGAGCTGGGCGAATCATGCATCGCGCACCAACCTCTTTCCATCTTCACGTTATATTTAGGTAATCATAACCTAACTCGATCAGGTGAGGACTCATGATCAGATCAACTACCGGCGACCGCCGACGGACTCGCCCACGACGTTGGCTCGCGGCCCTGGCCGTCGGTCTCGTCTCGCTGGGCGTGCTCGTCGGCTGCAGCAGTTCCAGCGACTCGACCGACACGTCGGACAGTTCGGCGGGTGGCGCCTTCCCCGTGACGATCGACCACAAGTTCGGGTCGACCACCGTCGACGCGGAGCCGACCAGCGTGGTGACGGTGGGTTGGAACGATCAAGACTTTGCGCTCGCGCTCGGCGTCGTGCCCGTCGCGACCCGATCGTGGTACGAAAATTACTCTAGCTTCCCCTGGGTACAAGCAGCCCTCGGCGGTAAAGATCTGCCGACCATGTCCGGCGACGAGATCAACTTCGAGGAGATCGCCCAACGCAAGCCGGATCTGATCCTCGCGATCTACGAGACCATCGACAAGAAGACCTACGACCGCCTCTCGGAGATCGCGCCGACCGTCGTCCAGTCGGGCCAGTACCCCGACGAGGAAACCCCCTGGGACGTCCAGACGCTGACGACCGGCAAGGCGCTCGGCCGCACCGACCAGGCGACCGCGCTGGTCGCCGAGGTGCAGAGCAAGATCGATGCAGCCAAGGCCGCGAATCCCGAATTTGCCGGTAAGACGCTGGTCGAAGACTTCGGCACCGAGGGCGAATATGTGCTGGCTGCGGGCGATCCGCGGCGCGCGTTGTTCGACGCGCTCGGCTTCGCCGCCCAGCCGGAGGTCGGCGACATCAGCCAAGAACGGTTGGACGTGCTCAACCGGGACGTGCTGTTCGTGAACGGCCGGACCAAGCAGCAGATGCTCGGCAACGAGCTGTTCGCGCGTCTGCCGGTCGTCACCGAGGACCGGACGCTGTACGCCGGCAACGAATCCGCACTCTCCGGGGCGCTTGCCTACGGCGGCCCGCAGGCCCTGCTCTATGCGACCGATCGGGTCGTGCCCCAGCTGGCCAATGCCCTCGACGGCAACCCCGCCACACCCGTCGAGGACCTGTCGAACAGCTGATTCGCTCCACCCACGTCGCCGAGGCGGCCGGTCGGCATCTGCCCGGCCGCCTCGGGCGTGGCCGGAAGCCGCCTCGAACGACGGCGCTTCCTTTGTTCTGCAGTTCATCTGGGATCGGAGGCGTCACCCATGACCGCGATGATGGATATCGACGAGCTGCTGGCATGGCTGCGCCGCTGGAACGATCCGAGCGTGCCCGAGGTCGTGACCACGGTCCCGCACCTGTTCGCCGCACAGTCGGCCCGGACCCCGGACGCGCTGGCCGTGCAGGCAGGTGACCTGCGGCTGACCTACGCCGAGCTGAGCGCCCGGGTGAACCAGCTGGCCCGGCACTGCCGCGCGCTCGGGGTCGGCCCCGAGGACGTCGTGGCGATCTCGCTACCGCGTTCGCCGGAGATGGTCGTCGGTCTGCTCGCGGTGCTGGTCGCCGGCGGCGCCTTCGTTCCGGTCGATCCGCAGCTACCGGCGCAGCGCCGCGACCGCATCCTGGCTGATTCCGGCGCCCGGTGGTCGATGGTCGCGACCGGCACCGATCCGGCGACGATCCCGGTCGACCTGACGGATTGGGCGTATCACGATCAGCCGGTCACCGCGCCCGAGGTGACGATTCGCGGCAACCAGCTCGCCTACATCATCTTCACCTCCGGTTCGACCGGGACGCCCAAGGGCGCGATGATCCGGCACGAGGCGATCTGCCAACGCATCCAATGGCAGTCGGCACAGCTGTTGCACTTCGGCCCCGGCGACGCAGCCCTGTTCAAGGCGCCGTTGTCGTTCGACATCTCGGTCAACGAGGTGCTGCTGCCGCTGCTGTCCGGCGGCTACGTCGTGGTGGCCGAGCCGGGCGGCGAACGGGACCCGGAGTACCTGCTCGAGCTCATCGACGACGCCGGCGTCACCTTCGTCTACCTGGTCAGCTCGATGCTCGACACCCTGCTCGAGCTGGCCCGCGGCACCGATCGACTCGCCCGGCTCCGGCACGTGTGGTGCGGCGGCGAGGTTCTCACCCCCGAACTGTTCGAGCGGTTCCGCGCCCAGGTCGCCACCACGATGTATCACGGCTACGGGCCGGCCGAAGCGACGATCGGGGTCTCCCACGTCGTCTATCGCGACTCGGCCCAGCGGATCGGCACGTCGATCGGCAGCCCGAACCCCAACACCCAGCTCTACGTGCTCGACGAACGGCTGCAGCCGGTGCCGATCGGCGCCGGCGGCGAGCTGTACGCAGCCGGGTTCCTGCTCGGCCGGGGCTACGTCAACGCGCCCGGCCGCACCGCCGGCCGGTTCGTGGCCGATCCGTTCGGCGCGCCGGGCGTCCGGATGTACCGCACCGGCGACCTGGCGCGATGGCGCGAGGACGGCACGCTCGAGTTCCTCGGTCGGGCCGACAACCAGGTCAAACTCCGCGGCATGCGGCTCGAACTGGAAGAGATCGAGGCCGTGCTCGCCGAACATCCCGCCGTGCGCCAGGCGGTCGTGTTGCTGCGGGAGACCTCGGCGGGGGCGAAGTACCTCGCGGGATACGCGCTGTCCGGCACGGCGACCGACGCCGATCTGCGGACATGGTGCGCGGGCCGGCTGCCGGAATACATGGTGCCCAGCTCGGTCACCGTGCTGGCGGAGTTTCCCACCACGGTCAACGGCAAGGTCGACCGGCGGGCGTTGCCCGAGCCGGAGCCGGCGTCGACCGCCGGACGCGCCCCGCACACCGCCGCCGAAGCCCTCATGTGCGAGATCGTCGCCGCCGTCCTGGGCCGCCCGGCGGTGGGCGCCGACGACGATTTCTTCGCCATCGGCGGAGACTCCATCCTGGCCATCGGCATCATCGCCGCAGCCCGGCGCCGCGGCCTGTCGCTGCGGGCGCGCGACATCCTGACCGGCCGCACCCCGGCGGCGCTGGCCCGCGCCGCGACCCCGTTGGTGAGCCGGATCGACGCCGACACGCAGGTCGCCACCGGCGACGTGCCGGCAACCCCGATCCTGTCCTGGCTCGACGAGGTCGGCAACGCGATGCGCGGCTTCTACCAGTCGATATCGGTGCGGGTACCCGCCGAGCTGACGCTCGGGCAACTCACCGACATCCTCGGCGCGCTCGTCGACACCCACCCGATCCTGCGGGCCCGGATCGACGGCGCGCAGCTCCGAATTCCGGCCGAACCGCACGCGGTACCGGTGACCCGACTCGAATCGGCGCCGACCCGGGAACTGGTCGAGCGGGAACGGGCGGCGGCGGCGCTGCGGCTGGATCCGGCGGTCGGGCGGCTGGTCGAGGCGGTCTGGTTCGATCCCGCACCGGAGTTCGAGAACCTGCTGGTCCTGGTGGTCCACCACACCGTGATGGACGGGGTCTCGCTGCGCATCATCCAGGATGATCTCGCCACCGCCTGGGCCGCGATCCGGGCCGGGGAACCACCGGCACCGGACCGGCCGGCAACCGCGTTCCGGTACTGGGCGCGCCGGCTGGCCGGGACCGACTTCAGCGCCGACCTGGCCTTCTGGCAACGCACGGCCGGCACCCCCGACCAGCCGATCGCAGCGCTCGATCCGGCCCGGGACACCGTCGCCACCGAACGCTGCCTCCGGGTTCGCGTGCCCGCCGCCGACACCGTGCGCTTGTTGGGCCCGGTTCCGGCCGCGATCCGCGGTGGGGTGAAGGACGTGCTGGTCGCGGCACTCGCACTGGCCTACCCGCAGTGGCGGGGCGCAGGATCGGCGCTGCTGCTCGAACTCGAGGGGCACGGCCGGGAACCCGGCGCGGTCGACGACGGGATCGACCTGTCCCGCACGGTCGGCTGGTTTACCACCCTGTTCCCGGTTGCGCTCGACGCCGGCGACCTGACCTGGGACGACGTGCTCGCCGGCGGGCCCGCGTTGGGTTCCGCGGTAAAGACGATCAAAGAGCAACTGCGGGCGATACCGCACCGCGGCCTTTCCTACGGCGCGTTGCGGTATCTCGCCGGCCGCTCCGACCTCGCGGTGCAGCCGCAACTGCTGTTCAACTATCTGGGTCGGTTCGACACGGGCGCCGACAACGCCGGGTGGGCGCCGGCCGGACCGGGCGATCCGATCGCCGAAGGACGCGATACCCGCATGCCGTTGCCCCGGCCGCTGGAGATCAACGCGGTCGCGTTGCCCGGCCCGGACGGGTTGCAGCTCGAGGCCGTGTTCAGCTGGCCGGCCGCGGTGCTCGACGAAGACCGGGTGACCGCACTGGCCGACCGGTGGGTCGCCGCGCTGCACGCGATCGCCCACAGCCCGGCCGTGCACGGCCCGACACCGTCGGACTTTCCGCTGGTGTCGCTGCGCCAGGCCGACGTCGACGCGCTCGCCGGCGAGATCGTGCCGCTCACCCCGCTACAGCAGGGCATCCACTTCCACTCGACTTTTGCGGCCGGGGAAGACGCGTACGTGGTCCAGCAGATCGTCCGCCTGACCGGGCCGGTCGACGAGCCGCGATTGCGCCGGGCGGCCGACCGGCTGCTGGTTCGGCATCCGAACCTGGCCGCATCGTTTCGGACCACCGCGGACGGTCGGGTCGTCGCCGTGCTACCGGACTCGGCTCGGATGCCCTGGCAGTCCGCGACCGCTGCCGACGACGGCGAACTCGCCGCAATTGCCGAGCGCCAGCGCACCGAACCGTTCGTGCTCACCGATGGTCCGCTGATCCGGTATGCGCTGGTCCGGCTGCCGAACGCGACCGCGCTGATCCAGACCGTGCATCATCTGGTCGCCGACGGCTGGTCGGTGCCGATCCAGCTGGCGGAACTGCTGGCGTGGCACGCCGATCCGGCCGCGCCGCTCCCGGCGCCGGTCCCGTTCACCGACTTTCTGCACTGGCTCGACCGGCACGATCCGACCGCCGGGATCGGCGCCTGGACCGCCGCACTGAGCGGCGTCACCGAACCGACCCGACTGAGCGACGCGCTGGCCGGCGCGGGTACCGGCACCGGATTCGGCCGGGTCCAGCGAGAAATCCCGGTCCCGGTCGCCGGCGCCCTCCGGGAGCTCGCGACGGCCGCCGACGCCACCCTCGCCGACGCGGCGACCATGGCCTGGGGGCTGTTGATCGGTCGGCTGCTCGGCCGCACCGACGTCGTGGTGGGGGCGACGGTGTCGGGCCGGGGGATCGACCTGGCCGGCGTCGAGCGGATCGTCGGGCTGTTGATCAACACGGTGCCCGCGCGGGTGCGGTGGCAGCCGGGGCAGTCGCCGCGCGCCGTCCTCGCCGAGTTCGCCGAGCACCGGCGAGACCTGGTCGAGCACCAACACGTGGGCCTGCTCGACATCCAGCGGGCGATCGGGGTCGGTACGCTCTTCGACTCGCTCGTCGTGCTCGATGCCGGCGCCGACCTGACCGACGCCCGGGTTGCCGAGGTCCGGATTGCCGGCGTCGAGGTGATCGAGGCACCGCACTATCCGGTGACCCTGATGGTCGGCATCGGCACCTCGATCACCCTGACGCTGACCCACGATCGCGCGATCCTGGCCGAGCCCGCGGCGCAGCAGTTGCTGCAGCGCTACGTTGCGCTGCTCGACGGGCTGGTGTCGAGCCGAACGTGCGCCACGATCGATCTGCTGGCCGACTACGAACGGGACCGGTTGCTGACGGGTGGCCGTGGCCCGGCCGGGGTCGACGCGACGGTACTCGAGCTGCTCGCCGATGCGCGGGCGGCGTTCGCCGACCGCACGGCCGGTCTCGCCGATCACACCGGGGACGAGCCGGTCGGCTATCTCGAGCTGTTCGAGCGCGCCGACCGGATCGCCGCCGCGCTGCACGACCACGGCGTGCGCCGCGGCGACGTCGTCGCGATCGCGCTGCGGCGCACCATCGGTATCCCGATCGCGCTGATCGGCATCCTGCGCGCCGGTGCCGCCTATCTGCCGATCGACCCCGGCTATCCGGCCGAGCGGATCGAGTTCATGCTGACCGACGCGGCGCCGGCGCTGTTGCTCACCGACCTGACGAGCACCGACCTGGAGATCGCCGCGCCGGCCGGGATACCGGTGCTGTCCTACGACGCGGCAGTGGTCGCCACCGCGCCGGTGCCCGAGGTCACCGTGACCGGCACCGACCTGGTATCGCTGGTCTACACCTCGGGCAGCACCGGCCGGCCCAAGGCGGTGCTCGGCACCCATGCCGGATTGGCCAACCGGCTGACCTGGGCGCGCGACCGCTGGTCGCTGCCCGAACCGGATATCCGCATCGCGAAGAGCTCGATCAGCTTCATCGACGGCACCACCGAACTGTTCGGTGCAATCGTCGCCGGCGCCACGCTGGTGCTGGCCGACGAGACCGCCACGACCGACGCCCGTGCGCTCGCCGAGCTGGTCGGCCGGCACGGCGCCGGGCAGATCCTCGCGGTGCCCAGCCTGGCCGGACTGCTCGCCGAGGTCGCCGCGAACCGGCTCGGATCGGTCCGCCGCTGGATTCTCAGTGGCGAAGCGTTGAGCGAATCGGTGGTCGCAGCGCTCGCAGCGGCTACTCCGGCCGCCGAGATCGTCAATTCCTACGGCTCGTCCGAAGTCGCCGGTGACGCCCTCACGACCCGCGTCGGCACCGGGCCGGGTGGGGTAACGCTCGGGGCCCCGATGCCGGGCAACGACGTGTTCCTCCTCGCGCCGGACCTGTCGCTCACGGTTCCGGGCGCCTTCGGCGAGCTGTACGTCGGTGGCAGTCAGGTGGCTCGCGGCTATCTCGGCCAACCCGGGGTCACCGTCGCCCGGTTCGTCGCGAATCCGTACGGACCGCCCGGATCGCGGCTGTACCGCACGGGTGACATCGGCCGGCTCGCCGGCGGTCACATCGGCCGGCTCGCCGGCGGTCACATCGGCCGGCTCGCCGGTGGCAGCCTGATCGAGTTCGCCGGCCGGGCCGACGATCAGGTGTCGATCAACGGGCATCGGGTCGAGCTCGGCGAGGTCGAGGCGGTGTTGTCGGGCGTCGCCGGGGTGGGCGATGCGGTCGTCGCCGCCCGCACCGTACCCGGCGGTTCGCGGGTGCTCGACGGCTACGTCACCGGCGCGGTCGATCCGGATCTGGTCCGCGCCACGGTGGCCGCTCGGCTGCCGACCTATCTCGTACCGGCGTCGATCACGGTGCTATCGGCAATTCCGTTGCTGCCCAACGGTAAACGGGATCGGCATGCGCTCCCGGCACCGGCGGTGAGCACGGTAACGCAAGCTCCCCGGACGCCCCGGTCGGCCGCGATCTGCACCGTCGTCGCAGCGGTGCTCGGGGTCGAGTCGGTCGCGGCGAACGACGATTTCTTCCAGCTCGGCGGTGACAGCATCAGCGCGATCCGGGTGGTGAACCGGCTGTCCACCGCCCGGATCGCAGTGGAGCCGCAGGATCTGTTCCGGTACCGGACGGCCGCCGCGCTGGACCGGTTCCTCGACGAGCGCCGGCCGGCCGACGACCACCACCCGGCGCAGTCGCGCACGGCAGTGCAGTCGCGCACGGCGGCGGAGCTGAGCGCGGCCCGGCAGGCGGTCCGATGGCCGGGGGAGATATCTCATGTCTGGGAGCTGTCCCCGCTGCAGACCGGGGTCTACTTCCAGGCCGCCTATGCCGATGCCGGCGCCGCCTACCTTGCCCAGAACGTGTTCGAGTTCGACCGTCGGCTCGACCTCGACGCGCTGCGCCGAGCCTTCGCGGCGTTGCTCGACCGGCATCCGGTGCTGCGGGCCGGCTTCGTCGGCGACGGTCTGGACCGACCGGTGCAGTTCGTTCCGGCCGACGTGGCCGCCGCCATCCCCGTCGTCGACTGCGACTCGGACCCGGAGGTTGCCGCGGTCCTGGCCGACGACGTCGCGACGCCGTTCGACCTGGCTACGCCACCGCTGATCCGGCTCACCCTGATCCGGCAGCCGGCGGCCGATCGGTTGGTGTTGACCAGCCACTTCCTGCTGTTCGACGGGTGGTCACGCGAACTGGTGTTGCGCGAGCTGTTCGCCCTCTACGCGTCCGCGGGGGCCCGCGGCGCGCTCACTCTGCCGCAGCGGAGCACGTTCCCGGATTTCCTCGGCTGGCTCGCCGGCCGGGATCACGACGCCGCGGCGCAGGCCTGGCGGGATGCGCTCGCCGGGCTCCCCGGCCCGACCCTGGTCGTCCCCGCAGCCGCCGGCCGGGAGCCGATCGCGCCGGAACGCGTCGTGGTCGATCTCGACGCCGAGCTCACCGCGCGCATCCAGCACCGGGCCCGCGCCGCGGGGGTCACCCTCAACACGGTGCTCACCAGTGCGTTGGGCCTGTTGCTCGGCTACCTCACCGGTCGCAGCGACGTGGTGTTCGGCACGACGGTGGCGGGCCGGCCGGCCGAGCTGCCCGAGTCCGACCAGGTGATCGGCATGTTCCTCAACACCGTCCCGGCGCGGGTCGCGGCCCGGCCCGACGAGCCGGTGCACGAGCTGCTGCGCCGCGTGCAGGATTTCCGGCTCGAGCTGATACCGCACGAGCAGCTGAGCCTCGGCGACATCCAGCGCGTGGCCGGCGGCGAGCCGCTGTTCGACACGCTCTACGTATTGCAGAACTTCCTCGACGACGACACCTTCGACGATCTGGATGCCGAGCACGGCATCGTCGGGGTCGGCTTCACCGATTCCACGCACTACCCGCTGACCTGGGTGTGTACCCCGAGCGCACACCTGCGGGTCAAGCTGGAATACCGGCCGGACGTCGTCACCGCCGCCCAGGCCGCGGCCCTCGTCGCGCGGTTCACCGCCATCCTCGCCGCGCTGATCGAGGATCCGAGCCGGCCGACCGGCCGGGTGCCGGTCGCGCGACCCGACGAGGTGCAACCACCGGCGGAGCTGCATCCGCTGCCGGCGCTGACCGTGTCGGATCTGCTCGCCGAACGAGCGGCTCGGTCGCCGGCGGAACCGGCGCTGGTATTCGGCGCGCAGACGCTGACCTACGCCGAGCTGGATGCGGGGATCAATCGGTACGCGCGGGCGCTGCTCGACGCGGGTGCCGGGCCGGAACGGATCGTTGCCCTGGCGTTGCCGCGGTCGGTGGAGATGGTCGTGGCCTTGTTCGCCGTGCTGCGTACCGGGTCGGCCTACCTGCCGCTCGAGCTCGACTATCCGGCCGACCGGCTGCGCACGATGATCGACGATGCCGGACCGATCATCCTGCTGTGCCGGTCGGACACCGCCGAGCTGGCAATCGACTTTCCGGGCACTGTGATCGAGGTCGACACCGCGGCCGCGGCGATCACGGAGCTGTCCGCCACCCCGGTGCGCGTCGCCGTCGACGACCGGCACCCCGCTTACGTCATCTACACCTCGGGTTCGACCGGAAAGCCGAAGGGGGTGGTGACTCCCTACGGCGGCCTGACGAACATGCTGGAAAACCATCGCGCTCGGATCTTCGCCCCGGTGGCCACCCGCCGCATGCGGGTCGCGCACACCGTCTCGTTCTCCTTCGACATGTCGTGGGAAGAGCTGCTGTGGCTGATCGACGGCCACGAGGTCCATATCTGCGACGAAGAGCTGCGGCGCGACGCGGTCGCGCTCACCGACTACTGCCGCGCGCACCGGATCGACGTGATCAACGTGACCCCGACCTACGCCGAGCACCTGGTCGACCAGGGTCTGCTGGACGGCCAGGGCCTGCTGGACGACAGCGGGCATGTTCCGGCGTTGGTGCTGCTCGGCGGCGAAGCGGTGCCGCAGAGTTTGTGGACGGTGCTGCGCGAGCACCCGGCCACCCGCGGATACAACCTCTACGGCCCGACCGAATACACGATCAACACGCTCGGCGCGGGCACCGACGACAGCGTCACCGCCACCGTCGGCCGACCGATCTGGAACACCCGCGCCTATGTGCTCGATGCCTGGCTGCGCCCGGTCCCGACCGGGACGATCGGCGAGCTGTACGCCGGTGGTGCGGGTCTGGCCCGCGGCTACCTGGCCCGGCCCGGCCTGAGCGCGAGCCGATTCGTCGCCGACCCGTTCACCCCCGGTGCGCGGGTATACCGCACCGGCGACCTGGTGCGGTACCGCGCCGACGGCAACCTGGACTACCTGGGCCGCGCCGACGATCAGCTGAAGATCCGCGGGTACCGGGTGGAGCCGGGGGAGATCGCCACCGCGTTGGCCGAGCTCGCCGGCGTGCGGTCGGCCTACGTCGTCGCCAGGGCCGGCCGGCTCGTCGCCTACGTGGTGACCGACCGGCCGGACCCGGCCGGATTGCGCGCCCAGCTGGCCCAGCGACTACCCGACTACATGGTGCCGTTGTGGTACGGCTTCCCGGCGACGCTGCCGATGACGGTGAACGGCAAGGTCGACGTCGCGGCGCTGCCGGAACCGGAATCGGCGGTGGCCGGTTCCGGTCGGGCAGCGCGCACCGAATCCGAGATCACCCTGACCGGAATCATCGCCGACGTGCTCGGGATCGCCGGGGCGGACGGCCCCGGGGTCGGCGTCGACGACGACTTCTTCACCCTCGGCGGTGACAGCATCTCCTCGATCGCGGTGTGCGGCCGGGCCCGCAAGGCCGGGCTGCCGATGACCCCGCGCGACATCTTCCGCAAACGGACGGTCGCGGCGCTGCTGGCCGGGATCACGCCGGTGCAGGTCGGCGCCGCCCCGGACGACGCCGGACTCGGCGCCGTCGCCGCGACCCCGATGCTGGCCGAGACGAAATCGGCGGCAACACCGTTGGCGAACTTCTACCAGGCGATGGAGCTGCAGATTCCGGCCGAGCTGCCCCGCGCCCAGCTCGTCGCGGTGCTGCAGGCAGTGCTCGACTGTCACGGGCTGCTGCGGGCACGGCTGGACGCCGACTGGACGCTGCAGGTGCCCCCGGCCGGCGCGGTCGCCGCCGATTCCGTGCTGAGCGACCGGGCCGAAGACCTGGCCGCCGCGGCCGCGGCCCTCGACGCCCGCGCCGGGCGGCTGGTGCGCGCGGTGCGTACCGCGCCGGACCGGCTGCTGCTGGTGATCCACCACCTGGTGATCGACGGCGTGTCCTGGCGCATCCTGTCCGACGACCTCGCCCGCGCCGCCACCGCGGTGCGGGCGGGCCGCGCCCCCGACCTGGAGCTACCGGCGACGTCGTTCCGCACCTGGTCGACCGTGCTGACCGCGGCGAGCGGCCGGTTCGCCGCCGAACGTGACTACTGGACGGACGTCCTCACGACGCCGGACCCGAACCTCGGCAACCGCGCGCTCGATCCGCGCCGCGATACCTGCGCCGGCGTGCTATACCACACCGCCGAGCTGCCGGCCGAGATCACCGAGGCGCTGGTCGGCGGTGTACCGGCGCGCTTCTACGGCAGCGTGAACGACGTGCTGCTCACCGGATTCGTCCTCGCGGTAGGTGAGTGGCGACGGCGACACCGGCGCGGCAGCGGCTCCGCGGTGCTGCTCAATCTGGAGGGGCACGGCCGCGAAGCCGAGGCGATCGGCGCGACCGCGGACCTGTCCCGCACGGTCGGCTGGTTCACCTCGATCTATCCGGCCCGCTTGGACCCGGGCACACCGACCTGGGACCAGGTCACCGCCGCCGGGCCGGAACTCGCGACCGCAGCGAAGACGATCAAGGACCAGCTGCGGGCAATCCCGGCGCAGGGACTGGGCTACGGGCTGCTGCGATACCCGGCCGATACCGAAGCGCCCGGTACCGACCCGCACTTCGCCGCAGCACCGCAGATCCTGTTCAACTATCTGGGCCGGTTCGCCGCCGGATCCGGCGACTGGCTGCCGGTCGGTCCGCTGCGCGAGGGGGTCGACGGATCGAACCCGGCGATCGCGCTGGAGGTCAACGTCGCGGTCACCGACGGACCGGCCGGACCCGCCCTGGCGGCGACGCTGGCGTTCCCGACCGGCTTCCTCACCGAGCCGCAGGTCGGCGAACTCGCCGAGCTCTGGCTCACCGCGCTCACCGCGCTCACCCGCTGTCCGCTCGCCGGGCACACGCCGTCGGACTTCCCGGCCGTGCGGCTGACCCCGGCCGACGTCGCCGCGCTCGGCGACGACGTCGAGACCGTATTGCCGCTGCTCCCGCTGCAGGCCGGGATGTACGTGCATGCGCAACTGGCGGCGTCGAACCCGGACGACACCGCCGACACCTACGTCGTGCAGCAGATCGCCGAACTGACCGGGCCGCTCGAACCGGACCGGTTGCGAACCGCGATCGCCGCGACGCTCGCCCGCCACCAAGGACTGCGCGCGAGCTTCCGCGAGCTCGGCGACGGCACGATCACGCAGGTGATCGCCCGCGACGTGGCGTTCGAGTGGACGGTGCACCCCGCCGATGCCGATCCGGGCGCAGCGGCGCTCGCCCGACCGTTCGATCTGGCGCACGCGCCGCTGGTCCGGTACGCACTCGTCAGCGACGGCCCCCGATCGCACCGACTGATCCAGACGATGCACCACATCGTCGCCGACGGCTGGTCGTACCCGCTGATCTTCGGCGACATCGTCACCGCCTACAACACCGGCACGCTGCCGCCGCCGGTCGCGACGTTGAGTGAGCACATCGAGCACTACCTCGCCCGCGACCGCGGCCTGCCGCAATGGTCGCAGCTGCTGGCCACCATCGACGGCCCGAGCATCCTGTTCCCGGACGCGGCGCCGAGTTCCGGGATCCGGTCGAGCGTGTTTCATCGGCTCACCGATCTGGCCGGCCTGGTGGCAACCGCACGCGAACGCGGCCTCACCCTCGGCACCGTCGTGCACGGCGCGTGGGGACTGGTGCTCGGCCGGCTACTCGACCGCGACCGGGTGGTGTTCGGTTCGACGGTGTCCGGCCGCGGTGGGGAGCTCCCGGGCGTCGATGCGATCGTCGGCCTGCTGATCAACACCGTGCCGGTGCCGATGGCCTGGTCCCCCGCCGACCCGGTCGGCGCGGTCTTCGAGCGCCTGCAGGAACAGCAGAGTTCGGTGTTGGACGCCCAGCTGGTGGGGCTGAGCGAGCTCGCTCGGCTGGCCGGGGTCCGCGAGTTCTTCGACACGATCGTCGTGGTGGAGAACTTCCCGGCCTCGACCGATCCGGCCGCCGGGCCCGACGATCTGGTCTACCGGGGATTCACCGGCACCGACGCGCCGCACTATCCGTTGTCGCTGGTGGTGTTCCCGGACGCGGACGGCCTGCTCGTCGAGCTCAAATACGATTCCGGCCGGGTGCGCGCCGAATTCGCAACACACCTCGCCGCGCAGGTGACCGCGCTGCTCGGCCGGTTCGCCGACGCACCGGACACCCGCGTCGCGGCCCTGCTCGCGGCCGCGCCCCCGCCCGCCGGAACCGGGTCGCCCGCACCGATCGCAGCGCCGGCCGTGCTGCCGGCCGACCGATTCGCCGCGATGGCGGCCACCTACCCGACGGCGATCGCGGTCTCGGCGAACGGCGTCGATCTGACCTACGGCGAGCTCGCCGCCCGGTCGGATCGGCTGGCCGGATCGCTGGCCGCACTCGGGGTCGGCCCGGAGACCCGGGTCGGGGTGGCGATCGCGGGGTCGGTCGACGTCGTCGTCGCGGCGCTGGCCGTGGTCAAGGCCGGCGGCTGTTACGTGCCGCTCGATACCGCGGCGCCGCCCGAACGGCTGGCCCACATCCTGGCCGACGCGGTACCGGTGGTGGTGCTGACCGACGGCACGATCCCCGGTATCCGCCTCGCCGATCTGCTGGACCAGCCGGCGCCCACCCGGCCGGTTCCCGCCCGGCCCGACCACGCCCGGCCCGACAATGCCATGTACCTCATCTACACCTCGGGTTCGACCGGCACACCGAAGGGCGTGATCGTCACCGCACGCAGCCTGTCCGCGCTGTTTACCGGCGCCGCAACGGAATTCGATTTCGGCCCGGACGACGTGTGGACGATGTTCCACTCGTTCGCGTTCGACTTCTCGGTGTGGGAGATGTGGGGACCGCTGCTGCACGGCGGCCGGTTGATCCTGATCGACCGGACCGTCGCGCGCGACCCGGACCGGTTCCTCGACCTGCTAGCCCGAGAACGGGTCACGGTGCTGAACCAAACCCCGTCCGCCTTCTACCCGCTGATCGACGCGATCACCGCCGACGACCGGGCCGCCGGGCGGGACCTCGCCCTGCGGTACGTGATCTTCGGTGGCGAAGCACTCGATCCGGCCCGGCTGGCGCCGTGGTTCGAGCGATTCGGGGACACCGCGCCCCGGCTGGTCAACATGTTCGGCATCACCGAGACCTGCGTACACGTGACAGCGCGTTCGCTCACGGTGGCAGACGCGGCGGGGCCGCGCAGTGTGCCCGCGGCCGAGCCGCGCAGTGTGACCGCGGCCGAGCCGCGCAGTGTGACCGCGGCCGAGCCGCGCAGTGTGACCGCGGCCGAGCCGCGCAGTGTGACCGCGGCCGAGCCGCGCAGTGTGATCGGCACCGGACTTGCGAGCCTGCAGGTGCAGTTGCTGGACCGCTACCTGAGCCCGGTCGCACCGGGCAGCACCGGCGAGATCTACGTGGGTGGCCCGCAGGTTGCCCGCGGGTACCTCGGCCGGCCCGGGTTGACCGCGGCCCGGTTCGTGGCCGACCCGTGGAACCCGGGGGCACGGCTCTACCGCAGCGGTGACCTGGCCCGACGGTCGGCCGACGGCGAGCTCGACTACCTCGGCCGCTCGGACCAACAGGTCAAGATCCGCGGCTTCCGGATCGAGCCCGGCGAGATCGAGGCGGCGCTGCTCGCGCTGCCGGAGATCACCAACGCGGCCGTGATCGCCCGGGAAGATCAACCGGGCCGCCGCCGGCTGGCCGCGTACCTGGTATCACGATCCGCCCTCGATCTGGATCAGGTCCGGGCCGCGCTCGCGGACCGATTGCCGGACTACCTGGTGCCGAGCGTGTTCATGGAGCTGCCGGCGCTGCCGCTGACGGTCAACGGCAAGCTCGACCGCGCCGCGCTGCCCGCCCCGCAACCCACCCACCCGCGCACCCCGACCTCGACTGCACCGGCGCCGACCGGGGGCCCGATCGCCGAGCTGTTCGCCGAGGTCCTCGGGCTCGACGCCGTCGGTCCCGACGACGACTTCTTCACCCTCGGCGGCGACAGCATCGTCGCGATCACCCTGGTCAACCGGGCGAAGAAGCGTGGCCTGCGGTTCACCCCGTACGACGTGTTCAGCCGACGCACGCCCGCCGCACTCGCCGCCGGGGCACAGCCGGTGCGCAGTGCGCCGACCGGTGATCCGGACGGCGTCGGCGAGGTGATGTTGCTGCCGATCGTGCATCGACTCGCCGAGCTGGGCGGCCCGATCGGGCGGCTCAACCAGTCGGCGATGTTCAACACCCCGGCCGGCATCACCGTCGAGCAGATCCGGCGGATCGTCGCCGCGCTGATCGAACGGCACGACGCGCTGCGGCTGCGGCTGAGTGCGCCGGCGCCGTTGTTGTGGTCGCTGGCGGTCTCGGCGGACGGTGTCGACGGGCTGATCCGGGTCGATGCCGGGGCGGCGGACCTGCGGACGATCGTCGCGCGGGAGTCGGACGCGGCGGCCGACTGGCTCGACCCGGAACAGGGCCGGGTGCTGCGCGCGGTCTGGTTCGACCCGGTCCCGACCGCGTACCGCACCTACGCTCGCGCGGTACACGAGGATGCGGCGACCGCAGCCCGCCTCGGCGAGTTCGAGCATTGGGCCGCGGTTCTCGCCCCCGGCGGTGAGCTCGATCCGGCGGCGCGCCCGTTCGGCCGGACGGTCGGGGAGACCGTCGAGGAACGGCTCGAGCTGTCGGTCGCCGACACCCGAGCCCTGCTCACCTCGGTTCCGGCCGCCGCGAACGCCGACGTCACCGAGACGTTGGTGACCGGTCTGCACCTGGCGATCGCGCGCTGGCGCGGCGCCGGGCCACTCGTCCTGGACGTGGAACGGCACGGCCGGATACCGCTCGCCGCCGAGCACGACCTGTCCCGCACGCTCGGCTGGTTCACCGCGATCGCCCCGGTCCGGCTCGACCCGCCGGCAACCGAACCGATCGCCGCGCTGAAACAGGTGAAGGAAGCGCTGCGCAGCGCGCCCGACGGGGGGCTCGGCTACGGCCTGCTGCGGTACTGCAACCCGCGCACCGCCGCCGCGCTGGCCCGGCTCGGGACGCCGCAGGTGCTGTTCAACTATCTGGGCCGGTTCGCCGCGGCCGGTACCGGGGACTGGGACACCGCGCCCGAGGAGGACGCGCTGCACACCGGGCCCGATCCGGCCCTCGGCACGCCGTACCTGCTGGAGATCGACGCGGTCTGTATCGACACCCCGGCCGGCCCGCGGCTGGAAGCGGTCCTCACCTGTGCGCCGGAGCTCGGTGCCGCCGGTGGTCGCCGGATCGGCGAGTTGTGGGCGGCGGCATTGCACGAGCTCGCCGCGTCCGACGCCGATCCGGGCGGGCTGACCCCGTCCGACATCACGTTGCCGAACCTCGACCAAGACCAGATCGATGCGATCGTCGAACGCGCACCGGTCCCGGTCGGGGATATCTGGCCGGTCTCGCCGCTGCAGGCAGGGCTGTACTTCCAGGCACGGCTGGCCGAGCAGGCCGACGTCTATCTGGCGCAGAACGTCTTCGAGTTCGCCGAGCGGCTCGACCCGACCGCCCTGACCAGCGCCTATCAGTGGGTTCTGAAGACGAACCCGACGATGCGGCTGGGCTTCGTCGAGCTGCCGACCGGGGAGTGCGGCGCGATCGTCGGTACCGGCCTGCGCGCCGGCGTCGAGGTGATCGAGACCGACGATCCGGACGCGGCCGCCGCTGCCGACCGCACCAGCGCGTTCGATCTGTCGGCACCGCCGCTGATCCGGCCGACGATCGTGCGCACCCCGGCCGGCGATCGGTTGTTGTTCACCTATCACCTGTTGTTGTGGGACGGCTGGTCCCGGGAACTCGTGCTGCGGCAGTTGTTCGGCGCCTACGCCGCGATTCGCGCCGGGCGGACCCCGCAACCGGCGCCGGACGGACAATTTCCGGACTATCTGCGCTGGCTGGCCGATCGCGACCGGCCGGCGGCGGCAGCCGCCTGGCGCGCCGAGCTGGCCGGGCTGACCGAACCGACGCTGCTGTTCCCGGCGGCGATCGGCACCCGGCCCGCACTGGCCCGCCGGTGCGAGGTCGAGCTGTCCGAGGCCGAGACCGCGGCACTCGATGCGGCGGTGCGCGGCGCCGGCGTCACGCTCAATGCGGCGCTCACGGTCGCGCTCGGGCTGGTGCTGGGCTATGTAGCGGGCCGCGACGACGTCGTGTTCGGCACCACCGTCGCGGGCCGGCCCACCGAACTCGACGGAATCGACGAGGTGATCGGGGTCTTCCTGAACACCGTGCCGACCCGGGTCCGGCTGGACGGTTCCACCACGTTGGCGGCCGCGATGCAATCGGCACAGCAGCGTCGGCTGGCCCTGCTGCCGCACGAGTATCTCGGCCTCGGCGACATCCAGCGTGCCGCCGCCGGCGGGGAGCAGTCCTTCGGTGGGCAGCTGTTCGACAGCCTTTACGTGCTGCAGAACTTCCTCGCCGACGACACCTTCGACGACCTGGAAACCGAGCACGCCATCACGGCCGTGACCAGCGTCGACGCCACGCATTACCCGCTCACCTGGGTCGTCACGCCGGGCCGGCGGCTGTGGTGCAAGCTCGAGTACCGACCCGACGTGGTGCCGCTCGCCCAGGCACAGACGCTGCTCGACCGCTTCCTTTCGGTGCTGCGGCAGCTGGCCGCCGACCCGGTGCGGCGGCTCGCCGCGGTGGACCTGGGCGGCACCCCGCTGCCCTGGCTGCCCCGGCCGATCGCGCCGGAATCGATCGCGCAGATGCTCGCCGGCCGAGCACGGCGGACCCCGCAGGCGCCGGCGCTGACCGCCGGGACCGAGACGCTGACCTACGCCGACCTGGATGCGGCGGTGAACCGGCTGGCCCGCTTGCTGATCGACCGCGGCGCCGCCCCGGAGGTCCTGGTCGCCCTGGCGGTGCCGCGTTCGGTGGACACCGTGATATCGCTGTTCGCGGTGCTGCGCGCCGGCGCGGCCTACCTACCGCTGGAACTCGACCATCCCGACGAACGTCTGACCGACATCCTCGACGACGCGGACCCGGCGATCGTTCTGGCCACCCGTGCGGTCGGGGAGCGGCTGGGCCGCCCGGTCGTCGCGCTCGACGAGGTCGACCTGGCGACATACTCCGCCGACCCGGTCGTCGGCCGGCCCGGAAATCTGGACCATGCCGCGTACGTGATCTACACCTCGGGTTCGACCGGGAAACCGAAGGGCGTCGTCACGCCGTACCGCGGCTTGACGAACATGCAGCACAACCACCGGGCCGCGATCTTCGAGCCGGTGATCGCGGCCACCGGTGGCCGCCGCCTGGCGGTCGCGCACACGGTGTCGTTCGCGTTCGACATGTCGTGGGAGGAGCTGCTCTGGCTGGTCGAGGGCCACCATGTGCACGTCTGCGACGAACAACTCCGCCGGGATACCGAACGGCTGGTGGCGTACTGCCGGGACCACGCGATCGACGTGGTCAACGTGACGCCGACCTATGCCGAGCATCTCGCCGTGGCCGGCCTGTTCGACCCGCCGACCGCGCCGCCGCTGGTGCTCCTCGGCGGCGAAGCGGTCGGTCAGCGGCTGTGGACCCGGCTGCGGGATACCCCCGGCATTCTGGGGTACAACCTGTACGGCCCGACCGAGTACACGATCAACACGCTCGGTGCGGGGACCGACGAGAGCGCCACCCCGACCGTCGGCCGGCCGATTTGGAATACCCGGGCCCGCATCCTGGACAGCTGGCTGCGCCCGGTCGCCCCGGGCGTCGCGGGGGAGTTGTATGTCGGCGGTTCGGGCCTCGGCCGCGGTTACCTGAACCGGACCGGGCTTACCGCCGAACGCTTCGTCGCCGACCCGTGGGAACCGGGCGCCCGGATGTACCGCACCGGTGATCTGGTCCGGCTCCGCGCCGACGGGCACATCGACTACCTGGGCCGAACCGATGATCAGGTGAAGATCCGGGGCCATCGAGTCGAGCTCGGGGAGGTCGAGGCCGCGCTCACCGCGTTGCCCGCGATCGATCGGGCGGTGGTGCTCGCCGTGCCCGATCGGCAGGGCAACGCCACCCTCGCCGCCTACCTGGTGCCGGCCGACACCGGCGACACCGAGGTGTCCCGGGCGGTGCGCGACGCGCTCAAGCAACGGCTGCCCGGCCACCTGGTACCGACGTTGTACGCGACGGTCGACGCCCTGCCGATGACGGTCAACGGCAAGCTCGACGCCACCGCACTACCGGCGCCGACCGTGCCGGCGGGGGCGGCGCGCGCCGCGCACGGCGGCCGAGCGGGTGCTGTGCGAGCTGTTCACCGAGGTGCTCGGGGTCGAGTGCGGGGTCGACGACAACTTCTTCGATCTCGGCGGCCATTCGTTGAACGCGACCCGACTTGTCGCGGCGGTGCGCAGCCGCATGCCGGCCGAGTTCTCCCTGCGGATCCTCTACGACGCGCCGACCCCGCAGCGGCTGGCAACGCACCTGGAGTCGAGCGTCGCACCCGTCCGACCGGAGCTGCATCCGCTGCCGCGGCCGGCGCAGATCCCGGCGGCGCCGGCGCAGGAACGGCTGTTGCTCGTCGATCGGCTGGGCGAAACCGGGACCGCCTACAACTATCCGCTGGCGTTCCGGGTGCGCGGTGCCCTGGATACGGCGGCGCTGCACGCCGCGCTCGGCGATGTGGTCGACCGGCACGAGGCGCTGCGCACGGTGTTCGTCGACAGCGCCGGCCGGTACCACCAACAGGTTCGGCCGGCCGGAACCCGGCCCCCGCTGGACGTGCTGGAGTGCACCGAAGCCGGACTCGATGCCGCGATCGCCACGGCGATCGGGTACCGGTTCGATCTGACCGGCGAGATTCCGATCCGGGCAACCGTGCTTCGCCTCGGACCGGACGATCAGGTCGTCGTCGCGCTGTTGCATCACATCGTCACCGACGAGTGGTCCGACCGGCCCTTCGTCACCGATCTGAACCAGGCCTACCGAGCGCACGCTGCTGGTGCTGCCGGAGCCGGCGGTGTGCGGGCCGCGTTGCCGGTGCAGTACGCCGACTACACCCGGTGGCAGCGCGAGCTGCTCGACCGGATCGGCGCGCAGCAGCTGGACTTCTGGCGGACCGCGATCGCGGGCGCGCCGGACGAGGTGGCGTTGCCCACCGACCGTCCCCGGCCGAGCCGGCCCAGCGGCGCCGGCGGCCTGGTGCGGGTCGAGCTGCCACCGGAAACCACTGCTGCGCTTCGTGTTCTGGCCGCTCGCCGGCAGGTGGGTGCGCTGCTGCTACTGCATACCGCGGTGGCGGTGCTCTTGCATCGGCTGGGCGCCGGCGACGACATCGTCCTCGGCACACCGGTCGCCGGGCGCGCCGAGGCCGCGCTCGACGACCTGGTCGGCTGCTTCGTCAACACGGTGGTGCTCCGCGCGGATCTGACCGGTGATCCGTCGCTCGACGAGCTGCTCACCCGCATCCGGGCGGCTGATCTGGCCGCGTTCGATCATCAGGAGTTGCCGTTCGACCGACTCGTCGACGAGCTGAACCCGCCGCGGGTCGCCGGGCGCAATCCGCTGTTCAACGTGTGTATCGGCTATCAGCTCCGAGACGGCGCCGACGCCGAGATGTTCGACCTGCCCACCGAGTGGCTGGACCCGCAGGCGAGCGGCGCGATGTTCGACCTGGGCTGCACGCTGATCGACAGCCGGGCCGGGAGCGACGACCGGGCGAGCCTGGTGCTCGATTACAGCGCCGATCTGTTCGACGAGTCCACGATCCGGGACCTGACCCGGCGGCTGTCGGCGGTGCTCGCCGCGCTCGGCACCGATCCGGCGCAGCGGGTGAGCGCGGTCGACCTGTTGCTGCCCGGCGAGCGGGACCGGCTGCTGACCGTCGGCACCGGCGCCGTCCACTCGATCCCGCCAGCAACGCTGGCCGACCTGGTATCCGACCAGGCACAGCGCGCACCCGACGCACCGGCGGTGCTGGTCGACGACCCCGAACACGGCAACCCGCAGCTGACCTACCGGGAACTGGACGCATGGTCGGATCGGTTGGCCGGCACGCTGCCCGCCGCCGGCGCGATCGTCGGCGTGGCGGTGCCGCGCTCGCTGGAACTGATCGTTGCGCTGGTCGCCGTGGCGAAGTCGGGTGCGGCGTTCCTGCCGCTCGATCCGAGTTACCCGGCCGAGCGGCTGGCCGCCATGCTCGCCGACGCCACGCCCGGCGTGGTCCTCGACGCTCCCGCGGTGCGGGCCGCTCGCACGGCGCCGACCCCCGCGCCGCGCCGCGACATCGACCCGGCGGCGTGGGCGTATGTGCTGTACACCTCGGGTTCCACCGGCACACCCAAGGGGGTCGCCGTCGCGCACGCCGGGATCGTCAACCGGATCGGCTGGCTGCAGCACGCCTACCCGCTGGGCGCGGGCGACCGGATGCTGGTGAAGACCCCGATCGGTTTCGACGTGTCGGTACCGGAGGTGTTCTGGCCGCTCAGCGCCGGTGCCACGCTGATCGTCGCCCGGCCCGACGGCCACCGGGACCCGGCCTATCTGGCCGAGCTGATCGGGTCGCACGCGGTGACCGCGGTCGACTTCGTGCCGTCGATGCTGGAGTTGTTCCTCGACGAACCGCGGGCAGCGCACTGCCGATCGCTGAAACAGGTCACCGTCGGCGGCGAAGCGCTGCGACCGGAGCTCGCCGCCCGGTTCGCCGCGACGCTCGACGTACCGCTGCACAACCTGTACGGGCCGACCGAGGCGTCGGTCGACGTGCTGGCCTGGACGGCCGACGGCGGTCCGGTCGCGCTGGGGACCCCGGGCTGGAACGTGCGCGCCTATGTCCTCGACGGCCACCTGAACCTGGTGCCGGTCGGCGCCCGGGGCGAGCTGTATCTGGCCGGGGTGCAGCTCGCGGACGGCTATCTGCACCGATCGGGTTCGACCGCGCAACGATTCGTGGCCGACCTGTTCGGATCCGCCGGGCGGATGTACCGCACCGGTGACCTGGTCCGCCGGCGAACCGACGGTCTGCTCGAGTATCTCGGGCGCACCGACGATCAGATCAAACTGCGCGGGATCCGGATCGAGCCCGGCGATATCGAGATGGTGCTGGCCCGGCATCCGGCGGTCGCCTCCGCCCACGTCGTCGTCCGCGGCGAGCGGTTGATCGCCTACTATCTGCCCGCCGCCGGCGCGCCTGGTGCCGACCGGTCGCTGCGTGATTACGTGACGACGGAATTGCCGGCGCACATGGTTCCGGCTGCGTTCGTCGAGCTGGCCGAGTTCCCGCTGACGCCGAGCGGCAAGCTCGACCGCCGCGCACTACCGGATCCGGAATTCGGTTCCGGTGCCGGACGACTCCCCGAAACCGAGTCGCAGCGCCGGCTCTGTGGCCTGTTCGCCGAGGTCCTCGGCGTGTCGGTGTCGAGCATCGACGACGACTTCTTCGTGCTCGGCGGACATTCGCTGCTGCTGGTGCGGCTCGCGGCCGCGATCCGCCGCGAGTTCGGGACCGACGTGCCGGTCGCCGAGCTGATCGTGGCACCGACCGTGGCCGAGGTCGCCACCCGCCTGACCGGCGGCGACGCCACCGACAGCCTGGCTCCGCTGCTGCCGCTGCGGACCACCGGTAGCGCCGCACCGCTGTTCTGCATCCACCCGGCAAGCGGGCTGGCCTGGCAGTTCGCCGGACTGAAACCCTATCTGCCACCCGAGATACCGATCTACGGACTGCAGTCGCCCCGATTCTCCGGCGGCGAAATTCCGGACACGATAGCCGAACTCGCAGTCGACTACGCCGATACCGTCGCCGCCGTCGCCCCGACCGGGCCGATTCGATTGCTGGGCTGGTCGTTCGGCGGATCGATGGCCTTGTTGGTCGGGCAGGAACTGAGCCGTCGGGGCCGTTCGGTGAGCTTCGTCGGCATGCTCGACACCCGGATCGGCGGTGGCTACGACCGTTCTGCCGACGCGGAAACCGTGCTGGTCGGCCTGCTCCGCGAGATGGGCTTCCCGGTGGACCCCACCGCGTCGATGAGCGTGCCGGACGCGGTCGAGCTCATCCGGTCGAGCGACGATCCGATCCGCATCCTCGACGACGCCCAGATCGCCCTGGTCGTCGAGAACTACATCGCTGCCGAAAAGCTGGCGGCCGACGTCGACTACGGCCGCTACCGCGGCGACGTGTTCTTCGTCGACGCGACCGTGCTGGAGATGGAGCTGACCGGCGTCGCCTCGCACGACTGGCACGACCGGGTGGACGGCGAACTGCGGATCACCGCGCTGGCGTGCCGCCATTCCGAGCTTCTGGATGCCGACGTGTTATCGCAGCTGGGACCGGTGATCGCGAACGAATTAAGTAGATAAAGGTCCGGTCAACTAATTGCGCTGTAGATCAGCAAGATCTAAAATAGCTAAGGCTACCCTAATTAGCGAGGATGCGATGCTGCGAACGATGCTGGGCGGAAAAATCCATCGAGCGACGGTCACCCAGGCCGACCTGGACTACGTCGGATCCATCACGATCGACCGGACGCTGCTGCTCGCCGCGGACGTCATCGAGGGCGAGCAGGTTCAGGTGGTGGATCTCACCAACGGTTCCCGGCTCACGACATACGCGATCGAGGGCGAGGCCGATTCTGGTGTCATCGGAATCAACGGCGCTGCAGCCCATCTGATCGACCCGGGGGACATGGTGATCATCATGTCGTTCCGCCAGGTGGACGATATCGAAGCGGTGATGCACGAGCCGCAGGTGGTCCATGTCGATTCCGAGAATCGGATCGTGGCGCTCGGAAGTGATCCGTCCGAGCCGGTTCCGGGTGCTGCCCAACAGATTTCAGGTTCGGGTGTGCGATGAGTGCGCGTCCGGAAAGTGCCGCGGTCGTCGATGTCCTCGGCGTCGGGTTCGGCCCGTCGAACCTCGGCTTGGCCATCGCGATCGCCGAGCACAACGAGGCGGCGCCGAAAGCCGTCATCACCGCCCGCTTCATCGAAGCAAAGGAAAAGTTCGGCTGGCATCCGGAAATGATGTTGCCGGGCGCCACGATGCAGGTGTCCTTTCTGAAGGATCTTGTCACCCAACGTAATGCCCGCAGCTATTACACGTTCTTGAATTATCTGACCCACCGCGGCCGGCTCAACGACTTCGTCAACCATCAGACGTTCTTTCCGACCCGGGTCGAGTTCGCCGACTATCTGGAATGGGCGGCCGACGCGGTCCGTGCCGACGTCGGCTACGGCAGCCGGGCAACCTCGGTGCGCTGGGCCGGGGACTGTTTCGTCGTCGAGGTGGCCGGGTCCACGCCGGAGACGATCCGGGCGCGCAACGTCGTGCTGGCAAGTGGGCTGACCGGCGTGCTGCCGGACGGAATCACCCCGTCGGGCCGGGTCTTTCACAACCACGGCCTGCTCGGCCACCTGGCCCGGCTGCCCCGCTCGGCCGAACCGCGATTCGTGGTGATCGGTTCCGGTCAGAGCGCCGCGGAAGTAGTCGAGTACCTGCATGCGAACTATCCCAGCGCCGGTGTGCATGCGGTGTTCGGCAAGTACGGGTTCACCCCGGCCGACGACAGCCCCTACGCGAACCGCATCTTCGATCCGGCCGCGGTCGACGACTACTTCTCGTCGCCGCCCGAACTCCGCCGCCGGCTGATGGATTACCACCGCTCGACCAACTATTCGGCGGTCGACGGCGCGCTGATCGAGACGCTGTACGCGCGCGAGTACGCCGAGCGGGTGCGCGGCCCCCGCCGGCTCTTCATCCACGGCGCGTCCCGGGTCGCCTCGGTGACCGATTTCGGCGGCTGGGTCGATGTGGTGGTCGAGCACGGCCCGGCCGGCCTCGAAGATACGTTGCGCTGCGACGCGGTGATCTGCGCGACCGGATTCCGACCGATCGACCTGCCCGCGCTGCTGGGTGACTTCACCGCCGAGGTCGAGTTCGATGCCGAAGGGGTACGGGTGGCGCGGGACTACCGGGTGATCACCAAGAAACCGATCCCCGGCGGCCTCTACCTACAGGGCGGCACCGAACATACCCACGGGATCTCGTCGTCGCTGCTGTCGAACATCGCGGTCCGGTCGGACGAGATCGTCAAGTCGATCGCCCAGGCGCGGGTGCTGACCCCGGTCTGACGCGGCCGGACCTGCCGGTGGCCCCGCCGGGTGGGGCGGGGTGCCGGTGTCGGGCTGATTCAGAAGGGTGGGGGTTGGTCGTCCGGGGGTGGGGGTTTGCCGGGTGGTTGCTCGGCGTTGACCCTGACCCTGACGCTGGCCGGGACGGGTGTGTCGGGTGAGGTGAGGTCGATGGTGCCGGTGCCGTCGCGCAGGTAGATCCCGCCGGCCGGCGTGGCCCAGAGGTAAGTACCGGGGCTGCGGCGTCGGTAGCGCCAGCCGCGGTTTCCTTTGAGCCGGTGGTGTTTTCGGCAGAGCGGGGCGAGGTTGTCGCTGCTGGTGGGCCCGCCCCGGTCATGCGGGTGGGTGTGGTCGAGGTCGCAGCCACGGGCGGGGCGGTTGCAGTACGGGAACACACACGTGTTGCTGGTCTGCACGACCTGTTCGCGCAGCCGGTCCGGGATCTGATACGCATCGGTCTGGACATGCCCGGCGAGGTCCAGCACCGGGCGCACCGTGACCTTCGCGTCCGGGCTGCCGCACCAAGCACGGATCGCCCTCGATACCGACTGGTGTCGGCGACGACGCATCGACCCGGCCCAGGAGGCCACCGGCCCCGGGGAGCTGATCGGCACCGATATGCACATGCAGCTGGATGTCGCGCGGCGTGCGGCGGTGCAACGCGGGCGGTTTGGGTTCTGCTGCGTCGAACGGCAACCCCGGCTGCCGGCGCGCCAACTCACCCAACGCGGTCGAGCGCCGCGCATCGAGTGAGTCGGTGCTGCCACACGCCGCCAAATCGTCGGCGATATCGGCGAGGGCGTGGTTCGGGTCCACGGCATCGGTCAGGTCCAACTCACCTTCGATCCGGACCGTGCCTTTCAGACTGACGGTGCGGGTGTCGATGTCGACCCTGCGGGTATCAATGGCGAGCTCTTCTTTCGCAGCGTCCGGGTCGGCCAGGATCCGGGCTTCCTCGACCAACCGATCCAACTGCGCCCACGACACCGTCCCCGCGTACGCCGCGAGCCGCTCGTCGACAAACGCGGCCGCCTCCAGCGACAAGCCGATAGTGGCATCGGCGATCCGCCGCGCTCGCCACCACGGCGTCTGCCCGGCCTTGACTCGTTCCCACAGACGCGGCAACCGATAGCAGACTTCGAGCACCGCCCCGACATACGACATCCCGGACTCGGTCGAATGCCGCAACGCGACCGCCAACTCCGCAACCGCAGCCTCGCCCACCTCCGGCGAACCCGCACCACCCGGGGTGACCCACCCCACCCCGAACCGATCCACCTCGCTATCACCCACCGGCGCATGCCAACGACACCACTCGACCGTCAACTCGGCCCGCTCCACCGCGACCCGCTCCGCCGCCGCCCGGTTGGCCCGCAACCCCGCCAACACCACCCGCGCAGAACCAACACCAAACCCGATACCGGGAGCAAAAGCACTGGCTGCGGTCATATACCTATTGCATCACGACCCACCGACACGTTTTGCGTCCGTGAACTCAGCCGACCTTCGGTGCCTCGGCCGCTTGCGACTCCCACGCTCGCCATAGTTGCGCGTAACGGCCGCCGCCGGCGGCGACGAGGTCGGCGTGCGTTCCCTGCTCCACGATGCGGCCGTGATCGAGGACGACAACCCGGTCGGCTGCCGCCGCTTGGGTCAACCGGTGGGCGACGATCAATGTCGTCCGCCCCCGGGTCGCGGCTGCGGCCGACTGCTCCAGGTCGCGGGCGCCCGCGCTGCCGGCCTCGGCGGTCGCTTCGTCCAGGATCGCCACCGCGGGATCGCGCAGCACCAGCCGGGCCAACGCGAGTTGCTGCGCCTGTGCGGCGGTGAGCGCGTGCCCGCCCTCGCCGACTTCGGTGTCCAGCCCGTCCGGCAGCGCGTCCACCCACGGCAACGCCGCTACCAGGGACAACGCCGCCCGCACCGCGTCGGCCGGGGCGTCCGGCCGGGTGAGGCGCAGGTCGTCGATCAGCGGGCCGGCGAAGACGTGCACCTCCTGACTGATGATGGCGACCTGGTCTCGGACCTGCTCCGCGGTCAGCTCCGCCAGCGGAACACCGCCGATCTCGGCCTGCCCGCGTCGCGGGACGAGCAGCCCGGCGGCGATGGCGGCCAAGGTGGACTTCCCGGCCCCGGTGGGCCCGACCAGCGCCACCCGTTCGCCGGGCGCGAGCCGGATATCCACGTTGTGCAACACGGTCGGTCCGTCGTCGTAGGCGAACTCGATCCTGGTCAGGTTCAGCGAGGTATCGGCCGGTGCAGCCGCGAGCCGCTCCGGCCGGACCGCCGCATCCGGGATCTGCACCACGCCGACCAGCCGGGCCAGGCTCGCGCCCGCAGACTGCACCTCGTCGAAGCTGTGCAGGATGTCGCCGACCGGACCGAAGAGCCGGTGGAATACCAGCGCTGCGGCCGTGGCCGCACCGACCGTGACCAGGTCGGCCCGCACCAGGAAGAACCCGGTCACGAGCACCACCGCGAGTCCGATGAACTCGGCCCGGTTGGTCCGGCCGACAAACCGGGTGAACAGGGTGACGATCTGGATCGAGAGGTCCCGGGCGCGGATCGCCGATCGGTCGATCCCCTGCAGTCGCTGCGCCTCGAGGCCGTACGCGTGCACGGTGCGCGCCCCGAGCATGCTCTCCATCAGCGCCTGCGACCGGGCCGATACCGCGACCCGCTGCTCGGCGTACATCGGCGCCGAGCGGCGCAGGTACCAGCGCAACCCGAACAGGTAGAACGGCGCGGCAACCAGGCCGGCGAGCCCGAGCCGCCAGTCGAGGCCGGTCATCGCCACGATGCCGAGAACGGTCATCAGCAACGACCCGATCATCATCGGCAGTACGTCGGTGACCGCGCGGCCGATCGTGTTGACGTCGTCGCCGATGCGGGCGAGCAGATCCCCCTTGCCGGCGCGCTCCAGCACCGTGCTGGGCAGGACCAGGACCCGCGCGACCACCCGTTCGCGCAGCGTGGCCAGCAGGGTTTCGCCGAGCCGGCTGATCAGGTAGCTCGACAGCCCGGCGGTCAGCCCACCGACGACCGCCGCGACGACGATCACCACGGCGATCGGCGTGATCGACGATGCAGTACCACCGGCTCGTACCCGGTCGACCAGTTCGCCGAAGACGTACACCGGGGCTACCGCGGCGGCGGCGGCGATCACGCCGACGATCACCACCATGACGGTCGCCCGCCAGTGCCGGCGCAGCTCACCGGCCAACCACGCCCACGACTGCCGTGATGTGGCGGTCGGTAGCAACTGCCCGGTCGTCACCTCCGGATCGGTCACCGCAATTTGATCGGTCACCGCAGCACCGCCTGTCGGTAGTCGGCGTCGGCCGCGCTCAGCTCGGTATGCGTGCCGACCGCAGCCACCTTGCCGTCGCGTACCAGCACGACCCGGTCGGTGGTGGCCAGCAGCGCCGGGCTGCTGGTCACCAATATCGTCGTGAACTCGCCGGCCGGCCGATGCCGCAACCCGGCAACGCCGTCGGCCACCGCCTGCTCGGTGACGGCGTCGATCGCGGTCGTCGGATCGTGCAGTACCAGAATCGCCGGCTGGGCGAGGAGCGCGCGGGCCAAAGCCACCCGCTGCCGCTGACCGCCGGACAGGCTGGAGCCGCGCTCGGCGACCGCGGCCTGCAGGCCGTCCGAGCGACCGGCCACCACATCGTGCGCGGCGGACGCCTGCAGCACCTGCCCGACGAAACCCTCGTCGGCGTCGGCCGCGCCGGCAGTGACGTTGGAGCCGATCGTGCCGCTGAAGATGTCGGTCTGGTGTGGCTCGACGAGCAACGGACGGCGGCCGGTGCCGTGGTCCAACCGATGCAACGCGACGTCACCGACCCGGACACTGCCGCGGTAGTCGGCGGGCGCCACCCGTCCCGACAGCACCGCCACGAGTGCCTCGGCATCGCCTGCCTGCGGCGCCACGATGCCGACCAGCTCGCCCGGCGCGACCGCCAGATCCAGACCGGCGAGCGATCGGTGTTCGAGCCCGACGATGTCGACGCCGTGCGGTGGCGCGCCCGGCGCCGAACCCGCGGCCGGAAGCACGAACGGTGCGTTGAACACCGCCGCCACCCGGTCCGCGGATGCGCGCGCCTCGGCGACCCAGCCGGCCACCACGGTCAGCTGGGTCAGCGGCTCGATGAGGAACTGCGCGAGCCCGATGACCGTGACGAACTGGCCGATGCTGATCCGCCCGTCGAGCGCGAGCCAGCCGGCCGCGATGGCGATCGCCGCCGCGAGCAGGTTGCTCAGCGTGGTCGACGCGGCGGTGAACCCGGACTGGGTACGCGCGGCGCTCAGCGTGGCCGCCAAGGATTCCTGGCTGACGACCCGATATCGCCGGGCGGCAACGTCGTGGGCGCCGAGACCACGCAGCGGCCGGAGCCCGGAGACCAGGTCGGTGGCCACCGATGCCGCCCGTCCCGCTGCCTCCTGCCGTCCCTGCACCCGCCGCGCGATCAACGGTGCGCCCAGCTGCAGCAGGTACGCCACCACCGGCGTACCGATGAGCACGCCGAGACCGAGCGGCACATCGATCACCAGCAGCACGATGGCCGACACCACCGTCGCGGTGACCGCAGCCACGATCCGGGGAATGTAGTCGAGCAGGTACGACGCGTTGTCCGCATCGCTGCTGGCGATCGTCAACAGCTCGCCCGTGCGCAGGTCGGTCCGCAGACCGCGCGGCCGGAGGATGGTCGAGGCGAGCTCCACTCGGAGCGTGCAACCCTCACCGGCCTCGGCGTAGGTCAGCCAGCGCGCGCCGTAGCGCCACATCATGCTGAGCACGACGAAGAGCGCCGCCAACACCGCGATCCAGAACGCGAGCGCGGCGGCATCCCCGGTGTCGACGGCCTGGTCGATGACGACCCCGATGACGACCGGAACGAGCACCTCGCACACCTGGTGCAGGCCGTACATGAGCGAACCGACCGACAACCATCGTCGGTTGCGGGCGATTCCACCGATCAAGACTTTCGAACCCGAAGTCGAGCCGGACTCGGCCGCAACATCGTTCGACAATTTCCGACTCCCGATGGTTCCCGACTATATGTAGTATAGGCTACCCTAATATATAGTGAAGGCGGGTAATCATGCGGGTGGCAGTGTTCGGTTACCAGACCTGGGGGCACAAGACACTCGGCGCATTGCTGAACTCGCCGCACGAGGTGGTGCTGGTCGCCACCCACCCGCCCAGCGCGCAGCCGTACGAGACGATCTGGGCCGACTCGGTCGAAGATCTGGCCCGCACCCACGGGATCCCGGTGCACCTGGCGCAGCGCCCGGACCAGGCGATGCGCGCGCAGGTCGAAGCCGCGAAGCCGGACATCATCGTGGCGAACAACTGGCGCACGTTGCTTCCCCCCGAGCTGTACGACCTGCCGCCGCACGGCACGTTGAACCTGCACGATTCGCTGCTCCCGCGCTTCTGCGGCTTCTCGCCGGTGCTGTGGGCGCTGATCAGCGGCGCAACCGAGGTCGGACTGACCGCACACCGGATGGATGCCGACCTGGACACCGGCGACGTCCTGCTGCAACGAAGCGTGCCGATCGGGCCCGACGACACCGGCACCGACCTGGTCCACGCCACCATCGAGTTGATCCCCGAGGTGTTGCTGGCCGCCCTGGACCGGATCGAGTCCGGCACCGCCGCCTGGACGCCGCAGAATCTCGACGATCGCACCTTCTTCCACAAGCGGGTCGAGGCCGACAGCCGGATCGACTGGCGCTGGCCGGCCGAGCAGATCGAACGCCTGGTCCGCGCGCTGTCCGAGCCGTACCCGCCCGCGTTCACCTTCTTCCGCGGCGAACGAATCCAGATCGTCAAGGCATCGCTGTCCCGCTGTCGGTACGGCGGCACGCCCGGCCGGGTCTTCATCCGCGAGGGCGCGGGCATGGTGATCGTCACCGGCGCCGACGCGCACCTGGGGGAGCGCCGCGGGCTCGTCGTGGAACGGGTACGTACCGCGGACGGGACCGAGCACGCCGCGCTGGACTACTTCGGCCGCGGTGGCGGATATCTCACCGACTCGCCGGCCGGCTGAACCGGACCTGGGCGAGCGTCACCCGCCGTGCGCTCTCGGCGCGGCGACGGCGCGCGCCTGTCGCGGAATCACCAGTGGTGTGTGGGTCTCCGGGTCGTCGATCACCCGGCAGGACAGCCCGAACACCGCCTCCACCAGGTCCGCGGTGACCAGCTCGCCGGGAGCACCTTCGGCGACCACCCGACCGTCCCGCATGGCGATCAGGTGATCGGCATACCGGCAGGCGTGGTTGAGATCGTGCAGGACCGCGACCATCGTCGTGCCCTCCGCGCGGTTGAGCGTGACGAACAGGTCCAGCAGCTCGATCTGATATGCGATGTCGAGGAACGTGGTGGGCTCGTCCAGCAACATGATCGAGGTCTGCTGGGCCAGCACCATCGCCACCCAGACCCGCTGCCGCTGGCCGCCGGACAGCTCGTCGACGTGCCGACCCGACAGCTCGGCGACCCCGGTCGCCACCATCGCCGCGCGGACCGCCGCTTCGTCGTCGGCCGACCACTGCTGGATCAGCTTCTGGTGCGGAAACCGCCCACGCGAGACCAGATCGGCCACCGAGATCCCGTCGGGCGCGATGGAGCTCTGCGGTAGCAGCCCGAGCCGCCGCGCCACTTCCTTGGCCGGATAGCTGTGGATGTCCTTTCCGTCCAGCAGCACGGTCCCGGACTTCGGCTTCAGCAGCCGGGCGAGCGCGCGCAGCAACGTCGACTTGCCACACGCATTCGGCCCGACGATCACGGTGAAAGCGTTGTCCGGAATCGGCACGGTGAGCTGCTCGCTGATGATCCGATCGGCGTAGCCGAGCGTCACCTCGTTCGCCGACAACCGGTTTGCCGCAGCTTCCATCACGATCGCCCCTGTCTCGCCAGCAGCCAGGCGAAGTACGCCCCGCCGACCGACACCGTCACCACCCCGACCGGCAGCGGATTCGGCGCGAACAGCCGCTGCCCCAGCCAGTCACACCCGACCACCAGAAACGCTCCCATCGCCGCCGACGTGCCCATCGCCACGCCGGCCGACCCGGCAAGCCGGCGCGCCAGCTGCGGTGCCGCCAGCGCGACGAAGCTGACCGGCCCGGCAACCGCCGTCGCCAGCGCCGTGAACGCGACACCGATCACCAGGTACGCCGACTGCACCCGGGATACCTGCAGCCCCAGTGCACTCGCCGCGTCGTCGCCCAGATCGAGCAGGGTCAACCGGGACCCGAGGGCCACCACGACCGCGCCGAGCAGCAGCAACGTGATTCCCGCCGGGAGCACCGCGGCCCAGTCTGCGCCGTTCAGGCTGCCGGTCTGCCAGATCGCCGCCGACATCGCGGTGTGCAGATCCGACTTGATGATCAGCCACTGGTTGACCGAGGCGAGCATCGCGGCGATCGCAATGCCGGAGACGATCAGCCGGAATCCCTGGAAGCCGTATCGGGTGGCGAAGAGGTACACCACGAGCGCGGTCAGCAGGCCACCGATCAGCGCCCCGGCCGCGGTTCGGTAGTAGTCGCTGCCGAACCAGGTGATCGTCACCAGCACGCCGGTGTACGCCCCGACGTCGAAGCCGATCACGTCCGGGCTGCCGAGCGGATTGCGGGTCAACGACTGGACGATCGCCCCGGCCATCCCCAGCGCGGCGCCCACGACGAGCCCGAGCACGACTCGGGGCAGCCGCCATTGCACGACGACCGTGTTGGTCACCCGGGGACCACGCCCGAGCAGCGCCTGGATCACCTCCTGGGGCGGCACCAGGTAGTCACCGGTGGACAACGCCAGGATCGACACCGCCAGGGCGGCGATCACCAGCACCGCGCCGACCGCGACCGGTCGCAGCCCGATCCGGACCGGACCAGCGACCGGGAGCGCAACGACGGCGACCCGACGGCCGAAGTCGATGTTCCCGGCGTTCACAGGGCGCTCACTCGACGCCGGGCAACCAGCCAGAGCAGCATCGGCGCGCCGACGAAGGCGGTCACGATGCCGACCGGCAGCTCACCCGGCGCCACGACGATCCGGCCGAGCACATCCGCCGACAGCACCAACAGGGGACCGCAGATCAGGCTGTAGCCGAGAATCCACCGCTGATCCGGCCCGACGAACCATCGGACCACATGCGGGACCATCAGTCCGACGAAACCGATCGGACCGCACGCCGCCACCGCCGCGCCGGCCAGCAGCGTCACCGCGACCATCGAGACCGCCCGGGTGCGCGCCACGTTCGCACCGAGCGTGTGCGCGAGGTCGTCGCCGAGCGCCACGGCGTTCAACGATCCGACCACCGATCCGGCGAGGACGAGCCCGAGCACGACGAACGGTGCGACGGCGAGCACCACGGTCAGCGGGCGGTCGGCCAACGTTCCCGCGTCCCAGAACCGCATCGTGTCGAACGCGCGTGGCTTGCTCAGCCGGATCGCCGATGAGATCCCTTCCATCACGGCGCCGAGCGCGACCCCGGACAACGTCAGGCGTAGCGGGGTGGGACCGCCGCGGCCGCGCGCACCGAGCGCATACACCGCGACGATGGCAGTAGCCGCGCCGACGAAGGCGAACCAGACGTAGGACCAGATGTCGACAACGCCCAGATAGGCCACGGCGATCACCACCGCCAAACCCGCACCGGCATTGATCCCGAGTATCTGGGTATCCGCCAACGGGTTTCGGGTTGCGGCTTGAATCAGCGCGCCGCAGGTGGCCAACGCCGCTCCGGCGACCACGCCCAGCAGCGTGCGCGGAATCCGTAGCTCCCGAACCACGAGTTGGTCGTCGGTGCCGGTGAGCCCCGTCAGCACATCCCATACCTCCCGCAGGAGAATGCCTCGGGTGCCGACGGCCAGACTGAGCACGCAGACCAGCACCAGCGCCGCGCTCGCCACCCCGAGCCACAGCCATCGCCGATGGGAGGTCACGACGGGCACCGGTGGGCCGATCGCAGCTACCTCCACACCCCCGCTCACGATGGTTAGACTAACCTAAACTAGACATGATCAAGGTTCTGCTGACGAGCAGATCGGCACCGGCGGGATAGCCTGACGGGTATGAGTGCACCTGTTCGGATCGGTGTTCAGATCCAGCCCCAGCACGCCCCGAACTACGGCCACATCCGCGACGCCGTGCGCCGATGCGAGGACGCCGGGGTGGATGTCGTATTCAACTGGGATCACTTCTATCCGTTGACCGGCGATTCGGACGGCGCGCATTTCGAGTGCTGGACCATGCTCGGCGCGATCGCCGAGCAGACCGAGCGGGTCGAACTGGGTGCACTGGTCACCGGCGGCGGGTACCGCAACCCGGATCTGCTCGCCGACATGGCCCGCACGGTGGACCACATCAGCGGCGGTCGGCTGATCCTCGGGATCGGCGCCGGTTGGTTCGAGAAGGATTACGACGCCTACGGTTACGAGTTCGGTACCGCCGGATCGCGGCTGAAACTGCTCGGCGAGTATCTGCCGCGGATCGACGAGCGGCTGGCGAAACTGAATCCGCCACCGGTGCGCGATATCCCGCTCCTGATCGGCGGGGGCGGGGAACGGAAGACGTTGCGGCTGGTCGCGGAGTACGCCCAGATCTGGCACAGCTTCGGCGACCTGGACACGCTACGACGCAAGACCGGGATCTTGGCCGAGCACTGCGCCGCGGTCGGCTCCGACCCGGAGCAGATCGAGCGATCGACCAGCTGGCCCGGCATCCCACATGCAGAAGATTTCGTCGCCGCCGGGGTCACCCTGTTCACCGTCGGCGTGTCCGGTCCGGACTATCCGCTCGACACGGTGGCCGACGCGCTGCGCTGGCGCGCCGAACGGGACTGATCGCCAGCCGCCTGATCCACGAAACCCGACCGGACCTGCCGGTGGCCCCGCCGGGTGGAGCGGGGTGCCGGTGTCGGGCTGATTCAGAAGGGTGGCGGTTCGTCGTCCGGTGCGGGCGGCGGCCGACCCACTCGATGGAGCACAGGAGAATCTGGTGGTCGGGGCGGGGGGTTGCCGGGTGGGGTGAGGTCGATGGTGCCGGTGCCGTCGCGCAGGTAGATCCCACCGGCGGGCGTGGCCCAGAGATAAGCACCGGGGGTCAGGCGCCGGTAGCGCCAACCGCGGTTTCCTTTGAGCCGGTGGTGTTTTCGGCAGAGTGGGGCGAGGTTGTCGCTGCTGGTGGCTCCGCCCTGATCATGCGGGTGGGTGTGGTCGAGGTCGCAGCCGCGGGCGGGGCGGTTGCAGTACGGGAACACACACGTGTTGCTGGTCTGCACGACCTGTTCGCGCAGCCGGTCCGGGATCTGATACGCATCGGTCTGGACATGCCCGGCCAGGTCCAGCACCGGCCGGACGGTCACGTTCGCGTCCGGGCTGCCGCACCAAGCCCGGATCGCCTCGATACTCACCGGGGTCGGTGACGGGGAGTCGACCCGGCCCAGGGGGCCACCGGAACCGGCGAGCTGATCAGCACTGATATACACATGCAACTGAACATCACGCGGCCTGCGACGGCGCAACGCAGCCGGTGCCGCCACAGCCATCTCCGCCAGCGACGGGACCGGCTCCCGCGACGGCTCTGCCGCTACGGGTTCTGGTGTGGGTTCTGCTGCGTCGAACGGCAACCCGGGTTGCCGGCGCGCGAGTTCACCCAACGCGGTCGAGCGCCGCGCATCCAGGCTGTCGGTGCTGCCACAGGCCGCCAAATCGTCGGCGATATCGGACAGGGCGTGGTTCAGGTCCACCGCATCGGTCAAATCCAACTCGCCCTCGATCCGGACCGTGCCGGTCAAACTCACCGTGCGGGTGTCGATCTCCACCCTGCGGGTATCAATGGCGAGCTCTTCTTTCGCAGCGTCCGGGTCGGCCAGGATCCGGGCTTCCTCGACCAACCGATCCAACTGCGCCCACGACACCGTCCCCGCACAGGCGGCGAGCCGCTCGTCGACAAACGCGGCCGCCTCCAGCGACAAGCCGATAGTGGCATCGGCGATCCGCCGCGCTCGCCACCACGGCGTCTGCCCGGCCTTGACTCGTTCCCACAGACGCGGCAACCGATAGCAGACTTCGAGCACCGCCCCGACATACGACATCCCGGACTCGGTCGAATGCCGCAACGCGACCGCCAACTCCGCAACCGCAGCCTCGCCCACCTCCGGCGAACCCGCACCACCCGGGGTGACCCACCCCACCCCGAACCGATCCACCTCGCTATCACCCACCGGCGCATGCCAACGACACCACTCGACCGTCAACTCGGCCCGCTCCACCGCGACCCGCTCCGCCGCCGCCCGGTTGGCCCGCAACCCCGCCAACACCACCCGCGCAGAACCAACACCAAACCCGATACCGGGAGCAAAAGCACTGGCTGCGGTCATATACCTATTGCATCACGACCCACCGACACGTTTCTCGGACCTGTCTACAACTTCCGGATGGAGAGCGATGCTGGACGCAAAGGCGAACCGTGGCGGCACCTACACGAGGACATGCGCACCGTTTGCAGTCTTCAGACGGTTCTTTCCGCACGCACAGGCTATCGGGGATCTCCCACACTTCGCACGTAAAAGCACTATACTAGTACCATGTCGTTGACGCGAGAAGAGCAAAAAGCCGCGATACGCAGATACCAGAGTCAGACCACGTACGCCCCGGAACTGCCCGAAGGGGCCGAGCTGGACGCCTATGGTCTGCCGATCATTGCCGATCATCCGGACGAGGACCCCGACGAACTGCTGTAATCTCATGCGCAGCCCAGCGCGACCGCAGCCCCTTCGTTGAGCAATCGGGACCGGCACGGCATTACCGATCGATACTTTGAAACCTTGCCTGACGCAATGCCGTCCTCCCAGCGGCGGAAAATCGTCGGAGTGTTGCGCGATTCTGCAACGGCTTCCCCGACTCGGCGACGGGCTGTCTGGAATTCACGTTTGGTTTTGGGCGCGTCCATGGACTCGACAGTGTGCTCCGCCACAGCAATGCCGTGATACGTCCGCAGATCCTTCAACTTGAAGGGCGCGACCGAGTGCAGATAGTTTCGCGCGCCCTGCTCGTTTGTTTGGAACAAACGATCATCTCCGGACTTGTCTGCCAGACGTGATCGAATGACATCTCGTGTTTCGGGGTCGGTAACCGGTAACGAGATATCGACTCCCTTTTTCCCGGTAAAGACCAGCCGTATATCGTCGCCATCTTCGACGACGTGACGCGCTTGCAGATTCGTCGCCCCGAATGCGTCCGTGTCCGCCCCGGTATCCTTGTCCGAGCCGGGACGCAGCCCCATAGTGCGCATTACCATTACTGCCCGTTACCGCAGGCATTCGACCCGAGACCGACAGCACAGCATTGATTGATTGGTCGATCGACATGGTGGGCGACAAGCACTACGTGGTGTTATCGGAAATCATCGAGGCCCTGCCTGGCGTCACAGTCGACGATCTGGGAGTCGCCGTCGCGCTCGATCGACTCGGAAAGATGGGCCGATTCTTCGGCTCCCGCGAAGCTGCCGCACTCACGTGGTGTATCCGTGTGGAAGAACGCGTAGTCGAGTTGGCGCAAGGCATGTACAACAGTCACCAAGGGATGCTCGTGCTCACTACGCAGCGACTCCTCTTCTTCGATCAGAAGATGTTCGGCGCGAAAGTAGAAGAGTTCGATATCGCCGCGATCGGGTCGCTCGGTCACTCGAGGAAGATGGGCGGCGAGGTCATCAGCATCTCGATCTCGGCGCGTGCTGCGGAGATCAGGCAGGTGGCGCACGGCCGAGGCGAGTCGTTCATTCAGGCTTTCCGTAAGGTAGGGGCGGAGTTGACAGCGTCACCCACCGCCCACAGCACTCAGTTTCGACTGCAGGCCCAGATATTGCAGACCAGATCAAGAAGCTTGCGGACTTCGGGCCGACGCCCCACCCCACCAGACGGGCCGGACTGCAATGTCGGGCAACAGTGGTAATCACGACCGTGTGTGCCGGCGCCGGGTACCGACGACGTGAACTCCTACACGAAAGCGCTCTGTCCGGTCAGCGCGCGCCCGACGATCAGCGTGTTCATCTCCCTCGTGCCCTCGTAGGAATAGATCGCCTCGGCATCGGCGACGAACCGGCCCACGTTGTGCTCCAGCAGAATTCCGTTGCCGCCCATCAACTCCCGGGCCCAGCCGACGGTGTCGCGCATGCGGGTGGTGCAGATCGCCTTGGCCAGCGACGAGTGCCGATCCTCGGCCAGCCCTTGATCCTGCAGCTGGGACAGCCGCACGCACAGTCCCCAGGACGCGGTGTTGTTGCCGAGCATCCGCACCAGCAGGTCCTGCACCAGCTGGAAACCGCCGATCGGGCGGCCGAACTGCTCCCGGCTCTTCGCGTAGGCCAGCGCATTCTCGTAGGCGCCGCGCGCACAGCCGACCGCCATCCACGCCACCCCGGCACGGGTCATCCGCAACACTGCGGCAGTGTCGGCGAACGAATTCGCGTTCTGCAGCCGGTCCTCTTCCGACACCCGCACATCGGTGAGCGTGATCAGCCCGTTCTGCACGATCCGCAACGCGAACTTGTGCTCCTGTTTCTGCACGTCGAATCCGGGGGAGTGGTTGTCCACCACGAAACCCTTGACCCGCCCGTCGGCGACATCGCGAGCCCAGATGATGGTCAGGTCGCCGAACGTGGCATTGCCGATCCACTTCTTCTGCCCGTTCAGAATCCACTCGTCGCCGATGCGCTCGGCGGTGGTGAGCAGCCCGCCGGACGCGCCGGACCCGACGCCCGGCTCGGTCAACCCGAACGAGCCGATCTTCTCGTAGCGCGACATCGCCGGCAGGAAACGCTCGCGCTGCTCGTCCGACCCGCACAGATAGATCGAGCCCATCGCCAGGCCGCCGTGCACCCCGTTGAACGTGGCGACGGAGCAGTCGATCCGGGCCAGTTCCATCGCGATCATGCCGTCCAACAGGAAGCTGCGGCCGGGGCAGCCGTTGCCCTGATACGGCAGCCCGGCGAGCCCGAGCTCGGCCATCCCGGGCACGATCTGCTGCGGAAACTCCGCTCGCGACCAGTATTCGAGCAACAGCGGGTGCACCTCGGTACGCATGAAGTCCCGCACCCGGTGCAGCAGGTCCCGCTCGTCGGCGTCGAGCAGCTGCTCGTAGTGGTAGAAGTCGGTCACTGCGTCCGCCAGATCGGGAACCGGGTCGATGTCGGTCGATTCGGTCTCCGGGGCGGGGATGGTGGTCATGGCTGCTCTCCAGGGTCGTCGAGGAACTGATCGATCACCGGCGCGAGCTCGTCCGCGTTGGTGACCAGGTCGATGTGTCCACCCGCGTGGGCGTGCACGGTTGCGCGCGGCAGCAGCCGACTCATGATGCGGGCGTTCGCCATCGGGATGATCGGATCGTCGGTGCCGGCGACGATCAGGGTGTCCTGCCGGATCAACGGCAAGGCGAACAGGCTGGTCCAGACCGATCCGGCGAGCAGCTGATGCAGGTACCCCACCTTGGACGCCCCGTGCAGCTGCTTCTGCATGATCGTCGCGACCTCGGCGCCACGCCCACGGACGGAGCCACCGTACAGCTCGCCGGCGATCTCGGCCGCGTATGCCGGATCCCGGAACCGCCGGGGCGTGACCATCTTCGCCAGCACCCGAGGATTCCCGGGCACCATGATCGCGCCGGTACCGGTGGACACGAGCACCAGCTTCCGGCACCGCCGCGGATTCTGGAAGGCGAACTGCTGAGCCAGCGCGCCGCCCCAGGACAGGCCGAGGATGTCCAGCACGTCCACCCCCGCCCGGGACAGCGCCCGACCCAACGCCCACGCCAGGTACGGGAACCCGTACGGCAGTGGCGATACCGGTGAGCCGCCCACCCCGGGCACGTCGAACCGGATCACCGTCCGGGCCGGATCCAACGCGTCGACCAACGGGTCGAGCACCTCGTAGCTGGCGCCGATCCCGTTGCACAGCACCAACGGAACCGGGTTCGGGGCGTCGCCGACCCCGAATCGGACGTGCACCCGAACTCGTTGACCGGCGACGGCCAGATACCGCTCGCTCACCGGTACCGCACCACGACGTCGGCGACGCAGGCCGGCCGGCCACCGGCGGCCCGGGCCGGGTCGACGTGGATCCATTGGTGATCGCCGGTGGTGTCGGCGAACAGGTCGGCGGGATCGGCGAGATGGGTTGCCATGATCGTCCTCATTGCTCGTGCACGTAGCTGCCCGGTGCCGGCGCAAGCGGCAGGAAGCCCTCGCCGCCGAGCATCATCGGGGCATCGACCTCGGGCCCGCTCCGCTCGGCCAGCCAGGCGACATAGTGCGGCCACCACGAGTCCTTCGACTTCTCGGTACTCGCCAGCCACTCCGCGGCATCCCGCTCGTCCACCGGTCCGGCGCGGAAGGAGGCACGGGGGTTGCCCGGCGGGTTCACCAACGACGCGATATGTCCACTGGAGGACAGGACGTAGGTCGCGTCCTTGCTACCGAGTAGCTGCGCGCTGCGGTAGGTCGCCTGCCACGGGCAGATGTGGTCGGCGATACCGCCCACCACATAGCTGTCGGTGGTGACCGTGCCGAGGTCGACCGGGGTACCCAACATGCTTATCGAACCCGGCTCGGTGAGCGAGTTGTGCAGCCCGGACAGCACCATGTCGCGGTGCAGCGCCGCGGTCATCCGAGTGGTATCGGCATTCCAGAACAGCACGTCGAACGCGGCCGGCGGCTTGCCCTGCACATAGTTGTTCACCCAGTACCGCCAGACCAGGTCGGTCGGACGCAGCCAGGCGAACATCTCCGCCATCGACCGCCCGTCCAGATAGCCCTTGCGGGCCGACGAGGCGATCGCCGCATGCGCGGATCGCTCGCTCATCGCCGCGGACGCGAGCCCGGCCCGCTCCTGATCCAGCACGGTCACCGCCAGGGTCAAGCCGGCGATCTTGTCCGCCTGTTCGACGGCCGTCAGGTGCGCCGCGACCATGGCCGCCAAGATCCCGCCGGAGCAGGTGGCCAACACGTGGGTGCTCGGCGTGCCGGCGATCGACCGGACCGCGTCGATCGCCGCGACGATCGACTCGCCGTACGCGTCGAAACCCCAGTCCCGGTGCCGCGCCTGCGGATTGCGCCAGGAGATGGCGAACACCTGCTGGCCCTGCCGGACGAAGTACTCGATCATGCTGCGGCCCGGCGCGATGTCCATCACGTAGTACTTGTTGATCACCGGTGGCACCATCAGCAGCGGGATCTGCCGCACGGTCGGCGTCTGCGGACTGTATTGGATCAGCTCGAACATCGGCGTCTGCAACACGACCGCCCCGGTGGTGACCGCCAGCGTCTCACCGACCGCGAAGGCGTCCGGTTCGACCATCGCCGGCACCCGCGGCTTACTCGCCATGTCCCGGGCGAACGCCCGCGCCCCGCGCACCGCGCTCATCCCGCCGGTATCGATCAGCGCTTTCCAGCCCAGCGGCGACAGCAACGGGTTGTTGCTCGGGGACAGGCCTTCGATCACGTTGTCGAAGACGAACCGCATCTTGTCCCGGTCCCGCCAGTCCACCTCGGCGGTGGCGAACAGCTCCTCCGCGGTGTCGGTGGCGGCCAGGTAGGCCTGCATCGCGCGATGCATCAGTGGGTTGCCCTGCCAGGCCGGATCGGCGAACCGCTTGTCCGACCGCTGCGGTTGCCGGCCGGAGGTGCCGGCGGCGATCCCGACCAGTTCGCCGGTGAGCCCGGCCAGCTTGCCGGCGACCACGCGCGGCTGCCGGGCCAGGCTCGCACCGAAGCGGGTCCACGAGTCGTTGGGCAGCATCCGACCGACGAAGCCGCGGGTGGAGTTCACCAGCAGCAGATCCAGCGGGGCGGCGAATTCTTCGAGGTCGTCATGATGGGTAGGCATGGCGGTCAGGCGCTTTCGGTAGCAGGAACGACGATCTCCCGGCGCAGGATCTTGCCGGTCGGCCCCTTGGGCAGACTGTCGAGAATCCAGACTCGGCGGGGGTACTTGTAGGCGGCGACCCGCGCTTTGACGTAGTCGCGCAGTTCGTCCGGCTCCACGCTGGCACCCGCGGTCAACGCAACCGCGGCGCCGACCTCCTCACCGAGCTTGTCGTCGGGCATCCCGACGACGGCGGCCTCGGCGACCGCGGGATGCTCGTAGAGCACTTCCTCGATCTCCCGGGGGTAGACGTTGAGGCCGCCCCGGATGATCATTTCCTTCTTCCGGTCGACGATCCGGAAGTAGCCGTCGTCGTCGACCGTGCCGATGTCGCCGGTGGAAAACCAACCGTCCGGCGAGATGGCCGCCGCGGTGGCGTCGGGCAGGTTCCAGTAGCCCTTCATCACGTTGTGCCCGCGGATCTGGATCTCGCCGGGCTCGCCCGGGGCGAGCTCGTTGCCGTCCGAGCCGACCACCCGCATCTGTACGCCCTCGATCGGCGTACCGATGCTGCCCGGCTTGCGCTCGCGATCCGGGTGGTTGAAGCACGCGACCGGCGAGGTCTCGGACAGCCCGTAGCCCTCCAAGATCGTTGCGTTGAAAGCCTTCTCGAAGTCGGCCAGCACCTGCAGCGGCATCGCCGAACCGCCGGAGACGCACAACCGCAGCGACGCCGTGGTCTCCGGCGGGTACTGATCGGCCACCGCGAGCAGCGCCGAGTACATCGTGGGGACGCCCTCGAACACGGTCACCCGATCCCGCTCGATCGCGGCCATCACGGCGTTCGGCTCGAATCGCGGGATCAAGGTGAGCGTCGCGCCCGCGGTGATCGCGCCGTTCAGCCCACAGGTCAGACCGAACACATGGAACAACGGCAGACAACCCATCACCACGTCGTCGTCGTGGACGTGCATCAGGGTCCGCACGGTCACCTCGGCGTTGCGCGCCAGACCGCCGTGGGTCAGCTCGGCCCCCTTCGGCTTGCCGGTCGTGCCCGAGGTATGCAATACCACCGCCGTGTCGTCGTCGGCCCGCGACACCGGCTCGGCCTGCGGCGGGATGTCGGCCAGCAGGTCGGTCAACGACGCGTCGTCGAGCAACCGGATCCAGGTACCCGCCGCATCCGCACCGGCTTGGGCTGCCTCGGCGAACGCCGGCGTCGCGACCAGCCCGGTGGCGCTCGTGTTGGCGAGGTAGAACTCCACCTCCCGCCCCTTGAGCAGCGGGTTCATCGGCACCGCGATCGCGCCGCGATGCATGATCCCGTAGAAGACGACGGCGAAGGCGATGGTGTTCGGCAGCATCACCCCGATCCGATCGCCCGGCTCGACGCCGGCGCGTTCCAGCAGGGTCGCCACCCGGCGGGCCGCGTCGTCGAATTCCGCATACGACAGCTCCGCGTCGCCGCACCGGAGCGCGGCATGATCCGGTCGATCTTGTGCGGCGGATACGAGACTGAGACTGAGGCTGGGCATGCGATGCACCTTCTGTTCGGACGAGTTCGGGGAGGTACTTCCATCGTGGCCCGAATCACGATCGGTGGCCATGGTGCTCGGAACAACGTCCGGTCGTTTTCGATGTGCCCGGCCACACTGGATCGCCGAGCGCGGATAGGGTTGGCCGGTGTCCACTGCGCCGGATCCGAGCGTCGTGGCGCTCGCCGCGACCATGCTGGCGCGCGCGGACGAGCTGGGCGGCGAGATGGCCGAGCTACTCCGCCGCCAGATCGACTTCTATCGCGCCAACGTCGCGGTGATCAGCCCGGACGAGGTGCGGTACAGCTGTGTGGACAACATCCGCTACGTCTTCGGTTCGCTGACCGAGCAACTCGCCGGCAACAGGCCCGAACCGGATGTGTCGGCGGCCGCGGCAACCGGCATCCGACGAGCCCGCGCCGGCGTCCCGCTGACCGCAGTGACCTCGGCGTACCGGATCGGTTTCGGGTTCATGTGGCAGGCCACCCTCGCCGAAGGGCGACGGGCGGGGGTTCCGTGCGCGGCGATCCTGGACGCGACATCGTACGTCATGGCGGCGCAGGATTCGTTCACCCGGGCGATGATCGACGCCTACCGCGAGCAGTCGACCCAGCTGTTCCTGAGTCGGGAGCAGGATCGATCGGCCCTGGTCGAGGCGGTGTTGCTGGGCCGGATCACCGACACCGGCAGCCTCTGGGAAGCAGCCGACCTGCTGCGCTTACCGACCACCGGATCGTTCGTGGTCGTCGCCGCGCAGCTCCGGGAGATCGGGCGGGCCAGCCTGAGCGACATCGAAAGTCGGCTCGATGCCCACGACATCCGATCGGCCTGGCGGCTCCTGCCGGAACAGCAGGTGGGCATCGTCGTCGTCACCGGACCGGGACGCGACGAACTGCTCCGGGTGCTGCGTGGCGTCGCCGTGGCAGCGGTCGGGGTGAGCCCGCCGTTCCACGATCTGGCCGATACCGGCGAGGCGCTGCGGCTGGCCCGAATCGCCCTGGTCGGCGCCGCCCCGGACGACGACCCGGTGCGGGTCTTCGACGACAGTCCGCTCGCGCTGGCTGCGGTGAGCGCACCGGAGCTGATGCGCCGGGTCGGCACGAACGTGCTCGGCGGGCTGGACGAACTACCGGCCGACGAGCGTGCCGTGCTGCTGGAGACGTTCACCGCGTGGCTGGACGCGGACGGTTCCACCTCAGCCGCGGCCGCCGCGATCTTCGTGCATCCCAACACCGTTCGGCACCGCCTGCACCGATTCGAGCAGCACACCGGCCGCTCGCTGGCCCGCCCGCGCGACGTCGCCGAGCTGTGCCTGGCGTTCGAGATCCGCCGCCGGTTGCCCTGATTCCGGCCGGACCGCTTCGACCCGCACCCGCGTGCCGTTCACCGCGGCGGTACCGGTGAATGCATCGGTCCGAGCCGGGTCGTGCAGCAGGTTCACGTTGGCGCCGGGCAACGCCGCCGCCACCGACCAGCCGACGCCGGGTTCCTGATGGCCCCACCCGTGCGGCACCGCGACCACGCCCCGGCGGATCTCGTCGCTCACCTCCACCGGCACCACGATCGAGCCGGTCGCCGACGTCACGGTGACCGGATCGCCGTCGGCCAGGCCGCGCGCCGCCGCTTCGGCCGGATGCAACAACGCGGTGCACCGGTCCCGGCCCTTCACCATCGCGGGCACGTTGTGCAGCCAGGAGTTGTTGCTGCGCAGGTGCCGACGGCCGATCAAGGTCAGATCGAAGCCGTCGGCGGTGGCCTCGTCGACCGAGGCCAACAACTGCCGCGCCGCGGTGACGAAATCGGTCGGGGCCAGCGCCACCTTACGGTCGCGGGTGCCGATCAGCTTGTTCAGCCGCGGCTGCAACGGTCCCAGATCGACCCCACCCGGGGTGGCCCGGACCTTGCCGACGGTCAGCCCCCACGGCCCCTTGCGCAGCACCCCGTACGGACCGGCAGCGATCGCCGCCGCGGCCAGTCGGGTCGGGCTCAGCCGACCGAACACCGCGTTCGCCGCGCGCCCGCTCACCGCGCGCACCGGCAGCGGCAACATCTCGGTGACCATCCGGGCCAGGATCTGCCAGTCCTCCAGCCCGTCCGCGGCCGGCTCGAATACCCGCTCGTCGTAACGGATGTTGTTGCGCACACTGAAGATCGGGAACAACAGGTTGACATCCGACCGCTCCAGCGGGGAGATCGGCGGCAGCACGATGTCGGCGTGCCGACTGGTCTCGGTCAGGTACATGTCCACCGATACGCAGAAATCCAACGACTCCAGCGCCGCGCCGAGCCGGCCGCGCTGCGGGGTGGACAACACCGGATTGCCCGCGTAGGTGATCAGCGCCCGGATCTGCCCTTTGCCCGGGGTCAGGATCTCGTCCGCCAGCGCGGCCACCGGCAGCTCGGACCGGAAGGACTTGTGCCGCCCGCTCCGATCGGTCCACGCCCCGTAGGCGACCGGGAGGTACTTGGCGTATCGGGCGGCGTCGACCGGCGGCGTGGCGAACATCTGCCCACCCGGCCGATCCAGATTCCCGGTCACCGCGTTGACCGTGTTCACCAACCAATGGGTCAGCGTGCCGTTGGTTTGCTGGCACACCCCGATCCGGGCATACAACACCGCCGACGGCGCCGCGGCGTGCTCTCGCGCGAGCCGCCGGATGGTGTCGGCGGCGACCCCGGCCAGGGGAGCCATCGACTCCGGGGTGGCGGCGGCGACCAATCCGGCCAACTCGGCCCGACCGGCGCATTGCCGGCGCAGCGTCGCCTCGTCGCACAGCCCCTCGGCGAACAGGGTGTGCAGCATGCCGAGCAGCAGGTAGACGTCGCCACCCGGGATGACCGACACGTGTTCGTCGGCCAGCCGGGCGGTCTCGGTGCATCGCGGGTCGATCACCACGACCGTGCCGCCGCGGCGACGGACGTCGCGGATCCGGTTCTTGGCCCCGGGCATGGTGCTGATCGACCCGTTGGACACGGCCGGGTTGGCGCCGAGGATCACCAGCCGATCGGTCCGGTCGATGTCGAGCACGGGCATCAGCACGTTGGAGCCGAACATCCGCCAGGCCGCGAATTCCTGCGGGAACTGATCGATCGACGACGCCGAGTAGAAGTTCTTGGTCAGCAGCACCGCGCGCAGCAACCCGCCGTAGATCACCGACGAGCTGTGTGCCGCCGGATTGCCCAGATACAGCGCGACCGCGTCGTTGCCGTGCTCCGCGCGAATCGCCCGCAAGCGCCGACCGATCTCGGCGAACGCGGTGTCCCAGTCGATCGGCTCGAACCGGTCGCCGACCCGGCGCATCGGCTGCCGCAGCCGGTCCGGGTCGTGGTGCAACCCACCCATCGCGGTCGCCTTCGGGCAGATGTAGCCGTGCGATAACACGTCGTCGGGATTGCCCTCGATCCGAACGACCTGATCGCGCTCGGTGGTGACCAGGATTCCGCAGTGTGCCTCGCAGAGCGTGCACAGCCGGGCTGTCGTGGTCACGCCGGTCGGGGTAGCGGTGATGTGAGCGGTCATCGGAGACGCCTCCCTTTTCGGCAACGGTACCGGCATCGATCGGCCGGTACCGGAGAATGGCGGCGTGCAGGGCGCAAGCGTGCTGGTCGTCGAGGACGCGGAGGCGATCCGGGTTGCCGTCGAGTCCGGGCTGACCGAGGCCGGCCACCGGGTGCTGGCCCGGCCGGGCGGTGCCCGGCTGGAGACCGATCTGCAGCGGTTCCGGCCGGACGTGGTGGTGCTGGACGTGCTGCTTCCGGGCCGGGACGGGTTCGCGCTGCTGGCCGCGGTGCGCGCGCGATCCGACGCCGGCGTCGTCATGCTCACCGCGCGCGACGGAGTGGACGACCGGCTGCGCGGCCTGCGGGGCGGCGCGGACGACTACGTGACCAAACCGTTCGTGCTGGCGGAGCTGGTCGCCCGGGTGGATGCGCTGCTGCGCCGGATGGGCCGGGTGCAGACCACCGTCGTGGTCGACGACCTGATCGTCGACCCGGACCGCGGCTCGGTCGAGCGGGCCGGAACGCCGATCTCGCTGACCGCGACCGAGTTCGAGCTGCTGCACTATCTGGCCCGGCACCGCGGGAAGGTGCTGACCAAGACACAGATCCTGGCCGCCGTCTGGGACGATCCGGACGCCGACCCCAACCTGGTCGAGGTGTTCGTCTCCGGACTGCGCCGCAAGCTGGAGACGCACGGTCCGCGGCTGCTGCACACCGTGCGCGGACTCGGCTACCGCGTGCAGGAGCCATGAGCCGGGCGGCTCGGGGTCTGCGCTCGCCGCATCGGGTGTCGCTGCGCACCCGGGTCGTGGCCACCGCCGCCGCGACGCTCGCCGTCGCGCTGCTGGTGCTCGCGGTGGTGATCGGTGGGGTGCTCGGCGTCGCCGGGACCCGGGTGCAGAACGCTGTGCTCAGCGACCGGATGCAACTGGCCGAGGAGTTGGCGGCGGCCGGGACCAGCCCGCCCGAGCTGCTGGCCCGGGTGGACAACCGGTCGGTCCGGGCGCGGCTGACCCTCGCCGACGGGCGGACGCTGGGCCTGCTGCCCCGCGCCGGCGGGCCGGCCGGTGACGTCCGCACCCGACAGGCGCGACTGACCGGGCCGGGCGAGCTGAACGGGGCCGAGCTCACCTTGCAGTTGGACGGCACGCTGCTGACCGGAGTGCGGGTCAAGGTGCGGCGGGCGCTGGTGCTCACCACGCTCGCCGCCGTGCTGATCGGCCTGCTGGCGCTGCCGTTTGCGGTGGGTCGGGCGCTCGCGCCACTGGACACGATGACCACCCTGGCCCGCTCGATCACCGCCGGGCGACGCGGCGAACGACTCGCGCCGGCCGGCACCGGCACCGAACTCGCCCGCGCCGCAACCGCGTTCAATGCGATGCTGGATGCCCTCGAGGGTGCCGAAGCGCGGGCGCAGGCGTCCGAGCAGCGCATCCGCCGGTTTGTCGGCGACGCGGCGCACGAGCTGCGTACCCCGATCACCGGAATCGCAGCGATCGCCGAAGCGGCGCTGCACCAACCGGTGGACAGCGATCCGGAACAACGGCAACGGATGCAGCTGCTGCTGGTACGCGAGGCCCGGCGGGCCGGCCGACTGGTCGACGACATGCTGGAGCTGGCCCGGATCGACGCCGGCCTGAGCCTGCGCGCCGTGCCGACCGATCTGCACGAGCTGGCCGCGGTGCAGCGGGAACGTGCCCGGGTGGCCTACCCGCAGCTGCAGGTCGGGCTCGCCGGCGACGCGGCACCGGTGGTCGCGGACCCGGAGCGGACCAGCCAGGTGTTGGCGAACCTGGTGGAGAACGCGGCCCAGGCGGCGGGACCGAACGGCCGCGTCGATCTGACCGTGCGGGTGGCGTCGTCCGGCGCCGAGGTCCTGGTGACCGACAACGGTCCCGGGGTGCCGGCCGCGGAACGGGACCGGATCTTCGACCGTCTGGTCCGCCTCGACACTGCTCGCGAACGCAACCCGGACGGGTCCGGGCTCGGCTTGGCGATCGCGCGCGGCCTCGCCCGCGCCCACGGCGGCGAGTTGAGCTGCGTCGACCCGCCGGCCGGGACGGGTGCGGCGTTCCGGCTGTGGCTGCCGGTCACTCCTTCAGCCGATCTTCAGTTCCAGCGGCAAGACTCGGAGACGTCCGATCCCCGATCGAAGGAGTCCCGATGAAGCGCCCGGTTACCGTCACCCGGATCGCCCTACCGGCGATCGCAGCCGCGGCCGCGCTGGCCGCCATCCTGCCGGCAACCGCAGCCGCGGATCCGATCCAGTGCGGCCCGGCGGCACGTGCCCAGGCCATGGCGGATTCCGCCCCCAAGACCGCCGCGTTCCTGAGCAACCACCCGGACTTCGCCGCCGAGTTGCAGAAGGTGCGCGCGCTGCCGAAGGAGCAACGCCGGGCCGAGTGGGCCGCGTTCCGCGACGCCCATCAGCAGGAGTGGCCGGACTGGCAGGCGGCTCGCCGAGCGGTGCAGGACTATCGCGCCGCCTGCCATCCCGGACAACGCTGAGTTCGGCGGGTCAGCCGGCGACCAACTCGTCGATCTGGTTGATCGCACTGCTCGCGCCGTCGACCACTCCCATGTCGAGCACCTGCTGCAACGCTTCGGCGCTGGCGTAGGTCGACACGTAGACGGCCTTGGTGCCACCGTCGATCGCACTGAACGTGACGACGTTCTTCGACACCGGCAAGTCCGGGTTCGGGTTGAAGTCGAGATCGGCGAAGCCGTCGTCGAAGGCGAAGCTGTGCGGCTCGTCGACCGCGGTGATCTCCCAGAAGCCGGCGAACTTGTCGCCGTCCGGTCCGGTCATGAAGTAATTCATCCGGCCACCGGGGCGCAGGTCGTGGGCGACGAAGGTGGCCGGGTACGTGGGCGGACCCCAGACCTTGCCCAGCTGCTCCGGGTCGGCGTAGACCTGCCAGATCCGCTCGATCGGCGCGGCGAACTCGGCCGTGATGGTCAAGGTGCGCGCGTCGACGTCCTGGCTGACTTCGGTGACCGGCATGGTTCATTCCTTCTCTTCGGTGGGGTGCTCTTCGGTGGGCTGATCGAGCGCGATCAGGTCGTCGATCCGGGCGATGCGGCCGCGCCAGATGCCCTCGAGCTCCGAGAGCATCGACGCGATCGACCGCACCGCGGCCACATCGCCGCTGGCCAACTGCTCCCGGCCGCTGCGCCGTTTGGTCAGCAGGCCGGCCTTTTCCAGCACGGCGACGTGTTTCTGCACGGCGGCGAAGCTCATCTCGTACGGCGCCGCGAGCGCACTGACCGAGAACTCGCCGGCCAGCACCCGGCGCAGGATGTCGCGCCGGGTCCGGTCGGCCAGCGCGTGGAACAGGGCATCCGCCCGGTCCTCGGCTGCGCGTTCGACCATGCTCCGAATCATACAACCAATCAGTTGTATGTGTCGTTCCTTCGTCGGATCGCCATATGACAGCCAACCGTGGCTACTATCGCTCGGGGACCGGGTTGAACTCGGATCTAGGTTGAGCTCGGATCTAGGTTGAGCTCGGATCTAGGTTGAACGCGGATGTGGAGATCAGATGTCGACGTCGACGGCGGTTAAAGGTTTCTCGGCAAGCGACATCACCCCCGCTCGGCGAAACTTGATCTTCGCCACCATCGGCGCCGGCATGCTGCTCGCCGCGCTCGATCAGACCATCGTGTCGACCGCGTTGCCGACCATCGTCGGCGACCTGGGCGGCGCAGGCCATATGAGCTGGGTGGTCACCGCTTACATCCTCGCCGAAACCGTGTCGACGGTGCTCGCGGGCAAGATCGGTGACCTCTACGGACGGAAGAACGTCCTCGTTGTCGCCGTGGTGATCTTCATCGCCGGATCGTTCTTCTGCGGACTCGCGAACAGCATGACCTTTCTGATCATCTCCCGTGCCGTGCAGGGCATCGGTGGCGGCGCGATCACGGTCACCGCGACCGCGCTCATCGCCGACGTCATTCCCCTGCGCGAGCGGGGCAAGTATCAGGGCGCACTGGGCGCAATATTCGGGGTGACGACGGTGATCGGGCCGCTCCTCGGCGGGCTGTTCACCGATCATCTCTCGTGGCGCTGGGCGTTCTACGTCAACGTTCCGCTCGCGGCCATCGTCGTCGTGATGGCGATCCGGTTCGTCCCCGGCCTCTCCGGGAAGACGAGGTCCAAGATCGACTACCTCGGTGTCATCTTCGTATCCCTCGGCGCCGTCGGCCTCACCCTCGGGCTGTCGTGGGGCGGATCGGAGTACGCCTGGGGTTCGCCCACGATCATCGGACTGTTCGTCGGCGCGGTGGTATGTCTCGTCATCTTCGTGTTCGTCGAGCTCCGCGCCGCAGAACCCATTCTGCCGATGCACCTGTTCAAGCAACGGGTGTTCACGATCTCCTCGCTGCTGTCCTTCATCGTCGGCTTCGCGATGCTCGGCGCGATGACGTACCTGCCCACTTTCCTGCAGTACGTGCAGGGCACCACGGCCACCGAATCCGGTCTGCGCACCCTGCCGGTGGTGATCGGGCTGCTCATCACATCGATCTATTCCGGCAACGTCGTCGGCAAGACCGGCAAATACAAGATCTTCCCGATCGCGGGGTCCGCGATCATCGCGCTCGGCCTGTTCCTGCTGTCGTTCATGGACGAGAACACCTCGATCCTGACCTCGTCGATCTACATCTTCATCCTCGGTTTCGGCATCGGGCTGATCATGCAGGTACTCACGTTGGTGGTGCAGAACACCGCGAGCTACCAAGATCTCGGGACCGCAACCTCTGCGGTCACGTTCTTCCGCACGCTGGGAATGTCGTTCGGTACGGCGATCATGGGCACCCTGTACTCCAACAAGTTGGCCGGCGAACTTCCCCAAGCCATGGCGACAGCCGGAGTGACCGATTCAGCGGTGGCCTCCACGCCGGCGCGACTGCATGCGTTGCCCGCGGCCCAACAGGCACCGATCATCCTCGCCTACTCGGACACGCTGCAGCACGTCTTCCTCTGGGTGGTGCCGGTGGCGCTGGTCGGGTTGGCGGTGTCCTTCTTCCTGCCGCAGGTGACCTTGCGCGACGCTGCAGCGGAATCGGCGCGGGGAATGTCGGAAGGCTTCGCCGTACCGGACTCCGATCGCTCCGATGTACAGCTGGAGACGATCATCGGCCGGATCCTGCGGCGCAACGGCCGACAAGCGTTCGCGCGCGCGGTGGGCGGATCGGGCAGCGCCCTCGACATCCCCACCGCCTGGGGGATTCTCGTCGTCGGACTGCCCGCCAAGCACCTGGACCGCGATGCGTCGCAGGCCGCAATCGAGAATCGGATCGGCATCCCGGAAGGCGTTCTCACCTCGTTCTTCGACGACATCGCCGATGCGGGTTACCTGGTACGCGACGGCGACCTGTTGCAGCTCACGGCGCCGGGGCACGCGCAGATGGACGCACTGTCCGCGGCCTGGCGCAACTGGCTGGTCGAGCAGGTCCGGGAATGGTTGCCCGACGACCAGACTCAGGACCGCGGCGCGTTGAGCGCCGACGTCGAGGCCGCGCTCGGGGCAATCGCCCGGCGGGCGATCGAGGAGGCCGAATCACCGGCCGGTCGCGCGATCACCGCCGGCGGCGACGCAACCCGGTAATGCCGGTGCGGACCGCCAGCCGGGCGATCCGTGGAATTCGAGAGCTTCTCGGGAATCGAGTACCGCATGGGCAACTTCTGGGATTACTGGCTTGCCGGATGGATCTGGATCTCGATCGCTATCGCGGTCGGGTTCCTGGTGTACATCGGGGTCAAGTGGACGACGTGGGGGTGGGGGGATCGCTTGACGGCGATCTTCGCGATCTGGATCGTCCCGCACGTCTGGGAGGAGTGGGTCTGGCCCGGCGGTTTCCACTACATGTACAACACGCTCTCCGGGTCCGCCACACCGGACCGATATCCGATGAGCGAACTCACCGACATGATCACGAACTTCGGTCTGCTCGTGGTCAGCGTCGTGGTCGTCGCGATCTGGGGAGCGCGCGTTCCGGTGATGATCGCCGCGATGCTGTTCAGCGGTTTCGAAGCAGTCATCCACACGGCATCGGTGTACATGTCCTACGGGCACTTCGGGACCGGCCGCCATGTGCTCGCCTACGACCCCGGTCTGGCGACCGCCCTGCTCGGGTACCTGCCCCTCTGCCTCGGCCTGATCCTCGTCCTGCGGCGCACCACACCCCGGCCGACCTTGCGACAGTGGTTGATCGGGGCCGGCATGACCTTGATCTTGCTGGTCATTGTGTTCATCCCGGAACAGATCTTGAAAGACCCGAACTCGCCTTACCGCTTTCAAGATCACGGCTATTACAACCAGTTCATCACCTCGGAGTGACCCGGCTACCTCGAGTTGCGCGGCAGGTCGACCACCCGCGTGCACACCCGAATCAGGACACCGCGCAGCTCGGCATCGGGTAGGTGATCGCACCGGCGCAGCACCGGGCCCAGATCCTGGATCAGCCAGTAGCCGGCCAACCGATCCGGCGACGGATCGTCGCCGAGCAGAATCCGCGCGCCGCGCTCGGACAGTTCGACCATCCGCCGTGCGATCGGTAGGTCGCGGCGCAGCGCCGGGTCCCCCAGCCCCAACGAGCCCGCGGCCCGGTAGGACGCGAGAACCTGATCGACGAACCCCTCGACCAGCGTGCGCGTGCGCTCGGCCGGGTCGTCGATCCGCTCGGCGGTATCCAGCAGGGCGGCGAGGCGATCGGTCATCGGGGCGAGCAACGCATCGAGGATCGCCTCCTTGGTTCGGAAGTAGTAGTAGACGTTCGCCTTCCGCATGCCGAGCTCGTCGGCGATCTGCTGCAACGACGTCGCGTCGTAGCCGCGACTGCCGAACAGTCGGCGCGCCGCGTCCAGTACCGCCTGACGCGACTGCAGCGCCTGTTGCTTGCGCGAATCCGACATACGGTTAGAGTAGTTGATTAGCCGATCGGCTAATCAACTACAGGAGCATCCATGAACGAGACCGTGCTGGTAACCGGCGGGACCGGCTTCGTCGGCGGCTGGACCGTCGTCGAGCTGTTGCGGCAGGGCTACCCGGTGCGCGTCACCGTCCGTGACCTGAGCAAGGAGCCCGCGCTGCGCGCGGCGATCGCGACCGAGGTGGACCCGGCGGACCGGCTGGAGGTGGTGGCGGCCGATCTGATGTCGGACGACGGCTGGCCCGCCGCGGTCGCCGGATGCCGTACCGTGCTGCACGTCGCGTCGCCGCTGACCGCCACCCGGGACGAACAGAAGGTGATCCGCCCGGCGGTCGACGGGGTGCGACGGATCCTGCGGGCGGCCCGCGACGGTGGCGCGCGCCGGGTCGTCTACACGTCGAGTTGCGACGCCGTCTATTACGGTCATCCGCCCCGGACCACCCCGTTCGACGAGTCGGACTGGACGAACGTCGACGGCGGGCCGATGAGCGCTTACGTCAAATCCAAGGCGCTGGCCGAGCGCGCGGCCTGGGATCTGATGGCGAACGAAGGCGGCGATCTGGAGCTGACCAGCGTGAACCCGATCGGTATCTTCGGGCCGGCGCTGTCGGCGAGCGCCACCTCGTCGCTCGGGCTGATCCAGCGCCTGCTGTCCGGCACCCCACCCCTGTGCCCGGATCTGTGGTTCGGCGTCGTCGACGTCCGAGACGTGGTCGACCTGCACCTGCGCGCCATGCAGGCACCCGAAGCCGCTGGTCAACGCTATATCGCCACGTCCGGCGAGCCGGTCTCGATGCTCGACGTCGCCCGCGCCCTGAAGCAGCATCTCGGTCCGGCCGCCAAGCGGGTGCCGACCCGCAAAGCGCCGGACGCGCTGGTCCGACTGATCGGCCGGTTCAACGTGGAGATGGGCGACCTGGTACCGCTCCTCGGCGAGCGGCGCGCCGCTACCTCGGCGAAAGCGCGTCGAGAGCTGGATTGGCAGCCCCGCCCGTGGACCGAGGCGATCACCGCCAGCGGCGAAAGTCTGATCCGGCTCGGCGTCGTCTAGCAGCAGGACCTCCTCGAGTGGGCACCGATGCCGAGTGGGCACTGATGCCGAGTGGGCACTGATGGCGGCAAACGCCGAGAACCGAACGCCATCAGAGCCCACTCGGCGCTCCGATCGACCGGGGCAGCGGCATTCGGGTGTTCCACCGCGGCATCAGGTGACGTACATTCACTGGACCTTTCAGGCCTCGCCGGCGGCCTCGCGATTGCCGGCCGATCTCGGACGGAAACCCCTTTGTCGTGAAACCGATCGTGACCGCGACCGTCTACGGCTTCGTTGCCGGCTTCGTCACCTACCTGATGCTGGTGCTCACCCACCTCGCCGAGAACCTGATCTGGTCCCGAATCGACGACACCGACCACGTGCTGGTGTTCTGCGTGGTGATGGCAGGTGGGCTGCTGATCGCCCTGCTCCGCTATCGGGACCCGACCAAGGACTTCGACGGGCAGCTGAAACTGGCCGAGAACGATGAGCCGGCACCGATTCCCCAGGCCGCGAACATGGCCGCGTTGGGCGTGTCGTCGTTCGGTTTCGGCGGCGCGATCGGCCCCGAAGGTGGCGTGATCGCGGTGGTCGAAGCGCTCTCCGACTTCGTCGCGCTTCGCATTTCCAAGGACGTCCGGCAACGCCGGCTGATCCGGGAAGTCGGGGTCGCGGGCTCGCTCGGCGCGATGTACGGCTCACCGCCGGGCGGCGCCAGCTACGCCGACAGCGACGAGGCCGGCACCGACAAGGTGCCCTGGCCCCTGCTGTTCCTGGCCGGCACGCTCGGGCTCGCCGGCATCTACCTCGGCGGGGCGCTGTTTCCGAGCGACGGGCCAGGTCTGAAGATCCCTGTTCCCGAGCCGACAGCGGCCACCGACTTCGCCACGCTGGTCGCGCTGACCCTGCCGGCGCTGGTGGGCGCCGTGGCGGCAATCGTCTATCTGGTGGTGAAGCTCTACGCCGACCGGGTGCTGGCGAGAGTGGCCACCGATATCCGGGTTCGGGTACTCATCGGTTCGTGCTGCTTCGCCCTGCTGATCGCCATCTGGCCGGTCATGCGGTCCAACGGCCAGGAGCAACTGGTCGAGCTGTCCGCGGACCCCGGGCAGCTCGCCGCGGCGATCCTGGTGGGCATCATGCTGCTCAAGGCCGTCGCCATGGCCTTGTGTCTCGCCGCCGGCTGGCTCGGCGGACCGATCATGCCGCTGGCGTTCATGGGGGTGTGCGGCGGACTCGCGGTATCCCAGGCAATCCCCGGGATCGACCCCGGACTGGCCGCGATCGCCGGCGCCGGCGCAGCTGCCTGCGTCGGGATGAACAAGCCACTCGTCGCTCTGCTGGTTCTGCTCTTCCTCACCACCCACCCGGCGCCGGTGGCCATCGCGATCGGCGTCGGCATCGGCGTACCGATCTCGATCGCCCTACCGAAGGCCCTGTCCCGGCACGCCGGCCACCACTGATCCGATCGAGCCCACTCAGAGGCCGGCCGGGTCCAGCGTCAGAATCGGCTCGGTGGTCGGCCCGGCCGAGCCACCGCTGGGCTCGATCGTGATCGCCAGCACCCCGGCGGGCGGGATCGGCGTCACCGCGGTGGTGGCATCGCCCTCCATCACCGACAGCGACGTCGGCTGCGCGCCGTCGACCAGCCACACCTGATAGGCGTGACCCGCAGGTGGCGCGGGCATACCACCGCCGTCGACCGCGATCCGGTCTAGCTGAGCGGAGACCGCAACCCGAAGTTCACCGGTACCGAGCGGCACGGCCCGGGTGTGCGCGTCGCGTGCCCCGAAGACCTGGCCCGCGGTGACCTCCGCCGGGCGCTCGGTCACCTCCCGGAGCACCACACCACCGAGCCCGATCGCGACGACGACCGCCGCTGCGGCCGCCAACCGGGACCAGCGTCGGGCCCGGGCCGGCCGGCGGGGCGCGACCAGCGGCGGCAGCTGGGCGGTCCGCTCGGCGAGCGCGTGAACCCGGGCCCGGAGCCGAGCCGGCGGATGCTCGATGACGGCCAGGGCGGCGGCCGCCCCCCACAAGCCGTCCACCTCGTCACGGCAACTCTCACACTCGGCGAGGTGAGCATCGAACGCGATCCGCTCGTCGGGATCGATCGCGTCGAGCGCGTAGGCGCCGGCCAACGTGTGGATGTCCGCGCTGGTCACGATCGTCCCCCCATACAGTCGCGCAACCGGATCAGGCCGTCCCGCATGCGGGTCTTGATCGTCGGCAGCGGCTGCTTCAGCAACGCCGCCACCTGCGGGTAGGTGTACCCCTGGTAATAGGCCAAGGTCACCGATTCCAGCTGCAGCGCGGTCAATGCCTGCAGACACCGGCGCACGGCGCGGCGCTCGTCCTGCTCGACGACGTGCTCCTCGGGACCGGCGACGACATCCAGCTCCTGCTGGGACAGTTTGCGCTCCCGCGCCCGGGCCGCCTCCGACGAGCGCACCACGTCCACCGCACGTCGGTGCGCCATGGTGAGCACCCAGGTACGCGCACCTCCGCGACGCCGGTCGAACCGGGTGGCTTGCCGCCAGACGTCCAGGAACACCTCCTGGGCAACTTCCTCGGCCCGCGCCGGGTCCCGCACGACCCGGCGTGCCGTGCCGAACACGGCCGGCGAGACGAGATCGTAGAACTGGTCGAACGCGTCGAGATCACCGCGCGCGACCTGCTCCAGCAACGCATCCGGACTCGGCAAGTCGTCACCGGTCACGATCCGGAGAGTGGGTTCGCCAGGCACAGGACACCTTTCTTCCAGCTGCATGTCATCACGGCTCGCGCAGACGGACATGCAACCAGGTTCGTAATCCCGGCGGCTCCGGATGGGGCAGCCGCCGAAGATCATTTTTCGAGACGGACCCGTCCGGTGTGCGGTTGTGTGCGAATACTCGGCATGAGGCTATCCGGTACGGGTGCGATCGCCGGTCTGGCTGCCGGTGGCGCCGGGGTCGGCGCGAGCCAGGCGATTGCCGCGGCGCTACCCGGAACCACATCGCCGCTGATCGCCGTGGCCAATCGGGTCATCGACTGGACCCCGCGTCAGCTGAAGGAGTTCGCGATCGAACAGTTCGGCACCAACGACAAGCCGGTGCTGCTGGCGTCGGTGATCGCCGGCATGGTGATCGTCCTCGCGCTGGTCGGAGCGATGGGCCGAACCGTGGGGATCACCGCACTGGCCGTGCTGGTAGCCGTTGCCGGGGTGGTCGTGCTGGCCGATCGCCCGACGACCGACGGACCGATCCTGCGCCTGGTCCCGGTAGCGGTGCTCGGCGCGATTGCCCTCGGCAGCTTCGCCTGGCTGCTGCGAGCAGCACCCGACACCCCAGCACCCGACACTCCAGCAGCCGAAGCGGCGGCCCCGCCGGGATTCGACCGCCGCAACTTTCTCGCGACGGTCGGCGTGCTCGGCGCCGTCGCGGTCGGCGGGACCGTTGCCGGCCAGACCGTACTCGCGCCCGGGACCGGGCGATCCGGGGTGCGGCTGCCGCCCCCGCGCTCGCCGGCGGCGCCGCTGCCGGCCGGCACCGCCCTGAAACTGCCCGGGCTGACCCCGTACATCACCGACAACCGCGACTTCTATCGGGTGGATACCGCACTCCGGGTGCCGCGGGTCGCGGTCGACGACTACCGGCTACGCATCCACGGCCTGGTCGACGCGCCGATCGAGCTGTCCTTCCAGGACCTGCTGGACCTGCCGCTGATCGAGCGCCGGATCACGCTGACCTGCGTGTCCCAACCCGTCGGCGGGCCCTACGTCGGAAATGCCACGTGGATCGGGGTGCGCACCCGGGATCTGCTGAGCCGGGTCGGGGTCGGCGCCGATGCCGACGCCGTCAAGTCGACCAGCGTCGACGGAATGACCATCGGCACCCCGCTCACCGTCCTGACCGACGATCGGGACGCGATGCTGGCGGTGGCGATGAACGGCGAACCACTTCCGCCCGAACACGGTTTCCCGGTCCGGATGGTGGTACCCGGGCTCTACGGCTACGTCTCGGCGACCAAGTGGTTGACCGACCTGGAGGTCACCCGATTCGCCGACTTCAGCGCCTACTGGACCAGCCGCGGATATGCCGCCCAAGCCCCGATCAAGACCGCATCGCGGATCGACGTGCCGAAATCGTTCGCCCGGATCCCGGCCGGACGCACCCCGGTAGCCGGGGTGGCCTGGGCCCAGCACCGCGGAATCGAACGAGTCGAGGTACGAGTCGACCGGGGAGTGTGGCAACCGGCCCAACTCGCCGAGCGGGACGGCATAGACTGCTGGCGGCAGTGGGTGTGGCAGTGGGATGCCACACCCGGGAACCACATGATCGAAGCGCGGGCTACCGACGCCACCGGGATCCCGCAGACCGAGGAACGTGTGCCGATCGCACCCGACGGCGCGACCGGATGGCCGGGTGTACAGGTACGAGTCGACTGATTACCTGGACGGCCAATCCATCCGGCTTCGGCCGCCGAACAACGACCGACCAGCTTTCGGACAAATGAGACGAACGACAGCTGTATCAACCGAAGCAGTGCCGAACAGTAAGGATCACAATGAACACCTGGAAAAAGTCCGCAACCGGCTTCGTAGCGGTACTGGCGATCGGTGGCCTCGCCGCTTGCAGTGACGACTCCAGCTCCAGCAGCTCCGACTCGACCACCGCCTCGTCGTCGTCGATGTCGGAGACCTCCGGCATGTCCGGCGCCATGACCACAAGTGCCGCCGCATCGGCTGCGGGCATGGTCGGTCCCGGCTGTGCGGCCTACGCCGAGCAGGTCCCGGACGGTCCCGGCTCGGTCGCCGGTATGGCGGCGGAACCGGTCGCCACGGCCGCCAGCAACAACCCGCTGCTGAAGACGCTCGTGTCCGCGGTGAGCGGCCAGCTCAACCCGGCGGTCAACCTGGTCGACACGCTGAACAACGGACAGCTCACCGTGTTCGCCCCGGTGGACGAGGCCTTCGCCAAGCTGCCGCCGGAGACGGTGACCACGCTCGGCACCCCCGAAGGCGCCGACCAGCTGAGCAAGGTGCTGACCTACCACGTGGTGCCGGGCCGGATCGCCCCGGACGCGATCGCCGGTTCGCAGACCACGGTCGAAGGTGCGCCGGTGACCGTGACCGGCTCCGGTGACACCCTGAAGGTGAACGACGCCAACGTGATCTGCGGTGGCGTGCAGACCGCCAACGCGACCGTCTACCTCATCGACACGGTGCTGATGCCGCCGAGCTGAGGCCCGGTCCGCAGTTTCAGTGGATCCAGGCCGGGTCGCGCCCGTGCAGCCGAGCAATCGGTCCGACACGGGCGCGACGTCGGGGCGGCCGCCTCGGCCCTGTCCATACCGCCTGCGCCGTCGGACGAGCGATAGTCGTCGGTAATCATCCCGGCGGGGAATTCGCGTCCGGCGGCGTAGTTGTCGGTAGCAGACTGCCGCCGTTCACGGCGGCTATGTATGACAACAGAATGCGTTCGGCCGCGCACCTGAAACACAAAAAACGTCCGGCGGCATCGGTGGATGCCGCCGGACGTCTACTCGGCTCGGCTCAGCGGGTGCCGAGGGTGACGTAGTAGGGCGTGTTGGCCCAGACCTCCAGCGGACCGAAGTTCGGGTTGTACACGTTGTGATCGACCGGGCCTTCGATGCCCGGGATGCTCGCCTTGTTCGTCTGCTGCCAGAACACCCAGCCCGGCCAGCCACCGATCAGCTCCGGCTGCGGGCCGCCGTTCCAGTCGGCCACCCACAGCGGGTACTGGGTGAACTGGTTCGAGTTCGCGACGCCCTCTTTCCAGAAACCGGGGCAGGTGTAGACGATCGGCATCCGGCCGGTGAGCAGCTGCACCCGATTCAGCCAGCGGTGCATCCAATCGATGATCACGTTCGGCGGTTGGCCGTTGCTGCGCTCGACGTCCAGGATCGGCGGCAACGAGCCGAGCACGTTCTGACTGAAGACGTTGTTGACGTAGAAGTCGGCCTGCGCTTCCGGGTTCTGGTCGAACCGGGGGAAGTGGTAGGCACCGCGCAACACCCCGGCCGCCCGCATCGCGTTGGTATCGGCCTGGAAGTGATCGTTGACGAAGTCGACGCCTTCGGTCGCCTTCACCAACGCGAAGTCGACGCCGTGCGCCTTCGCGGCCTTCCAGTCGATCGGGGCACCGGCGGGATGCTGCCAGTCGGAGACGTCCGGCCCGTTCGGTATGTCGGCGGCAGCCAGGCCCGGCGCTGCGACGAGGAGCGCGGCGGCAGCGAGAGGAACGACGGCAAACTTGCGGCTCAGTCGGATGCGCACCCGTGGACCGTAACGTGATCGTGACCGGTGGGCAAGCGCTGCCGACTCCGATAATTCGCCCAAACTACCCAAGCCAATCGAGCACCGAGGCTGCCGTCCAGGATTGTTGCATGCTTCCCAGCGGTTCCCCGGTAAACGGCTCGTAATACTCGGCGAACGTTCCGTCGGCCGCTTGTCGCAAACCTTCGGTACGTAATGTCGCAGCGCGCTCGGCCCAACCGCGCCGGGCGAAGGCCCAGGAGAACAGCCAGCTCAGCACCGGCCACACCGGTCCACGCCAATACTCTCGGGCGCGGAAATCCCCGGACACCGGCGAGGTCGACGGCGGCAAGGCGTAACGCAGATCGGGATGGCCGCAGAACCGTGGACCTTCGAACGTGCGGAGCAGCTGCCGCTCGGCATCGCGCGGCAGACCGCCACAGAGCAACGGCGCGAACATCGCCGACGTTTCGGTGTGCACCAGCCGATCGGCCCGCAGGTCGAAATCGCGGGCTGCGCCGGAGCGGGCGTCGGCGGTGGCGATCACGCCGGACCGGAACCGGTCGGCCCACTCGGACAACTCCCGAACATCGGCCCGGGGCCGGGCGTGCTCCTCGCCGATCTGTGATAACACATCGCAGGCCAGCGCGAAGACGGCGCTGACGAACACGTCCTGCACCGCGAAACTCATCGCCGTGGTCAGCTCGTAGTCGTCGTAGCGAGCCCGCCGCATCTCTTCCAGCAACCAGAGATAACGGTCGTACTCGACGTCGGTGGGCCGTTGCGACGGATCGGCGATCACCTGGGTATCGGCCCGCACGTAGGGCGGCAGATCCGGCCCGGGCGTCACCCGGGCGTAGGCCCGGTCCCAGCGCGGCGAATTGTCCATGCCGGATTCCCAGCCGTGATAGATGGTGATCCGGCCGTCGAACTTGGGGTCCCGGGCGTGCGCCAGCCACCGATGCCAACGCATCAGATCGCCCCAGCGCCGGTCCAGGAACTCTTCGGCGACCGCGCGGGTGCTCCGACCGTGCCGACGGGAGTGATCGAGGATCCGCTGCACTGCGATCGCGTGCACCGGCGGTTGGGTGATCCCCGACGTGTCCGGGCCGGCCGGGGCCGCGTCGGCCAGCTCCCGGCACTGCCAGCGGCCGGGACCGGGAAAATAACCGTCCACCCCGTTGGCGTAGACGATGTGCGGGATCATCCCGTTGCGCCATTGCGCGGACAGCAAGGTATCCAGCTCCACCACGGCGCGCTCGACGCTGAGCGGCGCCAGACCGACCGCGACGAACGCCGCGTCCCAACTCCACATGTGCGGATACAGCCGCGGCGCGGCGGTGGTCATGGTGCCCAGATCGTTGCCACGCAGCAGGTAAGCCGCGCGTGCGGCGAGTTGGGTGGGTGTGAAACCCCGATCCGGCATCCCCCTATTCTGCGACCGCGGGCCGCCGCGCGCGCGCCGTGTGTTACCGGACGTGGCGCCCCGCAATCGATCAGTCGGCAAACGGGTCCCGCACGCTGATCCCGTCGTACCGACGAAAGTCACGATCGTGGGTCACGATCGTCGCCACGCCGTACTCGTGCATCAGCGCCACGATGACCGCGTCCGGGACATCGTTACCTCTGCCACCACCGACCGCGCGATAGCAACGCCAGAAGTTCGGGCCCGCCCCGACCACCCGAGCCGCGGGGGCCGCGTCGATCCGCTCGATCGCCTCGTGCGCGCGCGCCGGGGCCAGCGGTGCCGCGCAAATCCGCGGATGCGTGACTATCCGCAGGTAGCCGAGCAGAACCGGCCAGAAGAAGGTCACCAGGCCGGGCCCGGCAAGCGCCTCCTCGACGACCGAACGAGCCCGCTCGTGCACCGGCGAATCGGCGTCGGAGGCGTAGACCAGGACGTTGGTGTCGATGGTGAACGACATCAACGCTCCGAGTCGAGAATCGCCCACACCGCGTCTTTGTCGTCCAGATCCACCCCGACGCCGAGGTTGCCGACAATCCATCCGACATCGGTCCGGTTGCCCGCCCCACCTGCGGCCTCATCCTGCGCGAGCTGCCGAGCCAGTAGTTCCGACACCAGCTTCCCCATGCTCTTCCCCTCCCGCTCCTGCCGGACTTTCAGCTGCGCCAAGACGACTGCATCGATATCCAGCGTGGTACGCATGCATCTGATGCTACGCTCCTACGCATCAGATGCATGCGTCTCGCGACCGGCGAGCCGTGCGCAGCTGCCGGCCGCCACGACGCAGATTGCGCCGGAGATCACCAAGGCCACCGACGGCCCCCAGCGCTCGGTGATTCCGCCGACGATCAGCGAACCGATCGGGATCGACCCCATCAGGACGAGGAAATAGAGGCTCATCACCCGCCCCCGCAGGGTCGGGTCGGTGGCCAGCTGCACCGACGAGTTCGCCGAGGTGTTGAAGCCGACACCGGCGAGCCCGCAGGCAGCCAGCGCCGGGATCAGCAACCACAGCGTCGGCGCCAGCCCGGCCAGAACCAGCGTGCCGCCGAACGCTGCGGCCGATCCGAACAAGAACCGGGCCGAGACGGTCGGGCGGCGAGCCGCAAGCAAGGCCCCGACCACCGAGCCGGCCGCGAGGGTCGAGTTCAGCCAGCCGTACAGGCCGGGCCCGCCGTCGAACACCTCGCCGGCGTAGGCGGTTAGCACGATCGCGAAGTTGAAGCCGAAGCCACCGATGAAGAACAGCAACACGATCGGCCAGAGCAGGGCCGGCCGCGCGGCGACGTACCGCAGGCCGGCGCGCAGCTGCCCCCTACCGCGCGGCTCGCGGGGCAACTGTTCGAATTCGGCGGACCGCATCAGCGTCAGCGCGGTCAGGGTGGCGGCGAAGGTGACCGCGTTCACCGCGAAAGCCCAGGCCGGGCCGGCGGTGGCCACGACCACGCCGGCCAGCGCCGGCCCGGTGAGCCGGGCCAGCTGGAAATTGCCGCTGTTGAGCGAGACGGCGTTCCGCATCAGCCGCGCCGGCACCATCACCCCGACGAAAGTCTGCCGGGCCGGGTTGTCCACGACGGTGACCAGACCCAAGCCGAACGCGACCAGGTAGATCACGCCGACCGTGGCGGTATGGGTGAAGGCGAGGACGGCGAGGACCGTCGCGAGCAGGCCGAACGCGCTCTGGGTGAACAACAGCAGGCGGCGCTGCGGGTACCGGTCGGCGATCAGCCCGCCGAACAGCCCCAGGAACAGCATCGGGCCGAACTGCAGCGCGGTGGTGACCCCGACCGCGAACGACGAACCGGTGAGCGAGTACACCAGCCAGTCCAGGGCGATCCGCTGCATCCAGGTGCCGTTGTTCGAGATCGCCATCCCGGTCGCATACAGCCGGTAGTTGCGTACCCGCAGCGCCGCGAACGTGCCCGGCGAGCCGGATGATTCGACCACTCGGACACGCTATCTGATTAGCATTACTAAATATTCTGCGCTCAGACGTGCCCGCTGAGCTGCGCCATTCGCGACACCAGGGACGCCAGCATCACGTCACCCGGATCGCCGGACTCCGCGCTGACCGGCAGCACGTCGACCGAGAGCCGGGCGCCGCCGGCCAGCGTCCGCAGGTCGTCGAGCTTCTTCGCGAACGGCGAGTCGCCGCCGGGGGAGTAGTAGCGGATCGCCGCCTCGATCGCGTCCGGAAACAGATCGGTCTTGGTCAGCACCACGATCAGCCAGATCGGCTGGTCACGGCGGACGGCCAGCGAGGCGATCCGATGCGCGGTGATGGCCCAGTCGTCCAGCTCGGCGGCGAGCAGATCGGCCCGGGACGCCTGGGCCAGCCCGCTGATCCCCGCAGTCCGGCGCGGGGTCGCATATCCGTAGGCGACCACGTGCAGTACCCCGTCGACCGGTTCGTCGTGGAATACCTGGTCGAGGGCGCCCAGCCGGGTTGCGGCATTGTCCCCGGGCACCACGCGGAACCGGAAGCCGCGGAACCGACGGACCCGGCGGGTGCGCCGCTCCATGGTGGCCGAGCCGACCTCCAGGTGTTCGGCGGCGGTGGTATGCCGGGTCAGGCGGTCGACCAGACGGGTTTTGCCCACCCCGGTCATCCCGGTCACGGCGACGGCCGGGTATCGGTCGCGAATCAGGTGCGATACCTGCTGCGGCATGTTCGACAATGCTGCCAACGCGCCCGCGGCGGCGGTGGAGACAGCGGCCTTGCCGGGACTGCTGGTCGCGATACGGCCGAGTCGGCCGGCGGCGGGATTCATGTTGCCTACCATCTCACCACCGAACCACGTCCGACCCGTACCGCCGAGCAGCCGAGCGGACAACAGCGGCGGAACCGGGACTGCGGGTGCCCGACCGAGTTCCGCCGAGCCGGCCCGAACCCGACTCCCGGTACGTCAACAAAGCCGACCATATATCGCTCGGTTTGCAATAACGAAAAAATCACGAGCGGCGTGAATGCATAATCTCGTGCACCGGCGGAGCGGCACGTGTCTGTCGATCGAACGACTTTATTCGTGACCCGGCCTGGATGTAACCTGTTGCGCGTCGAACCCATAGGAGATCAAAAAATGGCAGACTTTCTCGACGCGCCACGCCGGGCGAGGAAATACCGGGCCGGTTTGGTCGTTCGGTGGCGGCTCCTCTCGATCGCGCTGGTGGCCGGGCCGGCGCTGGTCGCCTGCGGTGGCGCCGCTCCGGCCAAAGTTTCGACCGAATCACCTGCAGCAGAAGAAGTTTCGACACCGACGGTGCACGATCTGGAGGGCTGGCTCGACCACGCACTCGATCCGAACGTACCGGTCGCCGACAAGGCGATATATGCGCAGGGCGACGTCGCCGATGGCGCGCTGGTGTCCAAACTGATGGAATTGTATTCGGCCGAAGGCGCCCGGATCGACGTGCGCAGGGTCGCTCGAACCAGCGCCGACGATATCCTCGTCGACGGCAACCTGAACGTCTGGGGAAAGAGTTATTCGCAACAGGTTCCGTTCGTATACGAAAGCGGAAACTGGAAGATACGGATGGACTGGGCCTGCAACGCGGCAGCCGTCATCCAATTGTCTTCGCCGGCGTGCGTCGCTCGCGGGGACAAATGACCGCGCTGCTCGATCGTCCCGATGTACTCCGGCCGCAGCGGTCCGGCCTGCACCTGTCACCGACCACCCTGCGCGTCGTCCTCGGGCTGGCCGTCGGTATCCAGGTGCTGAAGTCGACGCCGTCCGGGTGGTTCACCCAGACACCGTGGGTCTACACCCGGTCCGCCTGGTACGTCGACTACCGCTACGGCTTCGTCCGGCGCGGCCTGGGCGGCCAGCTGACCGGCCAGTCCGACATTGCGGTGCAGGCGGCGTTGTTCGCATCGTGGGCGATCCCGCTCGTCGCGATCGTGATCCTGCTGGAGTTGCTGGTCCGGAACTGGACCCGCAGCTCGACGTTCCTGGCGCTGCTGATCGCGTCGAGCCCGGCCGTCGTCGGCGAGTTGGTGTACGGCCGCCGCTCCGACCAGTTCGGCGTGCTGATCGTGGTCGGCGCCGGTATCGCCTGCCTGTATCTGCGGCGCTGGCTGCTGCCGGTGATGTGGAGTATCGGGCTGATGCTCGCCGGGCTCTGCTTCGTGCACGAGGCGATCCTGTTCATCTGGGGATTCGCCGCGGTGCCGATCATTTTCGTCACCGGCAATCGCGCCTGGTGGAGCAATATGCGCCTGTGCATCGCCGTGCTCGGTCCGGCCTTGGTAACCGTTCCGCTGATTCTGCTGTTCGGCCGGGTCACCCCCGGCGTCGCCGCACAGCTGCGGGTGGATGCGTCGCTCGAGGGACCCACCGTGTTCCGCTACCTCTCCCAGGGCGCATTCGAATCCATGGGCGAGGTGGCGATCGTCGGGATCGACCGGCACCTGCAGCAGATCACGCTCGGCTTGCTCCTGGTCGGACTGCACGTGCTCTGGTGTCGGTACACGATGGGCCGGCTCTGGTGGACCCGCTTCACCCGGCTGGATCGCCACACCTCGCTCGCCATTGCCCTGCTGATGAGCGCTTCGGTCGTGATCGTCTTCGCCACCGGAATCGACTGGATGCGATGGTTCTGCAGCTTCATCACCTCGGCGCTGTTGATCACGGCATTCGCCGTGTTGTCGACCCGGCAGGACCGGCTGCCGGCCGCGAAGCTGACCGTGCCGTGGCCGGCTTTCGCGGTCGTCGCCTATCTGATGACCCTGACTCCGATCGACTGGGTAGGACCGACGATTCCGACCCCGGACATCGGCGCGCTCTACCGCCTCCTCGGCATCTGACCGAACACCCGCGAGCTCCGGCCGGCCGATCTCACCGACGAGATCGGCCGGTTCGATCTCGGCCGGGCCGAGGTCAGTCCGCGGCGGCGATCCGCTTGGGCGGCCCGAAGCTGCCGTAGCCCTGCCCGCTGCGGATCATCGCGCACTGCCGAACCGAGGCCACGTCGAGCGCGGCGAGCGCCGCCGGCCGATCGATCCGCCGCGACTCCCGCGCACCGACCAGCCGTGGATCGGTGACCAGTGCCGCGATCGTCGAATGGGCCAGCGGCGGCCGCCACACCACCCAGCGGAATGCGCCGCGGTTCCAGTCGGTATCGCACGCGGCGGTCACCACCCGGGCCCGATCCCGGCCCGGGGCCAGGGTGAGCGGGTAATACGCCAGTCCGCGGAACGCCAGCCAGTCGACGCCGGGCACCCCCGGGACCGGGTCCTTTGCCGGCGGTATCGCCCGCAGCGCACCGATCCGCTCGCCGCTCGCCTCGAACCGCAGCGTCGACGCGCGGCTGTCGTACCGCCACGGACCGAACAGCGCTTCGCGCACCCGGTCCTCGTCGATCGCCGCGGCAACTTCGCGGACCACCTTGAGGAACTTCACCTGGCCGGCGGAAAAGTCGAAGTGGGTCGGTTTGGACTTGCCGGAGTTGTCGAATCCACCCTCGATCAACAGCCCGGACCACAGCTCGACATCCGGGTCGTCGTCCCCGAGTTCGCCGATCTGCTCGGCCCAGGCGGTCAGCTCGGCCGCGGTGCACTTGAGTGTCTCGTACGGCCGACCCGGTGGGTGGTGCAATACCGCGCCGGCCAGCCGTTCGTCGCGATCGGCCAGAATCGCCGCGATCAGCTGCGTCTCGTCGACGCCGTGCACCCGCGCCCGCGGGCGGAACTCGTCGGTCCAGGACAGCCGCGCCGCCGGCGCAGCGCGGTGCACCGCCTGCACCAGCCCGAGCGCGGCGAGATAGCCGTGTGCGGTGTCGGCACGCAAACCGGTGAGCTCGACGGCGGTCATGGTTGCGCCACCCGGCGGCTGCCTTCGTGGTCGGCAAGCCGGACGATCGCCTCCAGCCAGGCGACACCGAACCAGCCGTAGCGCGCCACGCTGTCGGCGAAATCCACTGCCGCAGCGGAGCCGACGCCGCCGTACCGATACGGCTGGTCGGCCGTGAACCGGCCGGGTGGGCCGACATAGTCGACCGGCTCGGCGCCGGGGTCGTGTTGGGGCGGGAAGAACGGCCGCCCGTAACCGTGGTGCCCGGCTACCAGGAACCGCACCAGCTCCGGCGTGGCCGGCGGGAGCAGCGCCGCCGAGGCCACCTCATGCCGCAGACCCGGCGGGTAGCCGGCCATCGCGGCGGCGCGGCGGTTCCGGTCGCGATCGGCCGGCGGGATCGCCGACTTGGCCAGCAGCCGGCCGTCGGACTCGACCTGCCCTTCCCGGAGCATCATCTGAAACCTGCTGTCCGCCTTACCGATATCGTGCAATCCAGCCGCGGTGACCAACTCCGACGTCAGCTCGTCGGACACGCCCAGCCGGGCGCACCACGCCGCGGTGATCTCGGCAACGTCGGCCAGATGCTCGTCCAGCGGGTAGCCGCGACCGGCCGCCGAGCTGCGCTCCGGATCGGTGTCGATGTCGGTCGCGCGGGCCGGCACGATCAGGTAGACCGGGCCGCTCGGCCCGGGAACCGTCCGGATATCGGCGACCTGCAACCGGTCGACGTGGTCACGGGCCCGCACCCACCAGCCCTCCGGCCGGACGACCGGATGCGTCGAGCGGGCGACCTCCGCCGCCAGCCATTCCCGCAGCGCGGCCGGGGCACCGGTGTCGGCGGCCTCGACCAGCACCGGGGTCGGCACCACGAGCCGAAAATCCGGACTGTCCGGGGCGGCTGCGCCGGCGCCGAACAGCGCCGTACGCAGCTGGAATCGGCCCTGCGTCAACGCGGCCTGGTCGGCGATATCCATGTCGGCCGGCAACGGATCGGTGGACAGCGGATCCCACGATCCGAGCGAGAGGCCGCCGTACTCGGTCGGGACCACCACCGCGTCACCAGGCCGCAGATCGCTCGGTTCGTGCACGACCACGACGTCACCGGCGCGCCGGACCAGCGCCGGGCGCGATCCGCGGCCCCGGCCGGGGCTGCGCGTGGCCGGTGCCCCCGCGTCCACATCGGACAACTCCGCGGCCTGGTCGGCAGCGTCCGAGCCACCGCTCAGCCAGCCGCGGACCGCGGACAGCGGCACCGACATCGCCTCGCCCGGAGTCGGCGGCGCGGCCACCAGCAGGTCTGCCAGGCCCTGCGCGATGCCGGGATCGGCGAGCATCGCGGCCGTGATGTCCGCGCGCCAGACCAGCTCGACATCCTGATCCGGCCGCCGCCCCAAGCCGTGGAGATAACTGTCGATCTCGACATCGGCGTCCGGCTTCGGCGAGGTGCGCACCAACCGGTCGAGCTGTCCGGCGGTGAGCACCGGACCGCGCAGCGGGATCGGCAGCAGACCTGCCTGCTCGTCCGGGTCGGGTCGGTCCGGCGAGCGAATCCCCAGGTCGATCCGGGTGCGCCCGTGCGCGGTCAGCCAGGCCCAGGTCGCGCCGAGCGCCCGCCCGTAGATCGGGTCGTCGTCCTTGGTCGCCCGGTTCGTGCCGACGATGCGGCTGACCGGCCGGTCGGCGGCATCACCGAGCCGGGCGGTGAGTTCACCCAGCCGATCCACCCGGCCGAACCGTTGGATCAGCGAGTCGATCGGCGCACAGTCGGTGATCATCACGTCGAAGTCGAGATCGGCACCGGCTTCGATGGTCTGGGTCGCGACGACGATCACTGCGCCGGTCCCCGGCGCGGGCGTGGCACCGGAGCCGACCAGCTCACGGACCCGCGTGAGCGCCTGCTCCCGGTCCCAGCCGCGCATCCGGCCGGTGAGCACCAGCACCTCGGCATCGATCGACGGGTCGGCGGTGAGCTCGCGGCCCAGCCGAACCGCCGCCTGTACCCGGTTCACCACGATCCCGAGCGACCGCACGGCCGGGTTGGTGATCAGCCGCTTCGCTTCCTGATGCTGCCGCCGGACGAGCGCTGTGAGCGCCTTGGCCGGATCGGCCGGCACGGTCACCGAGATCAGCTCGGCCGGCTTCACCGCTGCCATCCGCCGGCCCAACACCGGATGCGCGTGGTCGGCCTCGTCGAGGGTGAACCGGCTGGGTTCCGCTCCGTCGAGGGCAGCCGAGTCGTGGGCACCCGAGCCGTGGGTAGCCGACAGTTCGACCACCTGCCATCGGTCGGGCAACAGCTGCGCCGACGGCCGAAACCGCGCCCGGACCCGGCGCAGCAGCGCCGCGAACGGCCGGGCCAGGTGCACCTCGTCGAGCAGAATCAGCGTGTCGTTGCCGAGCAGACCGGCGTGCACCGGCAGCATGCCGTCGGACACGCCGTAGCCCCGGAACAGCAGCCGTGACCCGACCTGATCCACCGTGGATGCGACGACTGCCGCAACATCCGGCCGCCGACTCCACTCCCGGTCCTGCTCGATCGCGCCGCGCAGCTCCGCGACGACCAGCGGCTCGTCGGCGGCGGCGGTCCGGGCGAGCAAACCGTCGTGTACTCGAGCCAGCGCCGACCCGGCCGGCGCGCCGCGCAATGCCGACCGGATCGTGCGAGCGTGCTCGGCGGCCTGCTGCACGATGGTTCGCCGATCCACCACGAACACGATCCGGCGTGGCACCGGCAGCCCCGCTGCCAGCGTGAACAGTGCGATCTCCACGGTGGAGGTCTTCCCGCCGGCGGTCGGCAGGTCGATCAGCTCCGGCCAGACACCGCCGTCGTCGAACAGCTGCCGGGTCAACCGACGTTGCCAAGGAAACGGCTCGAACCCGTTCAGCTCGACGAAGAACGCGTCGAACTCGTCCGGCCGGATCGTCATCGATCGGCCGCCACGCCCGGCGTCGGCAACATCAGCCCATAGCCGAAGTAGCGTCCGGCGCCGAGCACCAGCGGGCCGGTGACCGGCTCGGCGAATCGAATGCTCAGATGCACGGTGTAGCGGCGCCGCCGCGGGTCGTGCCCGACCCGGTACTGCGGGGATACCGGGCGGCCGGGACGCCCCACGCCGGGGCCGCCCGCCACCGGCGGAACGCTGGGCCACACCGGCACCGACGAGGCCGAGATCTCGATCGGCGCGGGCAGGCCCGCCCGCAGACAGAGCGTGCTGACCAGGGGAAACAGCGCCGCGTTCTGCGTGTCGAAGTCGGCTCGCCGGTTGACTTTCGGATGTCGGTCCAGCGCCACCGGAGTCACCGACGACCATGCCTGCGCGGTCCGCGCCCAAAAGCTCCGCGACGCCACCCGCCCGACGGTGGGGTCCGCACCGGCGCGGTCCCGAACCGCCGGTTCCAGGGTGTACGCCGAACCCCCGGGGAGCAGCAGCCGATAGCCGGTGTCACCCCATGCCCGTAGCGCCGCCAGCGTCTGTGCGACATCCGCATCGGCCGCGTCGAGTGGCAGCGCCAAAGCGACGGCCCGGATCTGTCCGCTGGAATGGACGTGGCTCACGTCCGGCAACGACAGCACGCTCAGGTGCGGCTCGGTCGCCGGTCCGGTGCGCTCATCGGGGACGGCCCGATCGCGATGTCCGCTCAGAAAGGACCCGACCGGCTCGTCGGCGTACGACATCAGCGCCGAGCGCACCGCGCGGGCCACGTCGACGACTCGGGTCGGCGGGATACCGACCCGCGACGGCAGCGGCAGCACGATCCACTCACCGGCACCCACACCGGTCGCGGTCGCGGTGACCGGCGCGGGCCGGCCGGCCCGCCGATAGTCGGTCATCACCGCCGGCATGTTCCGGTCGAGCACCCCGCCGTGCCGTGCGTACTCCTCCACCAGTGCCTCGTGGACGCCGCGGGTCACCGTGCGGAAGGTACGTCCCTCCGATCCGTCCGAGCCGGGAATCCACACCGGCTGAACCGCTTCCGGCACAACCCGGCAGGTGACCAGCGATGCGGAGTGGCCGAGTCGAGCAATCCGGCCGAGGATGCCGTCCAACTCGACCACCCGCTGCGGATCGACCGGGGCGTCCCACCCGTACCGGATCACCGGATCGTCGGGCGTCACCGAGGGAAATTGCCGGGCTTGTCGGTCCCGATTGTCCGGCAGCACCTCCAGCACGGAGTCGAGCACCGCGGCGGTCGTCCCGGTGCCGGCCGCGGTGGCCCGGGCGGTGTCCGCCCGCAGCTTGTCCCACGCCTTGTCCAGGTCGCGCTGTGCGGACCGAATTCGCTTCTCCGGCACCTGCTCCCGAGACAGCTGATCCAGCTTGGCCGCCCGTTCGAGCAACTTGTCCCATTGTCCGTGCAGGTCGGTGGTCCAGGACCGGGCATAGTTGCCCCGCACGTAGTGGTCCACCGCCCGGGCCGGCCGGACCCCCGCGCTGTCGGCGAGATCGGAGCACTGGATTGTCGGCGGGGCCAACGATTCCCACCATTCGAGCAGCTCGATTTCGGCCGGATCGCCGCCCGCACCGTGCACCGCAGCGACCGCGGCATAGAACAGTCGGGCCGGATGCGGCGGCCACTCCGGGGCGGCCCGGTCCTCGAAATCGCTTGCCCGGTAGCGCCCGCCCAACAGCCTAACCTCGACAGTCAGCATCAGTCCGCCACAGCGGTCTCCGCGACCGCCGCCGCCTTGCTGCGTCGAACCAGATCGACCAGCCGAGGTGTCGGGGTCAGCGAATGCACACCGGCCCGCCAGGACAGTCCGGCCGCCGCGGCCGCCGCAGCGGCCTCGGTGACCAGCGCCAAGCCTTCGGCGCCACCGAGGGTGAACTCCTCCACCGCACCGGAGCGGCCGACCGCCTCGAAGGTCTGCTCGGTCGTCGGCGCCAGCACACACCGGGAACGCAGGTCGAAGCCGGCCTCGAAGGCCAGCGCGGTCGCAGCCAGACCGAGCGCGGCCAGCGTGGCCCGCGCCGCGGTCTCGGCTTGCTGCCGGCGCGCGCCGGTAAGCGCGGTACCCGCGGCGTCGACCGGAAAGCGCAACCGGCGCAGGTGAATCAGCGAGAGCACCGTCGTGGCCTCGATCTCGGCAGCGGTGACGCCGCCCGCTCGCTCGTCGATCGACGGTGCGACGTTGCCGTGGTTGATCTCCGACGGACGCAACGGTTTCGATTTGGTCTTGGCATCCGCCTGAGCAGGATCCAGGGTCCACTCGCCGGCTGGCGTGCGATAGATGTCGGCGACCTTTTCCACCCCGAGCGGGTCGAGCCGCGACGACGTCCGCACGCCCCGGGCAATCCCGTTGGCGACGATCTCACTGGTGATCGCCCGCTCGAACTTGGTGCCCCGGCCGCCTTTCGGGCCGGTCGAGTCCCACGCGCCGAACAGCAGCGCCGAGGGCGAATGGACGAACAACGCGGTGGCTTTGCCGACCGTGGCGTCGGTGATCGCCCGGCCGATCGGCCCGAACCGAAACGGCACGTCACCGTCGAGCGAGTCCCGGTGGATCGCGTCGTAGACCCGATGCGGGCTCTGCAGATCGGTGATCATGCCGAACTCGGCCAATCCCTCGACCTCGGTGAAGTCGACCCCGATCAACGGGATCGCGACCTGCTCGGTCTCGGCCGCCTCCAGCAACGCCGCGGACAGCTCGTGTGCCTGCGCCGCAACCGAATTCAGCACCACCGACTCGGCAACGACAGTTTCGCCGGCCGGACCGCGAACCACCCGAGCCTCCACCGCGTACTTGGTACTCGCGTTATCGGCGACGCCGTATGTCGGCGGAAAGATCTTCGAGCCCGGACCGGCGAGCGGCTCCAGCCGCGAACGCGAGCGGATCCCGGCGAACTCGCCGACGTAGTCGAGCAGTCTTTCGAAGCTCAGGGGCATATCCCACCCTTTTCGATCTCGATCCCCACCGAACGCACACCCACCGACCCGCTCCGACCCTATCCCGCGGCGGACGCCCGAACGACCGAGACCGGAATTATCATCCGAACGAATGACAACCGGAGCCGGCGTCAACAGCGGAACCGCGCCCGCACCGGGCCGTCGGCGTTGCGGCCGACGATCTGCTGCAGGATTCCGGCGTCGCGGCGCATCTCGGTCTCGTGGATGATTCGCCAACCGACCGGGGAGAACGTCTCCTCGGTGAACACCTGCCGGGACAACAGCGGGTTGGTCAGCGCCTGGGTGAAAGCGTCGTACCCGACCATCACCATCATCAGCTCGCCCATCATGTTCTCCGCCGGGTAGTCCTCCGCCCAGATCCCCACATACCACTCGAGTTCGTCGATGCTGCCGTACATCTCGGCCAAGGTTGCCTGCAGCCGGCGGTCCGCGGTGAGCTGGGCGAAGTCGGTCAATCGCGGCAGTCCGAAGTCCTCCCGGTAGTCGTTGTAGGGCCGCAACCGGGCTTTGCGCGCCAACCTCGTGGTGGCCTCGGTGACCGACGGCAGGTCGGCGACCAGCCGCCGGTTCAAGAACAACGGCGTGTTGTGCAGGCCGAACCGGCCGGCCCGCTGCCCCGACCAGGCAGTTATCAGCTCGGCCACCCCGTGCTCGATGATCAACGGGTTGTTGTCCAGGATGTCGCGCGGGCCCAGTCGCGCGGCGCCGAGCTCGAAGGTGTCGGGCACCATCGAGTGCCAGCGGTAGAGCAGATCGAACTCGATCGGAATCCAGCCGGGCCGGTTCCACGCTGCCTCGTCGGCCATGAAATCCGGGATGGTGAGCGGGAACTCGAACGCGCCGATGTGCTTGATGTACTCCTCGATCACCAGCTCGAGCAGCAACACGATCATCACGTTGCGGGTGGTCTGGAACAGTCGCTCGTCGTCCCAATCCGGATAGGCGGCGGCCAGTTCGGCCGCGATCCGGTTGTGCTCGCGCAGGAACACGATGTTGAACGTGGCGTGTCCGACGGTGGAGTTGCCGTACTCCAAGCCGACGGCGAACGTGGCGTGGTGCCGCTCGGCCGGCGAGACCTGCTGGATCCGGGCGAGGAAATCCGGATCGTGCAGTCCCTCGAACTCCGGCTTGATCACCAGCGGCTCGGCCGGATCGGCCGACTCGCGCGGACAGAACAGAAACTGCGGGAACTCCGCCCCGTCGATCAGTTGACTCTTCAGTCGGCCGCCGACGCCGGCCCGCAACATCCGGGTCTTCGTCTCGTTCAGACCGTAGATTTGGCAGAAATCGATGCCGTGATTCGAAGTATTCTTTCGAAAATCGCTCCGATCGGTTCTCAGGAAACTGTCGGTAAACCATTGCGCAAAGAACATGAAGGTCACACTGGTGTCGGTCGATGGCGCGAACTCGGTGCGCTCGAACAATGCATCGACCGTCGATTCCGGGGGAAGCGTTACATTGTCCGGGGCCGGCGGCAGATGCCGGGACGAATAGCTGCGGTCGGTCAGACTGACCCAACTGGCGTAGTCGCCGACCATCGACAACGGCCGTGGCCGCGGCGCGGTCGCGGTGGCGTAGTAGGTGATCAACGCCTTGCTCGCAGCCGATCGGACCCGGGGAATCCGGCAGGCGGCCACGATCGCGCGCTGTCGCAGGGCCGACCCGCGCGGGGACGCCGAGCGGCGCGCGAGAATTCGGCGGAGCGCCTTCTGCGGAATATCCTGGATACCGAGCAATGAACTGGCAAACATTTGGCGCTCCCGCGGGCCAGGAATAACGGACGACTCATTATCGACCCGGCCGCACGCACCCCACATCGGTACAGCACTACTCGCCCCGCACCGATTTCCCCCGGCTTCGGTCGAACGGGTGGTTGCGCCCGTAAACTTGTTTTCATGGCGCAGCCGTGGTCCACCGTCGAACGGCAGCACCACCTCGCCGAAATTCGTTCGGTCCTGGCCACCGAGCATCCCACCTGCGGCGTGCTGCTCACCGGGCCGGCCGGCGTGGGAAAGACGACCTTGGCCCGCGCGGCGACCGGCGCACTGCCCGGCGCGGTGGCCTGGGTCGCCGGCACCGAATCGGCACAAGGGATCCCGCTGGGCGTCTTCGCCCATCTGGTCCGCCCGTCCACCACCCGCGACCCGGTGACCCTGATGGCTGCAGCTCGGGAGTCGCTGGTCGTCGCGAGCAATCTGGTGCTGTGCGTGGACGACGCGCACTTGCTGGACCGGTTGTCGGCGACCCTGCTGCTCCAGCTGGCAACCGATCGCGCGGCACAGATCGTCGCCGTGGTGCGCAGCGGTGAAGCGGTCCCGGCTGCGGTCACCGCACTCTGGAAGGACGGCCATCTCACCCGGATCGAGCTCGACCCGTTCAGCCGGGAGCAAAGCGTCGAGCTGATCGAATCGACGCTCGGCGGGCAGCTGGAGGCACTCAGCGCCGACCTGATCTGGCAGGCCTCGGGCGGGAACGCGCTGTACCTGCGACATCTGGTCGACGGTGCGCTGGACAGCGGTGCGCTGCGGTCGGCGAACGGAGTGTGGCAGCTACGCGGCCGCGCGGCGATCACCACCGAACTCGACGCCCTGCTGGCGGAGCGGATCGGCAAACTCGCCGCAGCGGTGGTGCGGGTGCTGCAGATCGTGGCGCTGTGCGAGCCGATCGATCTCGACCTGCTCGCCGAGCTGGCCACCGACGAGGCACTCGACGACGCCGAGCGAGCCGGACTGATCCAGATCACCCCGCTGCATGCGCAACCGGCGGTCCGTCTGGCGCACCCGCTGTTCGGCGAGGTGGCTCGGCGCCGGCTGGGCAGCGCCTCGGCCCGCCGCCTGCGCGGCCAACTGGTGGCGGCGCTCCAGCATCGCGGGGCGCGGACTGCGGCGGAGCGGGTGCGCCTGGCCGAACTTGCTTTGGACAGCGACCACGCCGTGGACCCGACGCTGCTCGACACCGCCGCCGCCGACGCCATCGCGCTGGCGAATCTGCCGCTGGCCGAACGCCTGACCCGGACGACGGTCGCCCGGACCGGGGCATTCGAGTCGTCGGACATGTTGGCCCGGACGTTGCTCTGGCAGGGCGCAGCGGACGAGGTCGAGTCGATCATGGCCGGCTTCGACCCGACCGAGCTCGATCCGGTGCAGCTGGTCCGGTGGGGCCTCACCCGTGCCGCGAACCTGCATTTCGCGATCGGCGCCGCGGACCGGGCCGACCGGATTCTGACGCTGGTGCGCTCGCGGACGACGAACCCGAAACTGCTCGGCGTGCTCGACGGCGTGGCGTCGGCGTTCGCCTTCCACGAGAATCGGCTCGACGATGCCGACGCCGCGGCCCAGCGGGTATTCGGCACGCCGGCACTACCCTGGGCGATCGAGTGGGCGGCGTTCGGCGGTGGTCGCACCCTGGCGATCAGCGGCCGCGGATCACAGGTTCCGGCGATCGCCGAGCGAATGCACGCCGTCGCGGACCGATGCGACGGGCTGCTGCGTTTTCCGGCGGCGCTGGCCGAAATCCAGGCACTCACCCTGATGGGCGAGATCGGCCGGGCGGACCGGCTCGCCGCCGGCTATTTCGGTTTCGCCGCGGGCGGACATTATCTGGCCTGGGCGCTGGCCAGCACACTCGCGGCGACGGTCGAGGTGGCCGCAGGTCGGTTCGGCGCGGCGGTCGTCCGACTGGAGCAGACGCTGGCCGCATTTCCCGATCGAGGCGCGGCCAGCTGGAACTTTCCCGCACGAATCCTGTTGATCCAGACGCTGTCCGTGCTCGGTCGAGCGGATCGGGCCGAGGCGGTGCTGGATGCTGCGCACGCCCGGGACGGCCGGCACGTCGCGGTGTTCCGACCGCAGCTGCAGATCGCGCAGGCCTGGCTCGCCGCGGCCCGGGGAACCGTCCGAACCGCCGTCGAGCTGGCCCAGGCGGCCGCCGTGGCAGCACGGCAATCCGGCCAGTACGCCATCGAAGGCGAGGCCTTGAACGCCGCCGCCCGATTCGGCGATCACACTGCGGCATCCCGACTGGTCGAGCTGGCCGGGCAGATCGACGGGCGGTTGATCGGCCTGCACGCGCGGCATGCTGCGGCGCTCGCCGCCGGCGACGGTGCCGAACTGGATCGGGTCGCGACCGAGTACGAACAGACCGGAACGCTGCTCTGCGCGGCCGACGCCGCGGCGCAGGCGGCCGCTCGGTTCGAGGCCACCGGAAACCGCCGGGGGCTGGTGGACGCCGCCGCGCGCGCCAACCGACTGGCGGCCGAGTGCGGCGGGATCGCGACACCGGCCGTCTCGGCCGCCGCCCAGCCGCTGCCGATCACCCCGCGGGAACGCGAGGTGGCCAATCTGGTCGCCGCCCGATTGACCGATCGGGAGATCGCCGAACGGCTCACCCTCTCGGTCCGCACGGTGGAGAACCACGTCTATCAGGCGCGTACCAAACTCGGCGTGCCCGATCGGGAGTCGCTCGCCGCGCTGATCCTGCAGAAACCCCAGCGACGCCGCGGATAGCTGTCCGCCGCCGGATACCGTATCGAGCGCATCCCGTTACTCGCGAGACACGTACCAGCAAAACATTGAATGCTATGTTTTTGCGGCTGTTTACTCGCCTCGACAGGACCGATCGGCCATCCGTACGTTCGCTTCGACGGAGTAGGTGGACTTACCATCGCTACGTATACCGAGTCATCAGCAACGACTCCGCGGATACGCTCCGGGTTGCCGAACCGCCGCTACCTCCCGGTGTCGATCGTCGGGCTGTTCGCCGTGATCACGACCGCGGCGTGGATTGCGGTGATCAGGTCGTCCACGTTGCCCGAATCGGTGACCGACCTGGCGTCGAACCTCGGCCAGGGTGCGGTGTCGCTGGCCGCCGGGCTGGCCGGGGTGCTGCGCTCGCTGCGGCGCGCACCCATCCAGGTCCGCCGGTTCTGGCGCTATGTCGGTCTCGCCTGCCTCAGCTGGACGTCCGGTCAAGTGGTCTGGTCGGTATACGAACAGATCCTGCACACCGAGGTGCCCCCGCTCTCCCTCGCCGATCTGGGCTACCTGCTTTTCGTACCGCTGCTCATCACCGCTCTGCTGTGCTCGCCACTGGCGGTCGCGGACTCCGCCCGACAGATCCGCGGGGTGCTGGACGGCATGCTGGTGGCATCGTCGGCATTGCTGGTGAGCTGGATTCTGGTGTTGCGGGCGGTGCTCGACGCCGGCAGCGAATCCGCGCTGACCATGGTCGTCGCATTGGCTTATCCGATCGGCGACGCCGTCATCATCACCATCGTGCTGTACATCGGTCTCGGCGAGCACGGCTTGTTGTCGTCGTTCCGCGCGCCGTATTTCCTGACCGGGGCCGGGCTGGTCGCGATCACCGTCGCGGACTCGGCCTACATCTATCAAGCGACGGTCGGCAGCTACGCCACCGGCGGGTTCGTCGATGCCTGGTGGTTCGTCGGGTTTCTGATCATCATGGTGGCGGCCTTTCTCCCCGACGAACCCGACAACGCCACGCCACGCCACGCCAGGAGCACGAGTCCGCTGACGACCCTCCTGCTGCCGTACATCGCCATCGGGATCGCGCTGTTGTCGTCGGGCTTGGACTTGATCGCGACGGGGCACAGCGATCTGGTGGTTTTCTGGCTCCGCACCGCGGTGGTCTGCCTGCTGGTTGCGCGGCAGATCGCCACGCTGCTGGAGAACCGGGCGCTGACCCGGGGCCTGGAAGCCCGGGTACAGGACCGTACGGCCGAACTCCGTACCAGCCGAGAGCGATTCGCTGCGCTCGTCGCGCACAGCTCCGATGTGACGATGGTGCTCGACCGCGAGGGCACGATCACCTATCTCAGCGACGCCAGCAACCGGGTACTCGGCCTGGCCCCGAACGAACTGATCGGCGCGCACATCTCGGCGGCGATCGGCACCACCGCCGAGACCGCCGCATTTCTCGGCGCGCTGCGGCACACCGCCGAGGAGCCGCTGCGGGTGCATACCGGCTCGAGCACCTGGAGCAGCGGCGGGACGGCGCGGAATCTGGAATTGACCCTGACCAACCTGCTGGACAATCCCGACGTATCCGGAATCGTGCTGAATATCCACAACGTGACCGACCGCAAAGAGCTCGAGAACCAGCTGGTGCACCAGGCGTTCCACGACGCGCTGACCGGGATGTCGAACCGGGCGCACTTCCGGGACCGGCTGGAGCGCGCATTCGCCGACCGGGATTCGGCAGCCGCCGGGGTGACCGTGCTGTTCATGGATCTGGACGGATTCAAGACGATCAACGACACGCTCGGGCACGGCGCCGGCGACGCCGTGCTGCGCGAGGTTGCCCAGCGGATCATCGCCGTGGTCGGCGAGTCTGCGGTCGTCGCCCGGATCGGCGGTGACGAGTTCGGCATCCTGGTCGAAGGATCGCCGGACCACTGTTTTCTGGCCGATCTGGCCGGCCGGATCACCGCGGCGTTGAACGAGCCGTTCCGACTCGACGGCCGCGAGATGCACCTGGGCGGCAGCATCGGTATCGCGAACCTGACGGCCGACGTCGACAGTGCCGAGCAACTGCTGCGGAACGCGGACCTGGCCATGTACGAGGCAAAAACGGCCCGCACCGGCGGATACGCGTTCTTCGAGCCGGCGATGCACGACGGCCTGGTCGAGCGGGTGCGGCTGGAGGAAGACCTCCGGGCCGCGCTGGATGCCGACGGGTTCGAGGTGCATTACCAGCCGCTGTTCGCCCTCGACAGCCAACGGGTGACCGGGGTCGAGGCGTTGCTGCGCTGGAACCACCCGACCCGCGGACTGGTCAGCCCGGTCGAGTTCATCCCGGCCGCGGAATCGACCGGACTGATCCGCCCGCTCGGTCTGTGGGTGCTGGAATCGGCGTGCCGCCAGGGCCGGGCCTGGCAGGGCATCGCACCGGACCAGGACGGGTTGAAGATCAGCGTCAATCTGTCTGCGCGGCAGTTGGATCAGCCCGACCTGGTGGACCGGATCGCCGCCATCCTGGAGCAGACCGGGCTCCCCCCGTGCCGGCTGGTCCTGGAGATGACCGAGGGGGTGCTGATGGAGAACACCGACAGCACGCTGCAGATCCTCAACCAGATCCGAAACCTCGGCATCCGGCTGGCGATCGACGACTTCGGCACCGGGTACTCGTCGTTGAGCTACCTGCATCAGTTCCCGGTCGACATCCTCAAGATCGACCGAAGCTTCGTCCAGGATCTGGCCGCCGGCCGGGACACCGCGCTGGTGCGCAGCATCGTGCAGCTGGCGCAGTCGCTCGGCCTGGAGACGGTGGCCGAGGGGATCGAGCGGGAACAGGAGCTGGACCTGCTGCGGCTGCTCGGCTGCACGACCGGGCAGGGCTATTACTTCTCCCGCCCGGTACCGGCCGCCACGCTGTCCCAGATCTTGCTGCGGCAGCGGCTGGAGCGGGTACTGGTGCCGAGCTGATCCGGGGCGCCGGAGGTGGCTGAGATCAGCGCAGGATCAGATCGTCGGGACCCCAGTAGGCCTGCATGGACACGATCTTGCCGGCGTCGTCGAACTCCATGACATCGATCGGCGAGATATCCATCGTCCGGCCGCCGGCCCGGGTGGTCAACCGGAACAGGAACGCTGCCCGGGTCCCGATGATCCGGCTGGTCACCAGCTCGGCCTCCCGGTCGAGCGGCTCCAGGACCGCGTAGAACTCCCGGATCGCCGCGTGCCCGCGACGTGGTTCGCTGCCGACCGGATCCTCCAGCACCGCGTCCGCCGCGTAGAGCCCGACGATCTCGTCGGTGCTGCCGCCGCCACCGATCAACTCCACGTATCGCCGGACCAGCTCGTCGCCCGCCATGACATCCTCCATCAACGAGAACGTGTTCCAGTTGATCAGGGTAGCCCGGCCCCGGCTCACCAGCCGGTGGAACCCGACTCCAGCTCGGGCTCCGACGCCGCGACCACCAGGTAACCGTCGGGGTCGCGCAGCCAGATCTCCCGGGCGCTGGAGTTCGGGTTGCGGTGCGGCTCGGTCTGCACCCGGGCACCCCGGGCGCGGACCCGCTCGACGACGCCGTCGAAGTCGGCGACCTCGAACCAGACCGCCAACCCGTTGCCGAGCGGCCGGTCGGGATCGACCAGACCGCCGTGGTGGTGCTCGGCGTCGGCAACATGCAGTTGCAGGACCAACCGGCCGTCACTGAGGAGCCGCTCATACTCCTTCCGATGCGGGTGCTCGGGCTCGGGATGACCACTGACGAGACCGAAGATCGCGCGGTACCAGTCCCCGGACCGGCGGACGTCGCCGACGCAGAGCAACGGTTGCGGGCGGACATTCGGGGAACCCACGGCGGGCGCACTGGACATGGCCCGAGTCTCGCGCATCGGCTTCGGCGCCGCGTCGCCGAATGCGCACTATCGCTGCAGGATCGCCACCACGCCCATCCCCGAACCCGCGCAGATGCTGATCAATGCCCGGCCGCCGCCGCGCTCGGCGAGCGCCTTCGCCGTGCCGGCAAAGATCCGGCCACCGGTGGCGCCGAACGGGTGCCCGGTGGCGAGCGAGCCACCGTTGACGTTCAGTTTGCTGCGGTCGACGGTGCCCAACGGCTCGGCCCGGCCCAGACGTTCCCGGCCGAACCGGGGATCGCCCCAGGCCGCGAGGGTGCTGAGCACCTGCGAGGCAAACGCTTCGTGAATCTCGTACAGGTCGAAATCCGCCAGGGTGAGGCCGTTGCGGTCGAGCAGCGTCGCCACCGCGTAGGCCGGGGCCATCAGGACGCCTTCGTCGCGCGGATCGCCGTCGACGTAGTCCACCGCCGCGCTCTGCGCATCGATCAGGTATGCCAGCGGCTCGATCCCGCGCTCGGCCGCCCACGCGTCGGTGGCCAGCAACACGGTCGACGCACCGTCGGTGAGCGTGGTCGAGTTGGCCGCGGTCATCGTGCCGTCCGGGCCGCCGAAACACGGCCGCAGCCGGGCCAGCTTCGCCTCGTCGACGTCGCGGCGCAGGTTGCCGTCGTGGTCCAGGCCACGGAACGGCGTCATCAGGTCGGCGAAGAAGCCGCGGTCGTAGGCGGCGGCCAGATTGCGGTGGCTGGCCAGCGCGAGCTCGTCCTGCGCAGCCCGGGTCACGCCCCAGGCAGCGCCGGTCAGCGCCTGACCTTCGCCGGGCGGCAGACCGGTGCGCCGCTCGGCCGGACCCGGGATGTCGAGGTCGAAGTCGGTCGGGCGGAGCCGGGCGATCTCGCGGGCCCGCGCGGCGTTCGAGCGGGCGGCGTTGATCCGGACCAGCCGGTTGCGCAGCTTCGGACCGAAACCGATCGGCGGATCGGACGTGGTGTCGGCGCCACACGCGATGCCGGAGTCGATCTGACCGAGGGCAATCTTGTTCGCAATATGCACGACCGTCTGCCCGCCGGTACTGCACTGCTGCTGGATGTCCAGCGCCGGGGTGCGCCGCGCCAGTTTCGAGCCGACCACCGCCTCCCGGGTCAGGCTGTGGTCGCGGGCCAGCTTGACCACCGCACCACCGGCCACCTCGCCGATCGGCTCGTCGGCGAGACCGAACCGGTCGATCAAACCGGCGAGCGCCGCGCCGAGCATCTGCTCGTTGGTCGCGTCGAGGTACTGGGCATTCGAGCGCGCGAACGGAATCCGGTTACCGCCCAGCACGGCCACCGGACGAATGCTGCGGACAGGTGTCGTCATACGCGCAAGGGTACGTCAGCCGCGCGCCATGTCCGCGACCTGGGCTCGGACGTAGGCTCGTCGGATGAGCGACTTCAACTCCGCCATCATCGACGAATTCCGCGCCAACGCCGGCCAGGTCGGCGGGCCGTTCGCCGGGGGTGACCTGCTGTTGCTGCACACGATCGGGGCGCGCAGCGGCGCCGAGCGGATCAACCCGCTCGCCTACGCGACCGACGACGGTGACCTGATCATCGCCGCGTCCCGGGCCGGCAGCGACCAGAATCCGGACTGGTACCACAATCTGGCGGCGCACCCGGACATCACCGTCGAGGTCGGCAATGACACCTACCCGGTGACGGCGACCGCGATCACCGGCGGCCCCGAACGCGACCGGCTGTACGGCCTGCTGGTGGCCAAGATGCCTGGCTTCGCCGAGTACGAGACGAAGACCAGCCGGGTCATTCCGGTGATCCGGCTGCGTCGCACGGCCGCCTGAGCCGCGACGAACAAGCTGCCGCACGCGTTCTGACGCCCCGCGCGCGGATATCCGCGCGCATCGCGCGAGAACCCGCGCGGCGGATACCACCTCTCGCGCACACTCGCGCCCGCCGCATCCCGGGTCCGTCCGGGTTACGCCCGCGACGCCGGCACGACTAGCGTAAATGCACCGTTCACCCAGCACCGGCACGCAGAGAGGCGAGTACGTGAAACGATCAACCAGAGGACTGCCGCTCGGCGGGATGAAACTCGTTGCCGCCGCGACCGGCCTGGCCCTGGCGCTGTCCGCGTGCGGATTCGGCGGGGACGACAGCAAGCAGGCCGACGACGCCACCACCCTCGACTTCCTGGCACCGAGCTACCGGGACGGCGACACCGGCACCAAGGCCCTCTGGGACACGATCATCGCCGACTTCGAAAAGCAGCACCCGAACATCGACGTCAAGCTCGAGATGCAGTCCTGGGACAACATCAACGATGTGGTGCGGACCAAACTGCAGTCCGAGGGCACCACGCCGGACATCCTCAACATCGACGCCTACGCCAACTTCGCCGAGGACGGACTGCTCTACCCGGCCGCCGACGTCGTGTCCGACAGCGTGCGACAGGACTTCCAGCCTCGGTTCGTGGAGAACGCCTCGCTGAACGGCATCCAGTACGGGCTGCCGCTGTTCGCGTCGGCGCGCACCTTGTTCTACAACCAGGACCTGTTCGACCGCGCCGGCGTGACCACACCGCCGCGCACCTGGGACGAGCTGCTCGACGCCGCGAAACGGATCGGTGCCCTCGGCGGCGGCGTCTCCGGCTACGGGCTCCCGCTGGGGAGCGAGGAAGCCCAGGCGGAGACCTCGATCTGGACCTTCGGCGCCGGCGGCTCGTGGAGCGACGGCACCGCCATCACCGTCGACACCCCGCAGAACCTGGACGGCGTGCAAGCGATGAAACGGATGATCGACGAGCGCGCGACCCAGCCGAACCCGGGCGCGTCCGACCGCACCCCGCTGATCAACACGTTCATCCAAGGCCAGCTCGGGATGATCGAGGGCCTGCCGCCGACGGTGGCCCAGATCGCCGCGAAGAACCCCGCGTTGAAGTATGCGACCGCACCGACGCCGACCAAGACCGGCGACCCCGTGACGCTCGGCGTGGCCGACCATCTGATGGCGTTCCGCAAGGACGGCGCCAAGCAGGACGCGATCCGCACCTTCCTCGACTACTTCTATTCGCCCGAGGTGTACGCGAACTTCGTCCGCACCGAGGGTTTCATCCCGATCACCAAGAGCGGCGCCGAGACCCTGAGCGACGACCCGGTCACCAAGTCGTTCCTGCCGACGCTGCCGAACGCGAAGTTCTACCCGGCGAACAACCCGAAGTGGCCGGCCGCCCAAGGCGCATTGCAGCAGAACATCGGCACGATCGACCAGGGTGCCGACCCGGCCGCGGTGCTGCAGAAGGTGCAGCAGGCCGTGGATGGCGCATAGGAACACCGGTCGGTCGTCGGCGCCCCGCCGGCGACCGACCGCCGGCGCGGCCGGCCCGCTGCTCTGGATCGGGCCCGCGCTACTGCTGATCGCCGGGATCGTGTTCTTCCCGGTGCTGTACATGTTCTGGACCGCCACCCGGGACCTCTCGCCGTACGGTCAGGATCGCGGTCCGGCCGGCCTGGCCAACTTCCGCACGCTGCTGCAGATCGACGAACTGCCGTCGGTGCTATGGCATACCGCGGTGTGGGTGGTCGGGGTGGTCGCGCTCACCCTGCTCTTGTCGCTGGCCCTGGCACAGTTCCTGAACAAGGACTTCCCCGGCCGCAAGCTGGTCCGGCTCGCCGTGCTGGTGCCGTGGGCGGCGTCGGTGGTGATGACCACCACGATCTTCTACTACCTGCTGGACCCCGACGTCGGGATCGCGAACCGGCTGCTGGTCGACATCGGCCTGCTCGAGCGCGGCTACGGCTTCACCAAGCAACCCGGCTCGGCATTCCTGGTCGCGATGGCGGTGGCCGTGTTCGTCTCGGTCCCGTTCACCGCCTACACGATCCTGGCCGGGCTGCAATCGATTCCGGCCGACATCCTGGAGGCGGCCCGGGTGGACGGGGCGCGGGCGGGACAGCGCTACCGGCATATCGTGCTCCCGCACCTGCGCCCGGCGATCGCCGTCGCCACCGTGGTGAACATCATCAACGTGTTCAACTCACTGCCGATCCTGCAGGTGATCACCGGCAGCATCGCCGGATTCCGCGCCGACACCACCACCACGCTGACCTTCAAGCTGATCCGGCAGAACCAGCAGGTGGACACCGCAGCAGCGATGAGCGTGCTGAACTTCGCGCTGATCGTGGTGGTGGTCACGATCTACGTCCGCGCGACGCGGCCCACCCGGGCGGCCGAGCGATGACGGATCGGACCCGCCGGGCCCGGGCGCGGCGCCGCTGGGATCTGACCGCGATCGGACTGCTGCTCGCCCTCGTCTTCCTGCTCCCGTTCGTCGTGATGGTGCTCGGCTCGTTGAAGAGCCAAGCCGAGATCCTGCGCATCCCACCGACCTACCTGCCGCAGTCGTGGCATCCGGACAACTACCTGCGGATGTGGCGCACGCCGGAGACCCCGCTGCCGTTCAACCTGGTCAGCACCCTGGTCATGACCGTCGGCGGTACCGTGCTGGCCCTGGCGGTCGCCATCCCGGCGGCGTATTACTCTGCGCGGCAGCGGTTTCCCGGGCGGGCAGCATTCTTGGCGACCGTCCTGGTCACCCAGATGCTGCAACCGACCGTGCTGGCCACCGGTCTGCTCCGGGAGTTCTTCGCGCTCGGGATCAACGACACCTGGCTGGCGATGATCCTGGTGAACGCGGCGTTCAACCTGGCGTTTGCGATCTGGATCCTGCACAGTTTTTTCGCCTCGATTCCGGTCGAGATCGAAGAGGCGGCGCAGCTGGACGGATTGAACCGGTTGCAGACCTTGCTGCGGGTGAGCCTGCCGCTGGTCTGGCCCGGCGTGGTGACCGCGACCATCTTCGTCGTCGTCGCCTGCTGGAACGAGTTCGCGGCCAGCCTGGTCCTGTTGACCACCCCGGAGAACCAGCCGTTGTCGGTGGCGCTGACCAAGTTCGTCGGACAGTACGACACCGCGTGGCAGTACGTGTTCGCCATCTCCAGCCTGGCCATCGTGCCGGTGGTGATCCTGTTTGCGCTGATCGAGCGCCGGCTGGTCGCCGGCCTCACCACCGGCAGCGTCCGCTGAGTTCGCCGGGGGTTGTGGCCTGATCGTGTTCGATCCGGCGCGCTTCGGTATCCTCGTCGGACGATGATCTTGATCGTGCACCGACTGGTACTTCTCCTGTGGGCGACCGCGACCGTGCTGGCGCTCGGTGTGTCGGCCGCGCCGGCGGCCGGCGCCGAGCCCGCGCCCTGGTTCGTCGGCGGGGTGGGCGATGCGATTCAGGTGGTTTCGGTGGTACGCACCGGGCCGACCGACGCCGAGCTGCAGAGCTACGAGCGCACCGACTCGGGCTGGCAGCCGGTCGCCGACGCCGTACGGGCAAAGATCGGCGAAAAAGGCATGTCACCGGAGCATTACGACGGCTCGATGATGACCCCGACCGGCGCCTTCACCCTCGACTACAGCTTCGGCACCGAGCCCAACCCGGGCGGCGCGCTCCGCTACGTCCAGACCGACGCCAACCACTGGTGGGACGGCGATCAGCGCAGCCCGACCTACAACACCATGCAGGTCTGCGCCCCGGCGGAGTGCAGATTTTCCACTGCGGCGGCCGACGGCACCGAGAATCTGGATATTCCGCAGTACGCGCACGCCGTGGTGATGGGGGTGAATTCCGAACGCATCCCGGGCAAGGGCGGCGCGTTCTTCGTGCACACCACCGACGGCCAACCCACGGCCGGGTGCGTGGCGATCGCCGACGACGCGATGGTGCAGCTGATCACCTGGCTACGGCCCGGCGCCGTGATCGCGATCGGCGAAGCGGGCGCCACGACCTGACCCGACCGGGCCGAGCGGTTCAGGCCACGACCACCACCAGCTCCCGCGGCGGCAGGCCGTGAAACGGATCGCCGGTCGTCAGCTGTACCGTCGCCGCGCCGCGCCGCGCCGCCGCGAGCACCACGACATCCGGCGGACCCGCAGGCGCGAGCACCCGCCCGTCGGAAAGCCGGATCGCACTTCGATACACCCCCGCCACCGTCACGGCGGATCCCGATGACACCCGTGCTCCCGCGGCGGGTAACACGGCGATGTCACCGGGCTCCAACTCCAGCCGTTCTGCGACCGGATCGGCGCGGAGATCAACCCACCGTGACATGTTCCTGCGTGAGCGCAGATTCGATGCTCACGTCCGCGGACTGGTCCCAATCCGTCTGGTCGACGAACGGCCAGAATCGGGGATAGATGGTACGGGCGAAGCCCCGGTCGGTGAGGTTGATATCGAGGCCACCGCGAATCGGCTGTCCGTCCTTGGTGATCTGCGCAGGCAACTGGTAACACATGATCGAGTCCTGATCGGCATTCGGAGTGCCCATGATCGAGCTTTCCTCCAACGGGGTCAGGACGTTCGATCGCGTCTGCTGCTCACTCCAGCCGTAGGTGGTGCGGAAGTACGCGATCGTCTTGGCGACGTCGAGTCGACCGACCAGCGAGCGACGCAGATGCTCGTGCGGGAACCCGAGGGTGTGGCCGGTTTCGTGCCGGACGACCCGCTTGTACTCACGCTCCGGAGTGGCCATCGTGAAGCCTTGCAGGTTCATCGTCGGGCGGTCTCGCGGGATGAGCAGGATATCGGTTCCGAGATAGGACCAATAGCCCTGCCCGGCCCGCGAGATACGCACCTGTCCCACGCCGCTGGTCAGCGCGAAACGGACCCCGATTCCCCAGGCGTTCATATGACCGAGGATGCGCTGCCGCAGCTCGGCTGCCGTGCTCTCGACGAAGCTGACCGTCAGCGTCCGCCGCCGCCGACCCCAGTACTTGGAGGTCAGCACCGCCAGGTCCGCCGGATCCGGCAAGCCGCCGTCGGGTAGCCCGGCCTGGGTGAACGGGGAGTTCACCGGATTGATGGTGGCGGCCAGCTCGGCCGCACGGACGCGCAGCCGAGCCGGCAGATCTTGGACGACGCAGGTCACATCGTCGTCGACCGGGCCGTCGGTACCGACATCGGCGCCGATGTCGGCCAGTTCGGCGGCGTCGGCGTGATCATCGGTGGGACCGGCGTCGCCGTTGCGCATGTGGTCGGAAAGCGTACTCATGGAAACTCCTTGATCGGTAACGTCATCAAGACTTTCCACGGAAAAAGCGGCCCGATCCTGAGTAGCCGACTACTCGACTTCGGACCCGCGCAGAATCCGCACCAGGGGCCGCCCCTTCGCCAGCTCGTCGACCAGCTTGTCCAGGTAGCGAATCTGCTGCATCAACGGGTCGTCGATCTCCTGCACCTTCACCCCGCAGATCGAGCCGGTGATCAGCGCGACGTTCGGGTTCAGCTGCGCCGCCGCGAAGAACTCCTCGAACGTGGTGCCGGCGTCGAGATACCGGTGCAGGGTCGCGGCGTCGAAACCGGTGAGCCACTCGACGACCTGCTCCAACTCGGCCGTCGTTCGCCCCTTCTTCTCGACTTTGGCCACGTAGTGCGGGTAGACCGAAGCGACGCTGACGGTGAAGATGCGGCTCATCCGCCGAGCGTAGTGCGGGCAGGTCCCGATCGAGCTCGAGCGCCTGGGGAACGGCGTCGAGGTCGACGGGCTAGGGAACTCTACGAGTTTATCGCCGAATCGGTAGATATAGCTATCGACCGCTGACAAGGCGAGCCGGAAACGTCGGGATCGACCTCGGCCGGCAGGCGAACGCGCCGGGGAGGTAATCTGTGCGCAGATGATCTGCGGAGGGACTTAAGGTGTGGAGCACCGACTACAGCATCGAGATTCCGGTCCCGGCCGAGGTGGTGTGGCCGCTGTTGCGCGATGTCGAACATTGGGCGGACTGGAACGACGGAGTCGAGTCGATCGCGCTGGACGGACCGGTCGCGGTCGGCACGAGTTTCGTGATGACCCCGCCGGGGGAGGACCCGATCACCAGCTCGATCGTCGCGCTGCGCGAGGGCGCCGAGATCAGTGATCTGACCGAGTTCGAGGGCCTGCAGATCACGGTCCGGCACCTGGTGACCGCGGCCGGTGCGGGAAGCGTCGTGATCTACCGGATCACCGTCGCCGGTCCCGTGCCGGACGAGGTCGCCCGAGAGGTCGGCGAGATGGTGTCGGCAGACTTCCCCGACGTGCTGGCCAACCTGCGCGCACGCGCGGTCGACCGAGCGGGCTGAGTGTCGTGCAGACCCCCGACACCAGCCCCGGATTCCTGCTCTGGCGGGTCACCCTGCGCTGGCAGCGCGAGATCACCGCGGCGCTGAAGCCGCTCGGACTGACCCACGTCCAGTTCGTCCTGCTGGCCACCTGCTGGTGGCTGAACCGGTCCGGACAGCATCCCACCCAGGTCGCGCTGGCCGACTTCGCCGGGGTCGACGTCAAGATGGCCTCGCAGGTGATCCGGGCGCTGGAAACCGCCGGACTGCTCGGCCGCGAGGTGGACCCGGACGACAGCCGAGCCCGCCGGCTGCACACCACCCCGCGCGGCGACGACCTGGCCCCCCGCGCCATCGCCCTCGTCGAAGCTGTCGACCAGGACTTCTTCGGTGCACTGCCCGCAACGACCGGGGCCGCGCTCACCCGGGCGCTGCGAGGTCTGAGCTGACCCGGGGCACCCGACCCGTCGAGTCGTCTGTTCGGGGGATATCGCTGTCCGGCGTGCGGCCATACGATCGCTGCAGCCAATCCCCGGCTCCAGGCGACAGGGTCCCGATGAACACCAATACGTTGCGCCACATCAAAATAGCCGCCTCAGCGTTGGCGGTAGGCGCGGCGATCGCCGCGGGCGGTAGTGGCGTCGCCTTCGCCGAGCCGTCCGACTCGGCAGGGCACGACAGCTCGTCGAGTTCATCCGACTCGAACGGCTCGTCGGACTCGCCTCGATCCAAGTCGGCAGCGGCCGATCCCGACGAGGCGGATTCCGCGGCCAAACAGCCGACCGCAAAAGAGTCCCCAGCAAAAGAGTCCGCGGCAAAGGACTCGGCAACAAAGGACTCGGTGGACGAAGACTCGGCGCCGAAGGGTTCGGCGAACCAGGCCGAGCCCACGACGGACTCGGAATCCGAGACCGAGCAGCCGACAGCCGAGCCGGCGCCGGTCCAGAGCACCGATCCGTCGACTGCAACCACCGGAAGTCCGGAGTCCGAGCCTGCTCCACAATCGGTTGCCGATCCGGTGGGCCACTCGACCGAAACCGGCGGGTCCGTCGTCCCGGTCCAGCCGGACCCGACGACCGACGCGGATCCATCCGCACCGCCGGTCGCGACACCGGCCGATCCCGGTCCACAGGACACCGCGACCGAAGTTGCAGCCGAACCGGCCGCTCCGGTACCCTTTCTGCCGCAAATAGATCCGGTCGGCCCACCGGCGGTGACGACACCATCCGACTCCACGGAGCCGGACCTGGCGGCAGCCGCCGACGATCGCGCGAGCGACCCGGCGACGCCGGTCGACCGGCCCGAACTCGATCCGTCCGGGGTGTTCCTGCCCGGCGAGCTGGATCTACCGAACTACGCCTGGACCGATCCGGACGCGGACGGCGGGACAGCTTTCGAACGGTCCGAATCCGGTGTGACCTACACCAACACCACAGATCACGACCAACTCGTGGTCACCAACGGGTCGGTCGCAGGCGAGGAGGCCGGGCCGGCGACGGCGAGTCGACTGGTGCACCCGGGCGATTCCGTCGCGGTGACTCCGGACTCCGCCGACGATGGCGCGGCAGACGAGCTGAAGGTCGACGTGTACGCGGCGCGGGACGCTGCCGGTGGTGTGGTGCTCGAAGCAGCCTTCCGTGCCACCGCGCAGCTCGGAGACCCGCAGGGCGTCGTGCCGATCTATGCGGATCCACGAATGCTCCGCCGGTCGGACGACGACATCCCTCCTGTCGGAACTGCTTTCGTCGCGACCGGAAGCTCGGACCCCACAAGTGAGCGGATCGCCCCGGCAGCGAGCCGCAGCGTGGCTGCGGCCGACACCGGCGGGCCGGAAACAGTTCTGCGGGCCGGCGCGGTGCCCGGCTACGTCGTGTCCGTCCTCGATCGCCCGGACGGAACGGTCATCGTCTTCAGCAGCGGATACAGCAGCGAACCGCTCGCGACCGGCCCCGTCTCGTACGTCACCTTCCTCCGGCCCGACGGTACGGCCACGACGACCGGCCCGATCCGCGACCGATACCGCGTCAGCTCGTCTTTTCTCTTCGACGACACGATAAAGGTCGCCCCCGACGGCACCGTGGTGTTCGTTCGGGAGGACTACGGCCCGACACCCCAGGCTTGGACCTCCTACGTCAACTTTGTGGCGCCGGACGGCACGGTCCGCACCTCGAGCCCGATCCCCAATGGTGCCGGCGGCAGCTTGACCCTGACTCCGGACGGCACCGCGGTAGTGCTCGCCATCCGGTACGAGGATGCGGTGGATACGGAACAAGGTGGTCCGGTCTTCTACTCGAAAGTCGAGGACGTCTACTATTACGTCACGCCGAACGGTTCGGTCCGGCCGGTCGCCGTACCCGGATCGATGCCGGGAGAGCTGGGCGCGCCGCCGGTCGTCACGGGCGACGGCACGGTGGTGATGCTGACCACCGAATTCACCGGCGATGCGGATACCTGGCGCTCCTACGTCAACTTCGTCGCACCCGACGATGCGGTGACCACGACGCGCTCGATCCCGGGCGCACCGGCACGCGAAGTGACGGTGGCGCCGAACGGCACTCTGGTGGTCGAGACGATCCTGTTCGACGCCACCGGAGGCCGGACTGTCTACCTGAGCACGGTCGCACCCGACCGCACGGTCACGACGTCCGACCCGATCCCGGGCGGCCCGGTCGGCGAGGTGGTCGTCACACCGGCCGGCGTCGTCGCGCTCGCGACGGTTCGGTACGACGATGCCGCCGGCACCTGGACCACCTATCTGACTGCAATCGGGGCGAACGGTAGCGAGACCCGGCAGATCCCCGGGCCGCCCGACGGCGGCCTGATCCTGACCCCGACCGGCCGGCTGATTCTGGCCACCACCGAGCCTGCGGCGCAGGGTCCGCTGGTCCATCTCGCAATCGTCGGCCCGAACGGCGACATCTCGGTCCAGACGATCCCCGGCTATGGCAACAGCAACACCATGGTGGGATCGCGAACGGTCGCGGTGACCCCGGACGGCACAATCGCCGTGGCGATAGGTACCTACCCGATTGCCGACCAGCCCACAACGCTCCTGATGATCCTCACCGAGGACGGCACCCCCGCGATTACCCGGACGATCCCCGGGGACACCCTGGGCATCCTGATGCCGGCCGCGGGGCTGAGTCCCGACAACACGCTCCGGATCCTCACGAGCGCATTCGACGCGGAAACCGGCTCGAACTGGATCTACGCCACCGTGATCTCGCCGGACGACCCGGCCGGGACCGCTGTCGCGGTTCTGGGCTCTCCACGCCATGCATTCGCGACCTCCGACGGCGGTGTCATCGTCGTCACCGATGAGTACGACTACCGCACGGGGAATTATCAGTTCCTGGCCGGCGTAGCGCCGGGAGAGAACGGCGGGGTGACCGCCCTGGGCTCGAGCCAACTGCAGTTCTTCTCGGCCGGCCAGCGCATATTCGCGATCGCGATCACGGACAACGGCACGGACATCCTGGAAATCGTGTCCGCCGCCGCCGCCGACAACGACTCTCCGGTGGTGGATCCGCCCGACGGCGGTGGCACGGCTCCGCCCGTGGTGACCCCCGGGATTCCCGGCAGCAAGCCGGACGCTCCGGATCGGCGACACCGGCGAGATCAGACCTTGTCGTTGTTCTCCACATTGTTCTCGATTGCAGGATCCGAGAAGCCGGGATCGAACTGGTCCAAGGCGGCAACCGGGTTGACCGCGTTGCAGCTGATCAATCAGCTGCGGCATGGCGATTACGAAGGGTTTGTCCTGACGGGAGCCACCACTGTCGTAGGCACGAGTCTGGACACCCAGTTCCAAGCGTGGCGCGCTGCCCGCATCTTCGACCCCGAAACATTGGCAAAACTCGGGAAAGAAGTCGGGTCGAAAGCCGGTGTGTTGTTCACGGTGGCCACTGTCGTCTACGACCAGCTGGGCCGCGAGCTGGCCCGGACCGATTGGTCATTGGACGGATTGCTGATGGCCGGGAACTACGTGTGGAACGATCCGCTCGGCGCGCTGTACACCGCCGCAACCGCTCCAGTCACCTATGTGGAACATGTGATCGAGGATCAGATCGCGCCGGTCGTAGAAGAGGTCGCGGACACGGCCATCGAGGTCGGCGACCTGCTCGCCGAGGGCGCCGCCGCAACCTGGGACAACATCCTGCACGGGAAATTGTTGTCCTGAGTTAGGACACCACGGATACTTCTGCCACGACCGCGGCCATTGCAGATCGTGGCGACCAGATCGGCTCCATTGTGGGAGGTGAGGAAGTGGCAGCCGAGCTGGGGGTGTCGCCGGCGACGTTGTACAACTGGCGCCGCGCCTACGGCGGGATGGACACCGACGCCGCCAAGGAACTGACCACAACACCCGCCACCGTCACTCGGCGCTGGGCTACCTGACCCCGGCCGAGTACGCTGCCGCCTGCCGGCACACCCACACACCGTGGCCTGCGAGATCAACTGAAACCGGTACCAAACAACCTGGCTCTACAACCGGGTGGAACAGTTATCGGGAACCTGCCAAACTCGCTCGACCACACCGGAACCCTGCCGGGTCGGTGGCCGACTACTCGAGTTCGACGTAACCGTGCCGCCGGCGACCGCGACTACTCACCGAAACCCTTGCGCCGCGCCGGGTCCGAATGCGAACGGTGGATCAGATCCAACCCACGATGTCGTAGTAGTAGGTCCGCTCGACATCACTGTGAATCCCGGTGCCCGTGATGATCGACTCTCCGAAATCCTCGATGACATCGCCGGTCAGTACGGTCCGAACCGGCGCTCCACCCGACACCGGAACACGGTAGATGCCACTGAAATCCCGGGTATCTGCGTAGAAGGCGATCGAGTCGCCGGCTGGATTCGCAACCGCATCACCCAGCCTGAGCGCCGCGCCCTCCGGAAGGAGCTTGGTCGCGCCGTTGGTGCACGACGAGCCCTCATCCCGAATCGCGCTCAGTTCACCCACATACAGGTTGCTCCCGAGACCGTCACCCGCGACGAAACGATGGTCGTCGATCCAGTACACCCGGTTGGAGAGCGTGCAGTAGGTGTAGCCGGACGGCAGCGGGCCGCGGTCCTTTGTCCAGAGCTCTCCGTTCGCGGTCCAGACATAGTCGCCGCGGAAACCGGAAGCGTTGTAGGTCGATCCGGTGTCCGTGGCGGCGTCCGGTCGCTCGATCGCTACACGCAGTATCGGCGGATAGCCGGTTTCGGCGGCACGGTCGGTGTAGTAGTAGTTTCCCGCTCGGTCAAAGCCGAACGGTTCGTGCTTCGCAGGAGGCCGAAAATCGTTGGTGCCCGACACCGCTGCCGTGACGTCGGTGAACTTCCCGCTCCGGTCGACCCACCCGGCGTGCGTTTCGCCGCGCACCGTCTTCGTCGCCACGATCAACGACCCGTCCGGGGACACGTCGTGCCGAGTGGTATCTCGCCCGCCGGATGTTGCCGGTGCCAGCTGTACGTCGGCATCGTCAGCGTCGAACTTCTGATGTATCGCCGACTTTCCGGTCTCCGGGTCGACGACGTGGATCGTTACGTGCGAGGTGCTCGCGCCGGTTCGGAAGAGCAGGCCGTGTCCTCCCGACGGGCCGCTCGCGCCCGTCATCGTGGCCGTGGTTGTCGTGGCCGTGATCGTCGAGGACGTAGTGGTGGCACCAAGGCCGGGGTCGGCTGTCGGGCTGGAGCCGGCCCCCGAGCTTGTATTGTCGGCGCAGCCTGTGGTCCATCCGACCGCGACGACAAAAGCGACGCCCAGCAGCCGACGACCGAGTCTGCTTCCCGCTGTACTGCACGCGTCTGAGCCGGCTGACGCATTCGGTTGCATATCGGGAGTTTCGGCGACGCGCGGCGCGATGGTCAAGTCGTTCGATCAGCCGACAACCCCTGCCACCCCGCTTGCTTCGACATCCGCTGGGGACAGACTCGGCGTAGCCTCAGCCAAGGAGGCTGGTCCGATGAGCGAGCCACTTGCAAGCTACGACGTGCACGAGGCCAAGACGCACCTGTCCCGGATCCTGGAGCGCGTCGAGCAGGGCGAGGAGATTGTCATCAACCGGGCCGGCACGCCGGTGGCGAAGGTGGTGCCGGCGGCCGGGACGGTCCGGCGACGTGGGCGGGGCATGCTGCGTGGCCGCCTGCGGCTCGCGGAGGACTGGGACGCCGCTGAAGTCAACGCGGCGATCGCGAACGACTTCCACCAGGGCCGATGAGACTGCCGCTCGACACCCACGTACTGCTTTGGTGGCTTGCCGACGACCCGGCGCTCGGATCCCAGGTCGAGGAGTCGATCGATACCGAGGACGAGGTGTTCTTCAGCGCCGCCGCTCGAACCATGCGGCCGAGGCGGGCGGCCTACCGCCGTTGCACCACGACCCGTTCGATCGGATGCTCGTGGCGCAGGCCCGCTGCGAGCAGTTGACGCTACTGTCGCGCGACCCGCAGCTGCACCGATACCAGGTCGACCACCGCGCGGTCTGAACACCTCAACATCTGGCCGCGGCACGTCAGCCGAGCGTGCAGACCATGTTCCGATCTGCGGGCGTGAGCGTCGGGGCCGATCTTCTGGTCGAAGGTGACCAGGCCGGTGGTGAACGTGACCCGGAAGGTGCAATGCGACCAGAACGTTGGCGTCCGACCGACGCTCCGTCCGCCTACGACGCCGTCCGCACCCGCCGCTACCGGACTACGTTGACCAGTCGACCGGGCACCACGATCACCTTGCGCGGCGCGGCGCCGGCCAGGTTCGTGACGATCTTCTCGTCGGCCAGCGCGGCCGCCTCGATCTCGGCCGGGGTCGCGGCGGCCGGCACGGTGATCTTGCTGCGCACCTTGCCGTTCACCTGCACCGGCAGTTCGATCGTGTCCGCGGCCAACAGCGCCGGATCGGCGATCGGGAACGGGCCGTGCGCGAGAGACGCGTTGTTCCCCAGTCGTTCCCACAGCTCTTCGGCCAAGTGCGGCGCGAGCGGCGCGAGCATCAGCACCAGCGGTTTCACCACCGACCGTGGGGCACCGGCCGGAAACTGCTTGGTCAGATGGTTGTTCAGCTCGATCAGCTTGGCGCCCGCGGTGTTGTCGCGCAGCGCAGCATAATCCGCGGTCACGCCGTCGATCGTGCGGTGCAACAGCCGCAGCGTCGCCGCATCCGGCTCGGCGTCGACGACCCGGGTCGCGCCGGTCTCCTCGTCGACCACCACCCGCCAGATCCGTTGCAGGAAGCGATGAGCACCGACCACGTCCTTGGTCGCCCACGGCCGGGAGGCGTCCAGTGGCCCCATCGACATCTCGTAGAACCGGAAGGTATCCGCACCGTAGCGGTCGTACATCTCGTCCGGCGACACCGCGTTACGCAGCGACTTGCCGATCTTGCCGTACTCCTGGAAGACCTCGACCCCTTGGTAAGTGAAGCGTCCGTCTCGCTCGACGACCTCTTCGGCGGGCACGTAGGCACCGCGCGAGTCGGTGTAGGCGAACGCCTGGATGTAGCCCTGATTGAACAGCCGCCGGTACGGCTCCGACGAGGTGAGGTGGCCGAGATCGAACAGCACCTTGTGCCAGAACCGGGAATACAGCAGATGCAGGACCGCGTGCTCCACCCCGCCGACGTACAGGTCCACGCCGCCCGGGTCGCCGGCGCCGTACAGCTCGGGTCGCGGACCGACCCAGTAGGCCTCGTTGTCCTCGGCGCAGAACTCGGTTTGGTTGGTCGGGTCGATATAACGCAGCTGATACCAGCTGCTCCCGGCCCAGTTCGGCATCACGTTGGTGTCGCGGGTGTAGGTCTGCGGGCCGTCGCCGAGATCGAGCTCGACGCTGACCCAGTCGGTCGCCTTGGCCAGTGGCGGCGACGGCTCGGAGCTGTCGTCGTCCGGGTCGAACGAGACCGGCGCGAAGTCGTCGAGCTCCGGCAGGGTCACCGGCAGCATCGATTCCGGCAACGCATGCGGGCGGCCGGCGGCGTCGTAGACGATGGGAAACGGCTCACCCCAGTACCGCTGACGGGCGAAAAGCCAGTCCCGCAGCTTGTATTCGGTTCGGCCGACACCGCGGCCGACCGCCTCCAGGCGAGCGACGACGGTGGCCTTGGCCGTCGCGACGTCCTGACCATCCAGATACTCGGAGTCGTGCAATACCCCGTCGGCGCCGACCACCTCGACGATCGGCAGGCCGAACGCCTCGGCGAACTCCTGGTCGCGCTCGTCGTGACCGGGCACCGCCATGATCGCGCCGGTGCCGTAACCGAGCAGCACGTAATCGGCGGTGAACAAGGGGATCTGCGCGCCGTTCGCCGGATTGGTGGCGTAGCTGCCGAGGAAGACGCCGGTCTTGTCCTTGTTCTCCTGCCGTTCCAGATCCGATTTCGCGGCGATCGAGCGGCGGTAGGTGGCGACCGCTTCGGCCGGGGTATCGGCGCCGCCGGTCCAGCGCGGGTCGGTGCCCGCCGGCCAGGTGGGCGCGATCAGCGCGTCCACCAGCTCGTGCTCGGGCGCGAGCACGACGTAGGTGGCGCCGAACAGGGTGTCCGGCCGGGTCGTGAACACTTCGAAATCACCCGCGGGCGAGGCGAATCGGACCTGGGCGCCGACCGATCTGCCGATCCAGTTGCGCTGCATCGTCTTGACCTGCTCGGGCCAGTCCAGCAGGTCCAGGTCGTCGACCAGTCGATCGGAGTACGCAGTGATCCGCATCATCCACTGCCGCAGGCGCTTACGGAAGACCGGAAAGTTTCCCCGCTCGCTGCGACCGTCGGCGGTGACCTCCTCATTGGCCAGTACCGTGCCCAGGCCGGGGCACCAGTTGACCATCGAATCCGACAGGTAGACCAGGCGATAGGTGTCCAGCAGGTCGGCCCGCTCGCTCGCGGTCAGGTCGGTCCAGACGCAACCGCCCGGCACGGTCCGGGTGCCGTCGGCGAACTCGTGCTCCAGTTCGTCGATCCGTCGTGCCCGGTTCTGGTCTCGGTCGTACCAGGAATGGTAGATCTGCAGGAAGATCCACTGGGTCCAGCGGTAGTAGTCGGGATCGGTGGTGGCGAACGAGCGGCGTTCGTCGTGTCCGAGCCCCAGCCGGGACAGCTGCCGCTGCATGTTCGCGATGTTGGTCTCGGTGGTGATCCGCGGGTGGGTGCCGGTCTGCACCGCGTACTGCTCGGCGGGCAGGCCGAATGCATCGTAGCCGAGCGCGTGCAGCACGTTCTCCCCGCGCATCCGATGAAACCGGGCGAACACATCGGTCGCGATATAGCCCAGCGGGTGCCCGACGTGCAGTCCGGCACCGGACGGGTAGGGGAACATGTCCTGGACGAACAGCTTGTCCGGCGGGACCGAGGCGCCGTCGGGTGCGCTCAGCGGACCGACCGGGTTGGGAGCGTGGAATGTGCCCCGCTCCCGCCAGCGCTGCTGCCACTTCTGTTCGATGCGCTGCGCGAGTTCGGCGGTGTAGCGCTCGCGCGGTTGCTCGACCGCCGACTCGGGCGGCACCTGGACCTCGACCTTCTGCACGATCGATCAGCGTAGTACCGCCGGTGCGCCGGGCACGATCGCCGTGCGTTACGGGACTCATCGGCTACAGTGCAACCGTGGTCAACCACGACGCCGACGAGTCGTTCGGCGAGACGGACAGGCGCCGCCGATCCCGGCAGGTCGGCGCCACGGTCATGGTCGCCATGGGTGTGCTGCACTTCGTGGTACCGAAACCCTTCATGGCGATCGTGCCGAAGCGGCTGGGGGCGCCGCGGTTCTGGACCTACGCCAGCGGCGTGGCCGAGGCTGCCAGCGGCGCCCTGTTGTTGTCGAACGATCCGGCGCAGCGACGGGCGGGCGGCTGGGCTGCCGCGGCCACCATCGCCGCCGTCTACCCGGCAAACATCCAGATGGCTGTCGACGCCGGCCGGCCCAACACCCCGTTCGAGTGGGCCGCCTGGCTCCGCCTCCCACTCCAGTTCCCGATGATCGCCTGGGCCGTCGGCCACGCTCGCGCACGCTGATCCCAACCGCCTGGCAAGTACATGTCGCCCGACTCGAAATGGGTGATCAGCACGCTCGCACGGCCGGCCGGCATCGCCCGCGGCGGTCAGACTGTCACGCGTCGAGGGCTGCCATCGCCGCGGCGAACTCGACGTTCATCCGTTCCGCAAATGCCATGACGGCTTTGAGTGGGCGGAGCATGACGGTGAAGTCGGTGATCTTGCCGGCTTCGTTCACGGTGAGGAAATCGCAGCCTTGCAGCTGCAGACCGTCGACCGTGCACCTGAAGATCAAGGCATGGTCGCGGGCGGCCGGATCGCCGATCTCACGTTCGTACTCGAAGTCTTCGAAGATCCGCAGGACCGCGCCGAGAATCGCACCGACGACGGCCTTGCCCGCATAGGGCCGGTGGGCGATCGGACTGTGGAAGACGACGTCGTCGTCGAGCAGGGCGACCATCGCTTCGTGGTCACGAGCTTCGACGGCGGCACGAAAGGGATGCATCCAACTCTCCTACTATCCGCATAACTTTATATACAACTAGTTTAGTAGGTTAGCCAGATCGTTTTGCCGCGTCAAGGTTCGCTACGAGCGGGGGTGACCACCGGGTTCAGGTACTCACCGGAGTCGACAGGCCGGCGGCGACGATCGAGGATGCGGCTCGCCCGGGCTCGTCACCGAGACCGACGAAAAGGTTCGACAACATCGGGGACAGGATCTTCGGCACGCCGGCGTGTGCACCGATGTAGTGCGCGAGCTCGAGCATGCAGTATCCGTGCAGGACGATCCACCACTGCGTGGACAGCACGACCCCATCCGCCGGCCGGAAGCGCTCGGCCGCCACGGCCCGGGTACACGCAGCGGTCACCACATCGAAGGTGTCGCGCCGGCCGGTCTGCAACTCCTGCGGGGTGACCGGGCGGAAGCGCCCGAGCGATGCCGTGCTGAACATGACCTGATACAGGTTGGGATTTCGGCGGGCGTTCGCAACGTAGGCGAGGCCGATTCGAGCGATGTCGGCGACGGGATCGAGGCTGTTCGGGCACGCGGCAAACGCATCCGCCAACCGTTGAAACCCTTCGTCGACGACGGCGCGCACCAACGCGTCGATCGAGCCGAACTGGGTGTAGACCGCCATCGTGGAGGTCTCGGCCGCCGCGGCGATGCGCCGGGTGGACAGCGCGTTCGGGCCCTGCTCGGCCAGCAGCGCCGCCGCCGCTTCCAGGAGCCGCGCCCGCATGTCCGAATCGCCTCGGGTATCCACCGAGCAATCGTACGAGATGGCTATGACACTAGCTATCACGAATGGTATTACACATGTTATCGTGCGTCGGACGCCATTCGATGGCGTCAGATTTCGGCCGAGTGCGGCCTCGGGAACGCTGCGGCGGCCGGAACCGGTGCCGGTGGCAACCGGTGTAACAGCAAAGGAAGTAGGCGTCGTGGGGCACTACAAGAGCAACGTCCGCGATCTCGAGTTCAACCTCTTCGAGGTCCTCGACCTCGAGCCCGTCCTGGCCGAGGGGGCCTTCGAGGGACTCGACCGGGAGACGATCCACGACATCCTCGTGGAAGTCCGGCGCCTGGCCGAGGGACCCTACGCCGCGTCGTTCGCCGACGCCGACCGCAATCCGCCCACCTTCGACCCGGAAACGCACACCGTGACGCTGCCCGAGTCGATGCAGCGGTCGCTGCGGGCGGCGCTCGACAGCGGTTGGGATCGACTCGGTCTGGCGCCGGAAGTCGGCGGCGCGCCCGCGCCGAAGGTGCTCACCTGGTCGATCGTCGAGATGTTTCTCGGCGCCAATCCCGCCGTTCACCTCTACTGGTCCGGAAACACCTTCGCGGACATTTTCTTTCACGTGGGCACCGAAGAGCAGAAGCGGTGGGCGGCGATCGCGGCCGAACGCGCGTGGGGCGGCACCATGGTGCTGACCGAACCGGACGCCGGTTCCGATGTCGGCGCGGGGCGCACGAAAGCCGTACGGCAGGACGACGGCTCATGGCACCTGGACGGGGTGAAGCGCTTCATCACCAGCGGTGACTCGGGCGACATGTTCGAGAACATCTTCCATCTCGTCCTCGCCCGGCCCGAGGGAGCCGGCCCCGGGACGAAAGGGCTGTCGCTGTACTTCGTGCCGAAGTACCTCTTCGACCCGGGCACCGGCGAACCGGGGGAACGCAACGGCGTGTTCGTCACCGGGGTGGAGCACAAGATGGGTCTCAAGGGCTCGGCCACCTGCGAACTCACCTTCGGCCAGCACGGCGTTCCGGCCAAGGGCTGGCTGGTCGGCGAGGTGCACGACGGCATCGCGCAGATGTTCAAGGTGATCGAATTCGCGCGAATGATGGTGGGCACGAAGGCGATCGGGACCCTGTCGAGCGGGTACCTGAACGCCCTGGAGTACGCCCGAACGCGCGTGCAAGGCGCGGACATGACGACGATGGCCGACCGCAATGCGCCGAAGGTGACCATCATCCACCATCCGGATGTGCGGCGGTCGCTGATGCGCCAGAAGGCATACGCCGAGGGCTTGCGCGCCGTGTATCTCTATACCGCCGCGCACCAGGACGACCTCGTCGCGGCGCATGTTTCCGGCGCCGACGCAGCGACGGCCGCGCGGGTCAACGATCTGCTGCTGCCGGTCGTGAAGGGAGTCGGTTCCGAGCGCGCCTACCAGTGCCTGGCCGAATCCCTGCAGACACTCGGCGGTTCCGGCTTCCTGCAGGACTACCCGCTGGAGCAGTACGTGCGCGACGCCAAGATCGATTCGCTGTACGAAGGTACGACGGCGATCCAGGCACAGGACTTCTTCTTTCGCAAGATCGCCCGAGACGGCGGCGTTGCGCTGGCCCACATTTCCGCGCAGATCACGCAGTTCCTCGACGACGAGGTCGGCGGCAAACACCTCGAAACCGAACGCGCATTGCTGGCAACGGCACTGGCCGACGTGCAAGCCTCGGCCGGCACGATGATCGGCTGGTTGACCGAGGCGCAGCAGCAAGCCCGGCTGCTGTACCGGATCGGGCTCGCCTCGGTGCGGTTCCTGCTGGCGGTCGGCGATCTGCTGATCGGATGGCGGCTGCTCGTCGCGGCCGCAGCAGCGCTACGCGCCCTCGACGCCGACACCGTGGTCCCCGCAGACGGCGCGTTCTACGAGGGCAAGATCGCGGTCGCGCAGTTCTTCGCCCGCACCGTGCTCCCCGAGCTGTCGGCCGCCCGGACGATCATCGCCGAGCTCGACGACGAGGTGATGAGCGTGTCCGAAGCGGCGTTCTGACGCTCGCTACGCCCGCGGCTCACCCGCAGCATCCAGCCGGCTCGTGATCATCGTTCGTAGCGTGCCCTCGGGCTGCGCCCCGACGACCGTCCGGACCACCTGCCCGTCTTGCAGGAACAGCAGCATCGGGATGCTCTGCGCGCGATAGCGCTGGGCCAGCTGGGGCGATCGGTCGACGTCGACCTTGACCACCTTGAGCCGGCCGGCGAACTCGACGCTGAGCTTCGCCAACACCGGCGCGACCATGCGGCACGGCCCACACCATGCTGCCCAGAGATCGACCAACACCAGCTTGCTCGTATCGACGATCTGGTCGAAATCGGTGTCCGACGCATCCACCAGCCACGGCAGGTCGTGCTTACAGTTCGCGCAGCGCGGCGTCCCGTGGGTGGCGTCGGGCACTCGGTTCTTGGTACTGCACTGGGGACAACGCACCACTCGGCTGCTCGTGACCGTCACGCCTTCCCATGATGCCACCCGGGGTACGCCTGATTCCGGGTCGCGGCGCGACGCTGGAGCCGCCGCTGATCGACCGGCCCGATACCCTGACCGGGTGTTCGTGATCTCCGTCGTGCTGTTCGTGCTGGCCGCGGCCGGCGCGATGTCCGGCCTCGCCGGCTGGTTCGGCCGGCTGCCCCGCAGCAGCGGGTTCGGCGTACGCACCGAAGCATCGATGCAGGACGACGCCGCGTTCCGGACGGTGAACCGAGCGGCCGCGCCCGCCGTGCTCACCGCCGCCGTGCTGATCGCGGTGGCCGGCGCCGCGACACTGGCGCTGCCCGGGCCGTGGGGTTGGCTCGCTGCGCTGGGTCTGGTCGGGTTGGCGCTGGGCACCGCCGGGATCGGCGCGACCGTTGCCTCGCAGGCGGCTGCGCCCGTCGCCGACGACGGCTGTGGCCAAGCCTGCGGCAGCTGCGCGCTGCGCGACGGATGCGCGCCGGCAGGTCCGCACAGCTAGGGGCGGACATTTCTACGAGAAACCAAACTGGCGATAGCCCCGGTAGCCGCTCATTATTGAGTGTGCTGCCGCCCGAACCGCGGGCACCCTCGGGGGAGGACTAGCAATGGATACCTGGGGTATTCCCGGCCCGATGTTCCTGCTGGGTTATCTGTTCGTCGCGGTGGGTGCCGTGCTGCTCACCGTCCTGGTCCGCCGAGCCCGAGACGGCCGCCCGGATGCCGACCCGGAGCGGACGCCGACCGGCCCCGAGGCCGGCATGCTCAACCGGGACGTCAACGCCATCGCCGCTGCGATGGCACAGCTACGCGCGGACGGACTGATCGATTCCACCGGCGGGCATACCGACCGGCGACCCGGCCGCCTGGAACCGTTCACCCGCGCGGTGTACGACGCGCTCGGCCACGGCGGGAAGAGCCTGCCCGAGCTGCGCAGCGAGCTGGCCGACCCGCTGGCCCGGCTACGGACGTCGCTGACCGACGCGGGCCTGCTCACCTCGCCGGATCAACGTCGGGACCGACTGTTCACCGCATTCCCGGTGCTGCTCGTGCTGCTCGTCGGGATCGCCCGGATCTTCGCCGGCCTCGCGAACGGCAAGCCGGTGTTGCTGCTGGTGCTGGCCGTGACCGTGTTGGGGGTGGTCTTGGTGGTGCTCTGCCTGCCGCAGCGCCGGACCCGGCTCGGCAACCGGACGCTGCAAGCGGCAACCCGACGCAACCAGGCGCTACGGCCGGGGAACCGACCGGCACTCGCCGCGTACGGCCCAGGCGGGGCCGGGCTGGCCGCCGGGCTGTTCGGCGGAGCGGCCTTGTGGTCGCTCGATCCGAGTCTGGCCGCCGCAGCCGGGGTCGAATCGACCGGCGGCAGCGGCGGGAGCAGCTGCGGCGGAACCATCAGCAGTGGCGGCGGTTGCGGCGGTGGCGGTGGCGGTGGATGCAGCAGCGGTGGCGGTGGCGGGGGGTGCGGCGGATGACCGGCCTGCTGCCGAGTGGGGTCGGGATCGGCTGGCGGCCGGAAATCTGCGGGCTGATCGCCGAACTCGATCGGCCGGCGTTCGCCGAAGTGATCGCCGAATCGCTCGGCCGCGCCGTCCCGGACGAGCTGGCGGACCTGCTCGCGTCGGGCGTACCGGTGGTGCCACACGGGATCGGGCTGTCGCTGGGCAGCGCCGACGGAATCGACCCGGCGCGGGTATCGCACCTGGCCCGCTGCGCCGAGCTGGTATCGGCACCGCTGGTCAGCGAGCACATCGCGTTCGTCCGCGGGGGTGGGCTGGAAGCGGGGCATCTGCTCCCGTTGCCCCGCACCCGGGAAGCGCTGGACGTGGTGGTGCGCAATATCGCCCGCACCCAGGATGGGCTCCCGGTGCCGCTCGCGGTAGAGAACATCGCGGCGTTGTTCGATTGGCCGGACGCGGAATTCACCGAGGCCGAGTTCCTTACCGAGCTGCTCGACCGTACCGGTGTGTATCTCCTGCTCGACGTCGCCAACGTCTACGCGAACGCACGCAACCGAGGCCGCGATCCCGCTGTCGAGCTGGCCCGGCTACCGATCGAACGGGTCGCCTACTGCCATGTCGCCGGTGGGCACGTCGCCGACGACCGCTACCACGACACGCATACCGATCCGGTTCCCGCCGAGGTGTTGGCGCTGGTCACCGCGGTGGCGGAACGGACGACGGCCACCGCCGGGCCCGTGCCGTTCCTGCTCGAACGCGACGGCAACTACCCGCCGCGGGCGCAGTTGTTCGCCGAGTTGGACGCGATCGCGGACGCCGCGGGCCGGCGCCGGGTCACGCCGGGCAGCGTCGCGGTGATCGGATGAGTCTGGCGCAGGAGCAGGCGGCGCTGGTCCGGGCGCTGGTCGCGGACGGACCAGTACCGCCCGGCTTCGACGCCGCCGACCTGGCCGTCACCGCCCGCGCGCTGCTGCACAAACGCGCCGACGAGGTAGCGCAGCGATATCCGATGCTGGTCGCCGCACTCGGCGCCGACTATCTACCGACGTTCACGGCGTGGGCCGCCGGTAGGCCGAAGACGAGCACTGCCGCGGACGGTCGAGCGTTCGCGGCGCACGCCGGGGTGCGGTTGCGGCGGCGAAGCAGGCTGTTTCGTCGCCGGGGCTAATCAAGCGCCGAAAACACCTGCCGCACTTCCCACTCCGGCGACAGCACGACCAGGTCGGCGAGCGTGCCGGGGGACAGGTCGTGCACCGGGATACCCAGCGCCCGGGCCGGCACCGTGGACGTCTGCAGCACCGCGGCGAGCAATCGGGAATCGTCGGGTCCGTCCGGCACTCCGCAGGCCATCCGGAACAGTCGGTCCATCGTCGCGGTGCTGCCGGCGATCGTGGACGAACCGGTGAGCCGGGCCACCCCGCCGGTGACGGTGACCGGGCGGGTGCCGAGCCGGTACTCCCCGTCCGGCCGACCCGCCGCCGCCATCGCGTCGGTGATCAGCGCGATCCGGCTCGGACCGACCAGACCGCCGACCCACCGATACATCGCCGGATCGAGATGCACCCCGTCCGCGATCAGCTCGACCGTGACCCGCGGGTCCGCGGTGAGCGCGACGACCGGGCCGGGCTCGCGGTGGCCGATCGGCCGCATGGCGTTGAACAGGTGGGTGGCCACCGACGCCCCGGCGGCGATCGCTGCGCGGGTCTGCCGGTGGTCGGCCTCGGTGTGCCCGATTGCGACCACCACCCCGGCGGCCCGGAACCGCTCGATCGCAGCCGGCGCGCCGGGCAGTTCCGGGGCCAGGGTGACCATTCGGATGGTGCCGGCGCCGGCGTCGAGCAGCCGCCGAATCTCGTCCTGTTTCGGTAGCCGCAACGCTGCCGGGTCGTGCGCGCCACACCTGGTCGCCGCCAGCCACGGTCCCTCCAGATGGATGCCGGCCAGCGCGCCGGACTCCACCTGCGGTACCAGCGCCCGGACCTGGCGAACGAGCAGTTCCGGCGGTGCGCTGACCAGGCTCGCGCACATCCGGGTGGTGCCGTGCGCCCGATGCGTGGCGATCGCGGTGCGGACCTGCTCGGGCGAGCCGGCGTCGAAGGATGCGCCGCCGCCGCCGTGCACGTGCATATCCACGAACCCGGGGACGACGGTCCCGTCCCGCAGATCGACCGTCGCCCGGCACGCCGAACCGCCCGTCGGCGGGCGCGGTCCGACGGAACTCACCCGGCCGTCGGCGGCCACCTCGAGCCAGCCCGGCCGATGCACGACCCCGCCGGCAACGACCGTCGCCGCCCGGAAGAGTCGGGCGCCGGAACGCCGACTGTCCACCGACACGATCTCTCCTCCCGTCGGCGACCAGCATCGCACCGGAGCTCGTCGGCCGATTCGGGCCTGGTGCCGGTGTCCGGCAGGCACACTTGGCGGCGTGCGGTACCACCGGATTGTCGACCCGTGGGGACTGGTCTTCGGAATCGGGCTGCCGCTGCTCGCCGCCGCGACCCAGCTCGGGGTGGTGGGGGCCTGGCGCGCCCGACTACCGGACCGGATCGCGACCCATTGGTCGGGCAGCGAGCCCGACGGGTTCAGCAACCCGACCACCTTCGGCTGGCAGATGGCTCTGGTCATCCTGCTGGTCGGCGGCGGTTGCTGTGCGATCGCCGCGTTGGCTCAGGCGATGCTGCTGATGCGCCGCACCATGCTCCTGGTCGGGCTACCGGTGGTCGGCCTGCTGCTGGCTGTCGGGATCGGCGCGGTAGGGGTGCAGCTCGACCAGGTCGCACCGGAACCCCGATTCCCCGGCTGGACGCTGGGCGTGGGCACACTCGTCGGGTTCGCTCTCGGTCTGCTCGGCGCCCGACTCCTGCGGGATTACCGGACCCGGGTGCCCGCGACCGCGGCACCGCCGGTCGAGCTGCCGCGGGGTCCGGCGGTGCCGGTGGCGGAGACAGTCGGATTCAGCGGTCGCGATCTGACCATCGTCGGCGGGTTGCTCGCGGTCGGGGTGGCGCTGGGCTGCTGGTTCACCGACTCGCTCTGGCCGCTGTACACAGCCCTACCGGCTGCGCTGCTGTTGCTGTGGCTCAGCCGCTACCGCATTACCGTCGACCGGCGCGGGGTACGGGTACGCAATCTGGGCATGACCTCGGTGGCGGTGGACCTGGACGAAATCACCGGCGCCGAGGTGGTGGAGGTCCGCGCGTTGCGTGACTTCGGCGGCTGGGGCCTGCGGGTACGCCGCCCCGGTCGCTACGGCATCGTCACCCGAACCGGGACCGCGGTCCGGATCGGCACCACCGGCTCGCTCACCCTCACGATCACCGCGGACAAAGCGGCCGCGATGGCCGGGGCACTGAACAGTTACGCCGACCGGCTGCACGACCGGGCGTGAGCTGAGCAACTAGCCTGGGCCGGTGCGGCTGCCCAGCAAACTCCCGGTCGACGGGTTCGTGCTGGCAATCCTGGCGGTTGCGGTGCTGGCCGGCGCGCTGCCGGCGCGCGGTGCCGGCGCGGACATGTTGGGGTGGATCACCAAGATTGCGATCGCCGGGCTGTTCCTGCTCTACGGCGCCCGGCTGTCGACTCGGGAGGCCCTGGCCGGGCTGCGGCATTGGCGGTTGCACGCCGTCGTGCTCGCGTGTACCTATCTGGCGTTTCCGATCTTCGGGTGGGCCGCGCAGCTGCTCGTGCCGTCGGCGTTGCCGGCCGACCTGTACTCCGGCTTGCTCTATCTGTGCCTGGTGCCGTCGACGGTGCAGTCGTCGATCGTGTTCACCTCGATTGCCAAGGGGAACGTGGCCGGTGCCGTGGTCAGTGCATCGTTGTCCAACCTGGTGGGTGTGTTCCTCACCCCGGTGCTGGTGATCGCGTTGATGCACACCACCGGAGGAGTCGCGGTGGATCCGTCGTCGGTGCTCGACATCGTCGGGCAGCTGCTGGTGCCGTTCGTCGCCGGGCAGTTGCTGCGACCCTGGATCGCCGGCTGGGTGAGTGCCCACTCGGCCGGGCTGAAGCTGGTCGACCGGGGCTCGATCCTGCTGGTGGTCTACAGCGCGTTCAGCGCGAGCACGGTCGAGGGAATCTGGCACACGGTGTCGCCAGTGCAGGTCCTGGCGCTGCTCGGCTGCACCGGCGCCTTGCTCGCAGCGATGCTCGCGGTGTCGGCCGGACTGAGCCGACTACTCCGATTCGGCCGGGGCGACCGGATCGTCGTGGTGTTCTGTGGGTCGAAGAAGAGCCTGGCCAGCGGGTTGCCGATGGCTACCGTGCTGTTCGCCGGCCAGCCGATCGGCCTGCTGCTGCTCCCGCTGATGCTGTTTCACCAGATTCAACTGATCGTCTGTGCCGCGTTGGCCGACCGGTGGGGCCGCGCGGCCCCCGAATAACTACGCAGTCGGTAGATTCTCGGCGCGCACCGGCGTCAGTTGCGCTCGACCTCGATCGGATGGGTGGCCAGCAACGCGAGCGGCATCGGCTGACGGCGTAACACCGCCGCCCACAGATCCACCCGCGGGTCGACCAACAGATCGCCGGCCCGCGCGGACAGCACCATCCAGTCGCCGCGTTCCAGTTCGCTCTCCAGCTGACCGAACGTCCAACCGGAATAGCCGACGAAGATCCGGGCCCCCTCGACGAACGGCGCCAACCGGCGCGGATCGGCGTCGAGGTCGGCGATCGCCACCCGGCCGGCGACCCGGCGCAATCCCACCCGGCTGTCGCATTCGGCGCCCACCCGCAACACCGCGAGACATAGTGCGGCATCGCGTTTCACCGGTCCGCCGACGTACAGCGAGGTCGGCCGGGACAGGGTGGCCCAGCGAGGCAACACCCGGCCGACCGGAATCTCACTGGGTCGGTTGATCACCACGCCGAGGCTGCCCCCGTCGTTGTGCTCGATGATGTAGATCACGGTCCGCCGGAAGGTCGGCTCGGTCAACTCGGTGGCCGCGATGAGCAAACTCCCGGGCCGTACCTGCTCAGCTGCTGCGACTGCATCCCCGTACCGCTCCCGGAAGTCGGGTCGGCGGGACCCGTCATCCGCCTGCTCATCTTGCGCCACGTCCCCAATCATGACACTCGCGCGTTCCGCTGTCGTGGAACGGTTGTCGGGTGTACCGATTCACCAACCTCACCGCGGCGCTGCGGGACGACGACAGCCCGTTGCGGGCATTTCTGCTGGACCGGTTTCCGCACGTCCGGCCGATCCAGCAGCGTTACCGTGCGGGCGCGGGGGAGTTGCTGGTGCCCGGCGGCAGCGCCGATCCGGCGACCGTCGGCACCGCGTTCGACTACCTGGTCCGATTCGCCCTGGACGCCGCATATCTGCCCGTACCGGCGATCATCGGCTTCGGCGACGATCCGGCGGCGGCACCGGTGCAGGCGATCGTCCGGACGGCGCAGAATGCCGAACCCGGCTCGGTCGAGCAGGCCCGAGCCGGGTGGGCCCTCGCCCTGTGCACCGACGTGTACCGGCGCGGACTGCGTCCCGACTCGCCGCTGACCGGACTGCTCGATGCCGGCCGGTTCACCGCGACGGAACTGCTCCGACTGGCCTCCCGGGACGCGCTCGGCCAGTTGGCCGCGCTGACCGAGGTCGCGGACGTTTTCCTGCTGCCCGAGCTGCGCGCCCGCGCGCCACTCGCGCTCGGGCCGACGTTTGCCGCATCGGTGCGGTGCGCGGCCGACGCCGATCTGATAGCCGACGGCGTGCTGATCGATATCAAGACTCGGCTCGGTCCGGCCGACCCCCGCACCGGCGCGCGGTCGGACCGGTTGCCCCGCGCCGACCTGTACCAACTGATCGGCTACGCGTTGTTCGACTCCACCGATCGTTACGGCATCCACGAAATCGGGCTCTACTCGGCTCGATACGGCTACTTCCCGCGCTGGCCGATCTGCGACGTGCTGGCCGAACTGGCCGGCGGGCCGGTGGACCTGGCCGGCGAGCGGCGAGCGGTCGCACGGCTGCTCGGTGGTTAGTCGCGTGGTGGTTGGTCGCGTGGTGGTTGGTCGCGTGGTGGCGGACACGACCGGCCGGGCACTAATCTCGACCCGGTGAGCGATCACGGACCGTCGGCATCGGCCGAAATCGCTCCCGCGCAACGACGTATTCGCGTGCGAACCGCACTGCGGGCCAGCCCCGGCCTGGGCAAGCTCACCGTCATCCGGTTCGCCGGACAGTTCGGCGACGGGATGTTCCAGGCGGCATTGTCCGGCGCAATCCTGTTCAATCCGGAACGGGAGACCGATCCGCTCGCGGTCGCGGCCGGATTCGCGGTGCTGCTGCTGCCGTACTCGATTCTCGGTCCGTACGCCGGCGCCATGCTGGACCGCTGGGATCGACGCAACGTCCTGTTGACCGCGAATCTGCTTCGCGCCGTGCTGATCTGTGCGGCCGCCGGCCTGGTCGCGGCCGGCGGCGGGCCCACCGCGCTGTTGCTGCTCGCGCTCACGGTGATCGGGATCAGCCGATTCGTCCTCGCCGGGGCGAGCGCCGCACTGCCCCATGTGGTGCGACCGGGCTGGCTGATCCCGATGAACTCGCTGTTCGCCACCGCCGCGGCCGCATTCGGCGGCGTCGGCGCAGCCGTCGCGGTCGCGGTGATCGGCCTGCTCGGCGGAGGTGATTCGGCCGGCGCGGTCGCGGTGCTCGGCGCCGCCGCCGGATCGCTGCTGAGCGCACTGGCCGCGATCCGGTTTCGCCCGGGCGAGCTCGGACCGGACCGCGCCGGCGCGATCCGGTCCAGCGGGTGGGCCGGGTTCGCGGCGGGTCTGCGCACCGGGGTCCGCGCGGTCTGGTCCCGACCCGGCGTGACGACTGCATTGCTCGGGATCGGTGCGCACCGTGTGCTTTTCGGGATCGATACGTTGATCATGGTGTTGGTACTGCGCCAGCACAGCGCCGACACCATCGGCGGGCTGGTCGGCTTCGGCGTCGCGATCGCCGCAGCCGCCGCCGGCATGCTGTTCGCGGCGGTGGTGGCGCCCCTGCTCATCCCCCGGTTGGGCCGGTCCCGCACGGTCGTCGCCGGACTGCTGCTGGCCGCGGTCAGCCAGCTGACCCTGGTATCGCAGCTGACCCAACCGACCCTGCTGGCCGGGGCCGCGCTACTCGGGTGCACCGGCCAACTGGTCAAGCTGACCGGCGACGCCGCGTTGCAGCTGGAGGTCGACGACGCGCACCGCGGTCGGGTATTCGCGTTGCAGGACACCGTGTTCAACGGCGCTTTCGTGGTGGCGCTGACCGGAGCGGCGCTGCTGGTGCCGGCCGACGGCCGGTCGGTCGGGCTGGTTGTCGCCGGCGCCGGCGTCGTAGGACTGGCGTTGCTGGCGGTCGCGGCGAACGAGCTCAGCCGAGGGCGCGCAGACCGGGCACCACATCCCGGGTGAACTGCTCGAAGAACCGGCGCTGGTCTGCGCCCGGCGCGTGGAAGACCAGGTGGTTCAGTCCGGCATCCAGGTACGGCTGGATCTGGGCCAGCGCGGTGTCCGGGTCGGTGGCGACGATCCAACGTCGGGCGATCTGCTCGATCGGCAGCGCGTCGGCGGCGGCTTCCATCTCGATCGGGTCGTCGATCGAGTGCTTCTGTTCGGCAGACAACGACAGCGGCGCCCAGAACCGGGTGTTCTCCAATGCGAGGTCCGCATCGGTGTCGTAGGAGATCTTGATTTCGATCATCCGGTCGATTGCCGCCACGGACCGGTCCGCCTTCGCCGCCCCCTCGGCCAGCGCCGGCATCAGCTTGTCGGTGTAGAGCTCCATGCCTTTCCCGGACGTGCAGATGAAGCCGTCCGCAACTCGACCGGCGTACCGGGCGACCACCGGACCGCCGGCCGCGACATAGACCGGCACCCCGCCATCGGGAACGTCGTAGATCGACGCACCGCGGGTGCGGTAGTACTCCCCGTCGAAATCCACCCGGTCCCCGCGCCACAACTCGCGCATCAATGCGATCGCCTCGCGCAGCCGGGCGAACCGCTCCTTGAAATCGGGCCATTCGCCCTGGAATCCGGTGGCGATCTCGTTCAACGCCTCGCCGGTACCGACGCCGAGCATGACCCGATCGGGATAAAGGCAGGCGGCGGTCGCGAAGTATTGCGCGACGACCGCCGGGTTGTACCGGAACGTGGGGGTGAGCACCGAGGTGCCGAGCATGATCCGCTCGGTCCGCTCGCCGACCGCGGACAGCCACGCCCACGACGCCGGGGCGTGCCCGCCGGTGTGTCGCCACGGCTGGAAATGATCGCTGACCGTGGCCGAATCGAAGCCGAACCGCTCCGCGAGCACGCCCAGCTCGACCAGTTCGCGCGGTCCGAACTGCTCGGCCGACGCCTTGTATCCCAGTCTCAATCCCGGCATGCCGCCAGCGTACTCACGCCGGGTCGGCCGGGGGGATGCCGATGTCTGCGCCGAACGTCCCGGTCATCCGGCCGACGAAATCATTGCGCGGGCCGCCGACCACGTCGGCCAGGGCACCCTGTTCGACCACCCGGCCCTGCTCCAGCACCGCAACCCGATCGGCCAGCGCCACCACGTCGGCGACATCGTGGCTGACCACGATGGCGATATGGCGCCGCCGGCGGAGCACCTCGCGTAACAACGCCCGGATCGCCGGGGCGGCCGCGGCGTCCAGCGCGGCCAGCGGCTCGTCCAACAACAACACCTCGGGTTCGGCGGCGAGTGCCCGCGCTATCGCCACCCGCTGCGCTTGGCCGCCGGACAGCTGCGCCGGTTTGCGACCACCGAGGTCGCCGACTCCTACCGCGCCGAGCAGTTCGCCGGCCCGGCGGCGGGACTGCGCCCGGCCGACCCGCCGGCACCGCAACGGGAACGCGACATTCGCGGTGGCGGACAGATGCGGGAAGAGCAACGGCTGCTGTGACAGCAGCCCGACCGGCCGTCGACTGGGCGGTCGCCCGGCGAGTTCCCGCCCGGCCAAGCACACCGACCCGCCGTCCGGGATCAGCCCGGCGATCACCTCCAACACGGTCGACTTGCCGGCGCCGTTCGGGCCGAGCAACGCCAGGACCTCGCCGGCGGCGATCTGCAACCGGACGGCGACGTCGCGCTCCGGCACGGCCAGGTCCAGCGTCAGACCGCTCACCAGGCGCCCCGCGAACGCGGCCGGGCGAGCACCACGATCAGCACGGCTACCGCGACCAGCACCAGGGACAGGGCGACGGCGGCGTCCGGGTCGGTCTCCCGTTGCAGATAGATCTCCAGCGGCAGCGTGCGGGTGCGACCCTGCAGGCTCCCGGCGAAGGTGAGGGTGGCGCCGAATTCGCCCAGCGCGCGGGCGAACGACAACACCACCCCGGACGCCAGCGCCGGCGCCAGCAGCGGAATCGTCACCCGCAACAGCACGGTGCTCGGCCGGGCACCGAGCGTCGCAGCGATCGCCTCGTAGCGCTGCCCACCGCTACGCATCGCACCCTCCAGCGTCAGCACCAGAAACGGCAGCGCGACGAACGTCTGCGCGAGTACCACCGCGGTGGTGCTGAACGCGATCTGCACCCCGGCCGCGACCAGGTGTCGGCCGAGCAGACCGGTCCGGCCGAACGCCCCGAGCAGTGCGATCCCCCCGACCACCGGGGGGAGCACCAACGGGAGCAGCACCAGCGCCCGGATCACCGCCATGCCGCGCCACGGCACCCGGGCCAGCACGACCGCCATCGGCACCCCGAGCAGCACACAGGCCACGGTGGCCGCCGACGCGGTGCGCAGGCTCAACTCCAGGGCGGCGCGCGACGATTCCGAGGTGATCAAGGCAACGAACCGGGGCCAATCCACCTGGCCGACCATGGCGAACAGCGGCACGGTGACCAGCGCGAACCCGACCACGCAGGGCACCAGCAGCCACACCGGAACGGCCGGATTACGCCATCTCAGCACCGCCCGCTCAACCCGTCACGGCGCGCCGAACCCGGCCTGCTGTAGCACGTCGCGTCCCTGCGGACCGGCGACCAGTTCGGCGAATTCCCGCCCCCCCGTGGCGTTCTTCGCGTCGGCGAGCACCCCGATGGGGTAGATGTTCACCACGCCGGACGACTCGGCGAACGGCACGGCGGTCACCTTGTCGCCGGCACCGGAGGCATCCGTGCGGTATACCAGCCCGGCGTCGGCCTGCCCGGAGGTGACCTTGCCGAGCACGTCGGTGACCGCTTGCTCCTCGCTGACCGGCTTGATGTCGACGTTCGCCGCCTGTTCCACCTTCACCGCCGCCGACCCGCACGGCACCTGCGGGGCGCAGACCACGACCGAGACATCCGGCCGGGTCAGGTCGGCGAGCGTGGCGATGCCCTTCGGATTGCCCGGGGCCACTGCGATGGTCAGCGTGTTGCTGGCGAAGTTCACCGGCTGATCGGTGATCTCGTGCGCGTCGGTCACCTTGGTCATGTTCGCGGTGTCGGCCGACGCGAACACGTCGGCCGGTGCGCCGGCGATGATCTGTTGCGCCAGATCGGACGAACCGGCGAACTGGAAATCGACCTTGCTGCCCGGGTACGCCTGCTCGAACTGCCGGCCGAGCTCGGTGAACGTCGCCTTCAGCGACGCCGCCGCAAACACCGTCACCGGGCCCGTGGCCGCACTGTCGGTCGCCGACGAACCGGACGCCGTAGCGCCCGACCCGGACGAATCGGTGGAACTGCACCCGACCAAGGTCAGCGCGCTCGCCGCGATCAGGACTCGGGCGGCGTTTCGACGACCACGTTGGTCGCCTTCACGGTGGCCACCGCCACCCTCCCCGGCGCCAAACCGAGCTCCCGGACGGCTTCGCTGCTGATCAACGACACGACTGTGAACGGTCCGCATTGCATCTCCACCTGTGCCATCACCCCGTCGACGACCACATTGGTCACCAGGCCGGGAAACCGATTGCGCGCGGAACTGGAACCGGACAACGGCCACCGCGGCGCGCGCGCGGCGTTGTCCCGGGCGAAGGCGGCGAGCGTCGCTCCGTCCACCACCAGACGACCCGACTCGTCTCGCTCGGCGACCAACGAGCCACCGTCGATCCACCGTCGCACGGTGTCGTCGCTGACCCCGAGCACAGCGGCTGCATCCCGGATTCGCAGACTGGACACAGCACCGAAGATTACCGCGGTTTCGGCGGAAACATCCGATCGGAACCGTAGCTGCGGCGCAGTTCGGCTATCTGCCGACAACACGCGGTACGACACAGCCCGGCGGCATACGCTCGAATCGTCATGCCGTCCTACTTCGACCCACGCAACTTCGATCCCCGCAATCTCGACCCACGCAATCTGGATCCACGCAATCTGGATCCACGCAGTCTCGATCCACGTACCTGGACGCCGTTTCGGGCGGCCGGCGCCGGGCGGGCCTGGCTGGATCAGTGGCTGACGATGACCACTGCCTGGGTCGACCCGGTGGCGATGCTCGGCTCCGGCACGGTCACCGCGTTGATGCCGGACGTGGTGGTCGACGCGCTGTCGCTGGGTATCGCCAGTCGATTCGGCGGGCAGCGGATTCGGCTCACCTTGGCCGATCGCGCGGTGAGCGCCGAACTGCGTTCGCTTTCGGTCCGTCGCACCGGGGCATTCCTGCAGGTCACCGTGGAGCTGGCCGATCTCGACTGGGACGGGTACCCCGTCCGCTCGGTTCAGATTGTGGCCAACCGGGTTCGGCTGATCCCCGGCGTGCCGACGCGGATCGACGCCGCGCAGATCGACGTCGAGGCGGCACTGGCGACCACCACGCTGTTGGACTGGATCAATCAGCAGGGGACGGATTGGCGAATCGCACTCGATCCCGCAACCGGTAAGTTGCTGGCCACCCACCAGAGCCGCGGCATCGTCGCCGAGGTCACCGGCCGGATCACCGACGACCTGCTCCGGATCGACATCGGCCGGGCCAGTTGGCGCGGCGTGCCGGTGCCGTCCTGGCTCCTTCCGTCGCGCACCGTGCCGCTGTCCGACCTGCCGAACCAGACCCGGATCGTCCGCGCCGTGCGCGAACGCGGGATGGTGTACATCACCCTGGACATCCCGCAGACCAGCGGCTCGTTCGACCTCGGGCAGATGCGCGACGCGATCGTCGGCGGCACCGCACTGAAGTTTTGGTGAGTACTGAATTCTGGTGAATACCGGAGTTCTGGTGAGTACGGGTCGCGCTACTGCGCGCGCCACCAGGCCAGCAACGCCGCCTCGGCGTCGTCCCGAGACAGCGGCCCGCGGTCCAATCGCAGCTCCTTGAGGTACCGCCAGGCCCGCCCGACCTGCGGGCCGGCCGGGATGTCGAGCAGCTCCATGATCGCGTTGCCGTCCAGATCCGGGCGCACTCGGGCCAGGTCCTCCTGCTCGGCCAGGCGGGCGATCCGAGCCTCCAACTCCGAGTAGGTGGCCTGCAAGGCGGCCGCCCGGCGCTTGTTGCGGGTGGTGCAGTCGGCGCGCACCAACTTGTGCAGCCGGGGCAACAGATCTCCGGCGTCGGCGACGTAGCGCCGGACCGCCGAGTCGGTCCAGCGACCCTTGCCGTAGCCGTGGAATCGCAGGTGCAGGAACACCAGCCGGGACACGTCCTCGGTGAGCTGCTTCGGGTACTTCAGCGCCCGCATCCGGGTGCGTACCTGCTTGGCCCCGACCACCTCGTGGTGGTGGAAACTCACCCCACCGCCCGGCTCGTGCCGGCGGGTGGCGGGCTTGCCGATGTCGTGCAGCAGGGCCGCCCACCGCAGCACCAGGTCGGGATCACCGTCCTCCAGGTCGATCGCCTGGGTCAGCACGGTCAGCGAATGCCGGTACACGTCCTTGTGCTGATGATGTTCGTCGATCTCCAGTCGCATCGCCGGCACCTCCGGCAACACGCGGTCGGCCAGGCCGGTCTCGACCAGCAGGTCGATCCCCTCCACCGGGTAGTCGCCGAGGAGGAGTTTGTCCAACTCGGCCCGGACCCGTTCGGCGGTGATCCGGTCGATCTCGCCGGCCATCGCCCGCATCGCGGCGCGGACCCGCGGTGCCGGCTCGAAACCGAGCTGGGAGACGAACCGGGCCGCCCGCAGCATCCGCAACGGGTCGTCGCCGAACGACTGCTCGGGCGTCGCCGGCGTATCCAGGACGCCGGCCAACAGGGCATCGAGGCCGCCCAGCGGATCGACGAAGTCCGCGGCACCGGTGCCGGCGACGCGCACCGCCATCGCGTTCACGGTGAAGTCCCGTCGCACCAGATCTTCGGCCAGGGTGTTTCCGTAGGCCACCACCGGGTTGCGGGAAGTCCGGTCGTAGGCGTCGCTGCGATAGGTGGTGATCTCGATCTGATGGGCGCCCTTCGCCGCGCTGATCGTGCCGAACGCCAGGCCGGTGTCCCACTGGTGGTCGACCCAGCCGCGCAGGATTTCCTGCACCTGCTCGGGACGCGCGTCGGTGGCGAAATCGAGGTCGGCACCGAGCCGGCCGAGCACCGCATCGCGAACGCTGCCGCCGACCAGGTACAGCTCATGGCCGCGCTCGGCGAACCGGCTGCCCAGCGCGGCCAACACGGCGGATTCCTGCCGCAACGACACCGCCGCCGCAGCCAACAGCCGGGTACGCCGATCCGGCGTGTCGCCCGCCTGCTGCGGGCGGTCTGGCGAGGCGGACGGCCGTGACGAAACCACGGGACCGCAGCATAGGCGATGCACGCTCGGCAGAGTTCCGGGCCCGAGGGGCGCTACCAGCTAGAATTGCCCGGGTGTCTCCGGCCGATCGCACGAACAACCGGCGGCGACGGACCCGGCGGCGTGGCGGGGCCGCCGCCGGTAGGCGACGATTACGTACCGTGCTGGAGACGTCCGCCGGTGGGCTGGTGGTGGCGGGCCTGGATGGGCCGCCCGAACAGGTACGCGCGGCCCTGATCGGCCGGACCGACCGCCGCGGCCGGCTGCTCTGGTCGTTACCCAAAGGCCACATCGAGCCCGGCGAGACGGCCGAGCAGACCGCGATGCGTGAGGTCGCCGAGGAGACCGGCATCCAGGGCCGGGTGTTGACCGCGCTGGGCAGCATCGACTACTGGTTCGTGACCGAGGGCCGGCGGGTACACAAAACGGTCCACCACTTCCTGCTGCGGTTCGTCGGCGGTGAACTGTCCGACGCCGATACCGAGGTCACCGAGGTGGCCTGGGTGCCGCTGGCGGAGCTGCCCACGCGACTCGCCTACGCCGACGAGCGTCGTCTCGCCGAGGTCGCGACCAAGCTGATCGAGCGGATGGGTGGAGGTGTCGGCACGGCATGAGACGGGTGGTGGCGGTACTTGCCGCGATCGCGCTGCTCGTCGGGCCCGGGGCCGCGCTCGGCTGGGCGCAGACCACCCGCGATCCGGGCGATGAACCGGACCGGTTCATCCGGATCTCGATCGATTCGGTGGCGCCCAACACGGTCACCCTGACCAGCGACCCGGTCGTGGTGATCACCGCGACCGCCTACAACATCGGCGACCGCACGGTCCGCGACATCACCGCCCGGCTGGAGCGTGGGGCCGCGATCTCCACCTCGATCGGGCTGCGTACCGCGCTCGCCCCCGGCGCGGCCGACCAGGTCGTCACCGGGGACTACGTCACCGTTGCCGACCGGCTCGGGGCCGCCCAACACAAGCAGTTCACCCTGACCATGCCGCTGCGCTCGGACCCCGACCTGCCTACTCCGACCCGCTCCCTGGGCATCACCAAGCCCGGGGTGTATCCGCTGTCGGTCGGTCTGAACGGAACCCCGGACTTCACCGGCGCCGCCCGACTCGACGACGCCGCGTTCCTGCTGCCCGTGCTGGGGGTGCCGGCCGACCCGGCCGCCGCCGACCCGGCCGATCCCGACGCGACAGCGGTGCTACCACCCCCCGCACCACCGATCGCGACCACCGTCCTCTGGCCGCTCGCCGCCCGTCCACGGTTGGTCGGTGGCCGCACCGGTGCTGCCGACCAACCGGTTCGGCTGCTCGACGACGAGCTGGCGGGCGAGCTGGCCAAGGGCGGCCGGCTCGACGATCTGGTCAGTGCGCTGGAATTCGCGATCGGGCCGAACGACCGCGAGCACAAGGTGGCCGACAGCGTATGCCTGGCGATCGACCCCGACCTGCTGATCACCGTATCGGCTATGACCCGCGGGTATCAGGTACCGCAGCGCCCGGAAGATCCGGCCGGGCCGACGCGGGCGGGCACCGGCGCGATGTCCGCGGCCGGCTGGCTGAATCGGGTCCGCGCACTGGCCGGGCGGGTGTGCACGGTCGCGGTGCCGTACGCGCAGGCCGACCTGCCCGCGGTACGTGCGATCGGCGCGGCGGCGGTGACGGCCGGGGCGATCACCGACCCGACCGGGATCGTCGACACCGTGCTCCAGACCAGCTCGCGCCCGGGCGTGATCTGGCCCGACGCCGGCGCGATCGACGACGACACCGCGACCCTGCTGCACGATCTCGGAACCGACACCGTGCTGCTGGCAGGCAGTGCCGTGTCCGGCGGCAACCCCGCCGTGACCCCGCCGGATCTGGTCCGGTTCCCGGCGATCAGCCGGCCGGTTACTGCCGTCCCGACCACCGCGCCGGCGCCGAGCACCGAACCAGCTCCCACCACCGAACCAGCACCGACCACCGAACCAGCACCGACCACCGAACCGAACGCGGCGACGCCCACGCCGGGGCCACCCCCACCGGCCGCGCCGGACCCGGCGCTGCACGCCGCGGTGATCGATGTGTCCACCGCCTCCGCCTTCGCCGCCACCGGATCCGCGCCGTACGTCCCGTCGTTCGCCCCGGAACGCGCCCGGTTCCCGCTCGGCGACGATTCGCGGGACGCCCGACTCCAGGACGCGCTGGCCGCGATGGCGTGGTCCGCGGTGACCCCGCTGCCCGGCTACCCACGCTCGCTGCTCGTGGCGCCGCCGCAACAGTGGTCGGTGAACCGCGACGAGGCAGCCACGGTGCTGGCCGAGCTCGCGACGCTGTTCCGGTCCGGTCTGGCGGTCCCACGCCGGTTCGCCGACCTGCTCGCACAATCGCCGGACCCGCAACCGTTCGAGCTGAACTACCCGCAGCAGGTGATCGACGACGCCACCCCCGAATCGCTACGAGCCCCGATCCGGGACCAATCCGCCCGGCTGGACACGTTGGCTGCCGCGCTGGTGGACGACCCGCAGCGGGAGCTGGACCCGAGCGACTTCCTCGCTCCGCTCCGCCAGGACCTGGTGCGGGCGCTGAGCCTGTCCGGCCGCCGCTCGGCCGATCCGGAGAGCAATGATCGATCGGCCGCGGACGCGGCGGCCTCCGATCGGCTCGCCCGGTCCGGGACGACGCTGGCCGGCCTGTTCGGCCAGGTGACCGTGCTCGCTCCGGGTGGTGCCTACACCCTCGCCTCCGAGCAGAGCCCGCTGCTGCTGGTGGCCCGCAACGACCTGCCGGTCGGTATCCGGGTGCGGGTCCGGATCGACGCGCCGTCCGCGATGACCGTCGACGACATCGGGGAACAGCTGCTCCCGCCGAACGGCAGCCGGACCCTGCAGCTCCCGGCCAAGGTCGCCGCCACCCGGAACCTGGTGGTGCACGTGGGGCTCAGCACCCCGGCCGGGCAACCCCTCGGGGATCCGACAGCACTCTCGGTACGCTCCAATGCATACGGCAAGGCGCTGGCGATGATCACCGCGAGCGCCGGCGCGTTGTTGCTGTTGCTCTCCGGGCGACGGCTCTGGCACCGCTTCCGCGGTCAGCCGGACCGGGCCGACGAGGGTTACCCAACCCGACGGCATCGGCGCACGGCGCGAGGTCATCGGGTGGCGCGGCGCCGCGCCACCAGCCGACAGCGGACCGAACGCCAGTACCCCGGCCGCGCCCGAGCCAGCCGACGAGGGGATCGATGAGCCCTAGCACGGACCGGCGCCTGCTCGCGTCCACCGGTTCGATGGCGGTGGCCACCCTGGCCAGCCGGATCACCGGCTTCTTCAAACAGACCCTGCTGCTCACCGTCCTCGGCGGAGCGGTGGCGTCCTCGTTCACCGTGGCCAGCGTGATCCCGAACATGATCTCGGAGCTGGTGCTCGGTTACGTCCTGACCGCGATCGTCGTACCGGTGCTGGTCCGGGCCGAACGCGAGGATCCCGACCGGGGTGCCGCGTTCATCCGCCGACTGTTCACCGCCGCCTGCGTCCTGCTGGGTGTGGCAGCGTTGTTCGCGACCGCTGCCGCACCCCTGCTCACCACGCACGTCTTCCTGTCCGACGACGGTCAGGTGAACACCGCACTGACCACGGCCCTGTCGTATCTGCTCCTCCCGGCGATCCTGTGTTACGGGCTGACGGCGCTGCTCACCGCGATCCTCAACACCCGAGAGGTGTTCAAACCGGGCGCGTGGGCGCCCGTGCTGAACAACCTCGTCGTGCTGGCGACCCTCGGCATCTACGTGCTGATCCCCGGCGAGATATCGCTGGATCCGGTCCGGATGGGCGATCCGAAGCTGCTCACATTGGGCCTCGGCGTCCTGCTCGGAGTGGTGGTGCAGGTGTTGTCGCTGGTGCCGGCGATCCGCCGGGAAGGCGTCGACCTGCGACCACTGTGGGGAATCGACCGACGGCTGCGTCGGTTCGGTGGGATGGCCGTCGCGATCGTGTTGTACGTACTGATCAGTCAGATCGGCTGGATCGTCGCTACCCGGATCTCGTCCCACGTCGACGCCGCCGGCCCGGCGATCTACCAGCAGGCATGGAACTTGCTGCAACTGCCGTACGGGGTGTTCGGCGTCACCGTGCTCACCGCGATCATGCCTCGGTTGAGCCGGCATGCCGCCGCCGACGACACCCCCGCCGTGGTGAACGACCTGTCGGTGGCGACCCGCTGGACCCTCCTGGCGCTGGTCCCGGTAGCTGCGTTCCTCACCGTGGCCGGCCCGATCATCGGCACTGCGCTCTTCGGCTACGGCAATTTCGGCACCGCCGACGCACACCGGCTCGGCGAGGCGGTGCGCTGGTCGGCGTTCGCGCTGATCCCGTACGCCCTGGTCCTGATCCATTTGCGCGTGTTCTACGCCCGCGAAGAAGCCTGGACCCCGACCTGGATCGTGCTCGGCATCACCACGGTGAAGATCGGCCTGTCGGCGCTGGCGCCCCTGCTGGCCGGTGGTCCCGGCCAGGTGGTCGTCCTGCTCGGCTCGGCCAACGCCCTCGCCTACGTCGCCGGGGCGATCATCGGCGGGCTCTTGTTGCACCGCAGCCTCGGCAATCTTCGGCTGGGCAGCATCGCGCGGACCGGCTGGGCCGTGCTCGGCGCCGCACTCGCCGGTGTGGCGGTGGTTGCAGTGGCGGACCGGCTGACCGGCCTGCACCGCCTGGCCGACGTGTGGGGCGGTCCGGGAGCGCTGGTCGCGGTGGTGATCGACGGCCTGCTGATGCTGATCGTGACCCTCACCGTGCTGCGACTGGTCGGGGTCCCGGAGCTGGTCGCGGTCACCAGAGCCGTTTCCCGACGGCTCCGTCGCGGGTCGGCCGGCCCGGTCCGGTCGCCGCGTCGGCCGGAGGAATATGACCCACTGATGGATGCGGAGACGATGGTGATGCCCGTAATCCGAGTGGGACCGCTTTATGACGCTCGAACCGAGACGGTCCCGTACGCTGTTCCGAAGGGGAGTGTCCGGGGGACGGCATGGCAGCAATACGCTAATGAAGGAGTCAGGGTGAGCGACGACGCGACCGCCGACATCTCAGGCGGCGATGCGCACGCGGACCCGCAGCGCGGGGGAATTTTCACCGAGACGAAGAACAATATACCGGCTGGGCCGAGAAGGGTCGCAGCGACACCGCCGCCGATTCGCGACGACGGTACGGCCGATCATGCGGCAAGCCCGGCCCCGGCCGGACCGAGTACCGGCAGCAACCCGGCCGTCCGCGGGCCGAGCCTGATCCCGGGTGCCTCGGTGGCCGGCGGCCGATATCGCTTGCTCGCGCCGCACGGCGGCGCCCGCGGCCTGATGTTCTGGCAGGCGCTGGACACCAAACTCGACCGCGAAGTCGCGCTCACCTTCGTCGACGCCGAGCAGAACGCTCTCACCGTCACCGGTGAGGACGGCCCTCAGGCGATCCTGTCCCGGACCCTGCGTCTCGGCCGGATCTCCTCACCCGGACTGGCCCGGGTACTCGACGTGGTTCGAGGCAGTTCCGGCGGCATCGTCGTCGCCGAATGGACCCCCGGCCGCTCGCTCCGCGAGATGGCCGACACCCGCCCGTCCCCGGTCGGGGCGGGCCGCGCGATCGCTGCGCTGGCCGCAGCTGCCGAACAGACCCACCGGGCCGGTTCGGCGCTGTCGATCGATCATCCGGACCGCGTCCGGATCAGTGTGAACGGCGACGCCGTCCTCGCTTTCCCGGCGACCCTCGCCGACGCCGACCCGCAATCGGACGTACGTGGTCTCGGCGCCATGCTGTACGCCCTGATCACCGCCCGTTGGCCGCTCGGCGGTCCGCCGGCAGGCGTCTCCGGGACGGCCGCCGCGGCCGGCACCCGTACGGTCGGTGGCCTCCGGCCGGCCGACCGTAATCCCGACGGAAGTCCCGTCGAGCCGCGCAGCATCCGGCCCGAGGTGCCGTTCGAGATCTCCGCCATCGCGGTTCGAGCCCTTCAGCCCAACCGCGGCGTACGAACCGCGGCGACGGTGCAGCACGTGCTCGAACAGGCCTCGGTGGTGAATCAGAAGACCGATCTGATTCCGGCATTGCGGCTGGGCCAACGCAGCCCGGGGGCCACCGGACATTCGCTGACCGATCCGGAACAGGTGGCCGCGGAGCGAGCGCGCTCGAAGCGGACGCTGATGATGATCGGCGGTCTCGGTTCGCTCGCGGTGCTGGTGCTCGCCCTGCTCGGCTGGTGGGTGGCCAACTTCCTCGCCGGTGGCGGTAGTCAGCCGCTTTCCGAGCAGAACCTGGGCCTGACCTCGACCAACGCCGCGTCGGCCGACGGCAGCGGTGGTGCCGAGGCGGGTGCCGCGCCGGTACAGCCGTCCGGCGTCACGGTGTACTCACCGCAGGGCACCGCGGACAACGCCGGCGCAGCCGGCCAGGTGCTCGACAACAACCCGGGCACCACCTGGCGCACCGACAACTATCTCCAGCCGCTTCCGGCATTGAAACCGGGCCTCGGACTCATGCTGACCCTGCCTGCTCCCACCAAGCTGAGCGAGGTGTGGATCAACTCGCCGTCCGCCGGTACCGGCGTCGAGATCCGCAGCGCGGCGAGCGAGAACCCCGCCTTCGACCAGACTCAGGTGATCGGCAACGCCACACTCACCAGCGGGGTCACCAAGATCCCGATCAATTCGGACCAGCCGGTGAGCCAGGTGTTGATCTGGATCAACAAATTGGCTTCGAACGGTGGCGGGCAGAACCAGTCGATCATCGCTGACGTGGGCATTACCGCCGCGCCTTGATTTCGAACTCCAGACCGAGCTGAACAACCGCCGATCCTGAGGTACGATCGGCCCCGCCGCTTCTTCTTCGTGCGCTGTCGTTTCGGCTTCGTACGTGGCGAAGTTTCCTGGGGCTTGTCCTGTCGGTTCCAGATGTAGCGCAACACCGAATCTGTACGGACGCGCAGTCTGGGGGATGACATGTCGCTGTCGCAGTACTCCGCGGTCAGATCGGACACCGACGATCGTTCGGATACCGAGTTGTTGGCCGCGCATGTATCGGGGGACCGGGACGCTTTTTCGGTTCTCATCCGTCGGCATCAGGCCCATCTCTGGCTTACCGCCGTGCGAACGTCCTACACCCGGGCCGACGCCGAGGATGCGCTCCAGGAGGCGCTGCTCTCGGTGCATCGCACCGCGGCCAACTTCCGCGCCGACGCCGCGGTACGGAGCTGGCTGCACACCATCGTGGTGAACGCCTGCCTGGACCGGATTCGCCGGAACAAAGTTCGCAGCACCGTCCCGCTCACCGAGGAGGGCACCGAGCCACCCGTACGGCGAGACGAGATCGCCGGCTTCGAAACCTCGCTGATGATCGATCGAGCATTGTTCACCTTGCCGCCCGAGCAGCGGGCCGCTGTGGTCGCGGTCGACGTCGAGGGCTATTCGGTGGCCGACGCGGCGAAACTGCTCGGAGTTCCCCCGGGGACGATCAAGAGCCGATGTGCCCGAGCCCGGGAAAAACTCGCCGAACGGCTGGAATACTTGCGTGATCCACGGAACCGGCAGTAGCAACGTTGCGTCATCTATTGGTGAGTTATGAGTTACACCATCCTGTAGGCAGTGCACACCATCGGCAGTGTAGGGAGGTCTTATGGTGGCGCGGGATATTCCCGAGCTCTCCTTGTCGGTCCTCGCCGATCTGCACGCAGGCAACTTGCCACCCGAATTACAGTCCCGGCTGTGGCCGATCGTCCGAAGCGACCCGAACGCCCTACGCACCATCGAGGCACTCGATCGACTACGCGCCGATCTCCGCGACCTGAACAGCCGGCCCGATATCCCGGACATCCCGCCCGACGTGGCCGATCGACTGGCCGGCGCGATCGAGAACGCGACGCAGCAGTCCCCGCCACCACCGGTCGACCAACTCACGACCAGCCGCTATCCGATCCGGGCCTTCGCCGCGGTGGCCGCGGCCGTTCTCGGCGCACTGGCGCTGGTCGGCGGCCTGCAGAATTTTCATCTCCACGGACCGATCGGCCCGACCCACGTCGCGGCGACGTCCGAGCAACCCGCAGCACCCGGCCAACCCGCAGCGCCCGGCTGGGATCAACTGCCGACCGCGCTGATGCTGAGCGCGGTCGGCCGGAGCGATGTCCGAGGCCCGCTGTCCGACCCGGCCGCACAACAGCGCTGCCTCGCCGCCAACGGACTGGATCAGCGACCGGTGCTCGGCGCCATGGATCTGGCGATGACCGACCGGGATGCCGTGTTACTGATCACCGCCGGCGATCGTCCCGGCCAGATCATCGCGCTCGCCGTCGGCCGGGGATGCACGCCGGGAGATCCGCAACTGCTCGCCCACCAAGAGATCAACTGACCCAGTCGGGGAACAACACCGCTTACCCTCGTGTTGACCCGAACTGCCAGATCGAATCGGAAGGCGCGTATGTCCCCCACCGTTCACGACCTCATCATCGTCGGCTCCGGGCCGTCCGGATACACGGCGGCGATCTACGCTGCGCGCGCCGAATTGCGGCCGGTCGTGTTCGAGGGCACCCAGTTCGGTGGCGCGTTGATGACCACCACCGACGTCGAGAACTTTCCCGGCTTCCGCGACGGCATCATGGGGCCGGACTTGATGGAGCAGATGCGCGAGCAGGCCAAGCGGTTCGGCGCAGACCTGCGTACCGAAGACGTCGAAGCCATCGATCTTTCCGGCCCGGTGAAATCGGTGACCGCGCTCGGTCGAAAACATCAGGCGCACGCAGTGATCCTGGCGATGGGCGCCGCCGCCCGCTATCTCGACGTTCCCGGCGAGCGAGAGCTGCTCGGGCGCGGCGTCAGCGCCTGCGCCACCTGCGACGGCTTCTTCTTCAAAGGCCAGGACATCGTGGTCGTCGGCGGTGGCGACTCGGCGATGGAGGAGGCTACCTTCCTGACCAAGTTTGCGGACAAGGTCACCATCGTGCACCGCCGAGCCGAGTTCCGCGCCTCTCGGATCATGCTCGACCGGGCCGAGCAGAACGACAAGATCGAATTTGTCACCGACGCCGAGGTGGTGCGGGTCCTCGGCACCACCGGGGTCGAGGGTGTGCTGCTGCGCGACACCCGGACCGGCACCGAACGCACGCTGGCGGCAACCGGCATGTTCGTGGCAATCGGCCACGATCCCCGGAGCGAGCTGATCCGGGGACAGGTCGACCTGGACGACGCGGGCTATGTCCTGGTCGATGCCGCGACGACGGCGACGTCGGTAGCCGGCGTGTTCGCCGCCGGCGATCTGGTCGACCACACCTATCGCCAGGCGATCACCGCAGCGGGCACCGGATGCGCGGCGGCGCTCGATGCTCAACACTGGCTGGCTGCGCGCAGTGAGATTCGCGCAAACACGCTCGATCCGGCCTGACCGCCCGCCACTTTCCGCCTCCGAGGAGAAGACCATGTCCGATTCCGACACGCCCGATTCAGTAAACGATCGGCCCACCGTGACCGTCACCGACGACTCGTTCGCCGAGACCGTCCTGGCCAGTGACAAGCCGGTCCTGGTCGACTTCTGGGCGACCTGGTGCGGTCCGTGCAAGATGGTCGCTCCGGTGCTCGACGAGATCGCCACCGACCACGCCGACAAGTTGACCGTAGCCAAGCTCGATGTCGACGCAAACCCGCTGACAACCAGGCAGTACCAAGTCTTGTCGATGCCTACCTTGATCCTGTTCAATGGCGGCGAAGAGAACAAGCGGATCGTCGGCGCCAAGGGCAAGGCCACGTTGTTGCGCGAGCTCGGCGAGGTCCTCTGACCTGGTATGAAGTACGTTCGATGAGGCGCGTCAACCCCCAAACTGTGTGGAGTTGTGGTACCCGGGGGTCGTTCTGCAACAATCAATCGACGTGTCACGTGGGGTTTCGGCACGTTCGGTTGAGGAAGGGCTTGCTCGCATGCACCGTCTCCGTTTCGGCGATCACGGTTCGGCAGTTGCAGAAGTAAGGGGGACGTTGGCCGGTCTGGGTTTTCTCTACGACGAGCAGACCGGCGACACGCATTGGATCGACACCGATGCGCGGTTCGACCTGAATCTGGACAGTGCCGTACGCGCCTTCCAACAGCAGCGGGGCCTCCTGGTCGACGGTGTCGTCGGCCCGGCGACCTATCGCGCGCTGCGCGAGGCGTCGTATCGACTCGGCGCCCGCACGCTGATCTACCAGCTGTCGGCGCCGCTGTACGGCGACGACGTAGCCACCTTGCAGCGCCGCCTGCAAGATCTCGGCTTCTACCTGGATCGGGTCGACGGATACTTCGGTTCCCGTACCCACGATGCATTGTCCGCCTTTCAGCGGGAGATCGGCCTGGCCGCGGACGGAATCTGTGGGCCGGCCACCTTGCACTCCCTGGATCTGCTCGGATCTCGGGTCACCGGTGGCAACCCGCACAAGATCAGCGAAGAAGAGGTTGTGCACCAATCCGGCCCCCAGCTGACCGGTAAACGTATCGTCATCGATCCTGGTCTCGGCGGACCGGATCGGGGTCATTCCGTGCCGACCGAGTTCGGCGACGTCTACGAGTCCGAGATCCTCTGGGACCTTGCCAGCCGCCTGGAAGGACGAATGGCGGCGACTGGGATGGAGACCTTCCTGGCGCGGCCGTGGGGGGCCAATCCGACCGATGCGGTACGCGCCGAGACGTCCAATGCCTTCGATGCGGATCTGATGATCTCGTTGCGCTGTGCCACCAACGCCAGTTCCGCCGCAAATGGGGTGGCCACGTTCCATTTCGGCAACTCGCACGGATCCGCATCGATGATCGGTCAGGTGCTCGCCGGTTTCATCCGACGTGAGGTAGTTGCACGAACTCAGTTGCAAGATTGCCGAACTCACGCACGCACCTGGGATCTGTTACGGCTCACCAAAATGCCCACGGTGCAGATCGACGTCGGCTATCTGACAAATCGGTACGACGCGTCCGTGCTGACCAACCCTCGGTTCCGCGACATCATCGCCGAGGCAGTACTGGTATCGGTGAAGCGGCTCTATCTGCTCGGCCAAGATGACCAGCCCACAGGGACGTATACGTTTGCCGAGTTGCTCGCCGAGGAGCTTTCCTCTGCCGACCGCGGATAATTAGTTCTCAGCAGGTGACCGCCAGCGCGGCGCGCTCGCGCTCCGCGACGATGGCGGCCGCAGCGAGGAGCTGATCGAGCGCGCGCTCGACGTCTTCTTTCCAGCCGTGGTCGGTGTTCAGCTCCAGCCGCAAGCGAGGGAATCGTGCATGCGGTGCGACCACCTCGAAACCGACCTCGGTAAGAAAGTCGGCCTGGATCATGCAGGTCTCGGGCGAACACTCCCGGGCAGCAGTCGCAAACGGGATGTTCGACATTCGGGAGCCGTCGCCGTCCGATCCGAGGCCGCCGTCCGGCCGGATGCCGAACGCCTCGAGCGCACGCACACCGCGACGGATCAGGTCCGCGACAACCGCATGAATCAACTGGGTACCGAGCTCGTTGCTATCGGTGACACCTTCGGTTCTCAGCGTGGTGAGCAGCACCGCATCGGCGCTGACCGGCGATGTCGGAAACAAGCCGGATCGCGGTACAGCGCTGGGCGGAGCGTACAGCGCGCAACCTGCCGGTTGATCGCCGAGCGTCGCAACTTGCCCGCACGAACCCCACTCGAGCATGACCGTGGACAACCAGGCTTCCTTCTCGAACTGCGGATCGCTCACCACGCCTGATCCCCAGGAGATCGCCGGATCGATCTCCCAGAAAACGCATCGCCGGGCATGAGCGGGTAGTCGGTCCAGGCTGTCGAGAGTCAGTCTGGAAACAGTGGTCAGCACCGGGCTACGTCATCTGGCACGACGTGGTCATTTCGCCGTGCCGTCATTTCACGTCGTGTCATTTCACGTCGTGTCACTGTGACGAAAGCGACGAAGGTCCATACTCCTGGGTCGGCGGTCATGATTCTTTCGACTCACGCTCCATCAGAGCGACGATTCGCTGCAGATCATCTACCGATCCGAACTCCACGACGATACGTCCCTTTCGCTTTCCTAAACTTACCGTGACCCGGGTATCGAAAGAATCCGACAAGCGTTCTGCGACATCTTGCAGGCCCGGCATCTGTATTTGCCGACGGCGGGGTGGCGGGGTGGCCGCATCATCCCGATTGGCGAGCGTCACCGCCTCTTCGGTAGCCCGCACCGAGAGGCCTTCTGCGACGATTCTGGCCGCGAGCGCTTCCTGCGCGTCCGAACCAGCGTCGAGGGACAGGAGCGCACGAGCGTGGCCGGCGGAAAGCACGCCTGCCGCGACGCGTCGCTGAACCGGAATAGGAAGCTTGAGCAGCCGGATCATATTGGTGATCACCGGCCGCGATCGACCTAATCGAATCGCCAACTCTTCGTGGGTGACATCGAACTCTTCGAGCAGCTGCTGATAGGCGGCCGCTTCCTCGAGCGGATTGAGTTGGGCACGATGGATATTCTCCAGCAACGCGTCGCGCAGCAGTGAGTCATCCGCGGTCTCTCGGACGATGGCCGGAATCGTCGCCAAGCCGGCCTGTTGGGCAGCGCGCCACCGACGCTCTCCCATGATCAGCTGATACGCGTCCGTGCCCGTTTTCCGCACCACGATCGGCTGCATGAGGCCGAACTCACGGATCGAGTGCACCAGCTCGGCCAGCGCCTCTTCATCGAAGACCTGGCGTGGCTGCCGTGGGTTCGGTGAGATCTGCGCGGGCGGGATTTCCCGGTAGACGGCGCCGGCCTCGGTGACACTCTCGGCTGTTTCGGCCGATGTTTCACGTGGAACAGTTCTCTGCGGAACGGTGCTTTGCGCGGCGGCCGCTGCCATCGCCGCCGCCGACCGCTCCACCCCGATGATCACGTCCGCCGCCGCGTTACCGAGTCCGTGACCACTATCCGCCGGCCCGGACGGAATCAGGGCCGCCAGGCCTCGTCCCAGTCCGCCTTTACGCGACTGACTCATCGACCGGATCCAACCGGATCACCGGGGGAGCGAACAACCAGCTCACGTCCGGCATCCAGGTAACTCATCGCGCCCCGCGAACCCGGGTCGTAGTCCAGCACCGTCATCCCGTACCCCGGCGCCTCGGAGACCTTGACGCTGCGTGGAATGACCGCCTTGAGCACTGCGTCACCGAAGTGGGTACGCACCTCATCCGCCACCTGGTCGGCCAGCTTCGTGCGCCCGTCGTACATGGTCAACAAGACGGTCGAAACGTGCAAAGCAGGATTGAGGTGAGCCTGGACCAGGGCGATATTGCGAAGCAGCTGCCCGACCCCCTCCAAGGCGTAGTACTCGCACTGGATCGGAATCAGCACCTCTTCCGCTGCGACCAACGCGTTCACGGTCAGCAGGCCGAGCGACGGGGGACAGTCGATCATCACGAAATCGATCTGCAGCTCGTCCAACACCGAGTCGTTCAACGCCGTCTTCAGCCGGCCCTCCCGGGCCACCATCGACACCAGTTCGATCTCGGCGCCGGCCAGGTCGATCGTCGCCGGAACGCAGTACATCAAGTTGCTATGCGGACTACGTTGAATAGCGTCCCGGATCTTGATCTCGCCGAGCAACAATTCGTACGTCGACGGCGTCTCTGCGCGATGATCGACCCCGAGCGCCGTGCTCGCGTTACCCTGCGGATCGAGGTCGACGACCAACACCGACAGGCCTTGCAGAGCTAGCGCCGCGGCCAGATTCACCGTCGTGGTCGTCTTTCCGACGCCGCCCTTCTGATTGGCGATGGTCATCACCCGCCGCTTGGTCAACTTCTGCATCCGCACGTCGGTGTTGGCATGGAGTACCTCACTGGCCCGTCGGGCAGCCGCGCCGATCGGTGTCTCGCTTACGGTGATTCCGGCGAACGGACTTTTGTCGAAGTCCGACTTCCTGCCGGCTCCGTCTACACCATTCGGGGTTTCACGTGAAACACGGTCCATCGACGACTGCTCCTTACTCAGATCTATACGAACAGGCGACCGACGGAGTCAGCGCCGGCGAGAATCTCGGACACGTCGCTCGACCTTCACGACCGTGGTCGGAGTCGCCAGAAGATCGGTGCCGCATTCGACAACCTCTACTTTGCCAGCCCGAGCCCGTTGGAGGGAAGTCGTCTCCCGCGCCAGCTCGTCCCTCGCCGACGATCCTTTTATCGCCAGCATCCGACCACCCTCACGAAGCAATGGAAGCGACCAACTGGCGAGCTTTCCCAGCGGCGCTACCGCCCGCGAGACCGCGGCGTCCGCACCGGTCAGCTCCGAGACGACGGTCGGGTCTTCCGCCCGACCGCGGACGACCCGAACGGTCAGGTCGGCTTCCGCTATGAACTCGGTCAAGAACGTCGTGCGCCGCAGTGACGGCTCCAGCAACGTGATCCGAAGGTCGGGCCGCGCCAGGGCGAGCGGCAGCCCGGGCAGGCCGGCTCCCGAGCCCACGTCGATTACCGTCTCGCCCTCATCCAGTACCTCACCCAGCACGGCGCAGTTCAGCAAGTGCCGGTCCCACAGTCTCGATATCTCGCGCGGTCCGATCAGGCCGCGCTCCACGCCGACCCCGGCCAATGCATCGTGATACCGCTCGGCCAGGTCGATCCGGTCACCGAAGACCTGAGCCGCTGCCGCTGGTATCGACGTTCGCGGCGCACCTGCCGACACGTTGATCCCGACGTCGGTCGTCACCTCGTGTTCCACGTGAAACATCCCCTGTTCCGTCGAACCGCCGCCGACGTACCGACATTGTCCCAATCCGCTACCAACCCACACCGTCGGCCCGAGCTCGAACCACGCATCGACCGGGCTCCACGGCTGGTTCGCGGGTGTCACCCGAGTTCGGACGTTCGATGCCGTCGGGTCCTACTGATCTGGCTCATGCCGATCAACGGTGTCGTCGTAATCTGAAGCCGCCGATCTCCAGGTGTGTCGGGCAAGCGGACCAAGGACACCGCGGAGTTCCGAGGAGCAGGCTGCGCGTCTGGTGATCGAGACCGCTCGCCCGGTCGCGACCGCGAGTGCCCAGGCGATCCGGGCCCCCACGTGCTGCACGATGATCGCCGCCAACGCCTCACGCGGCGACAGCCCCTCGATCGGCCGCCTTGGTGTCTTGGCGCCACACGTGACCGCAGCCGGTGCAGCGGTACCGGGCGAATGGTGAGACCGAGCAGCGCAGGCACCGGTCGTCCGGTTCCACGAGCCGACAGGCCAGCACGGCACGGTCGAGTTCGACGTGCTGACCAAACACATCGAGACCGAGCTCGTCCGGTGTCGACGACGCTTGAAAACGACGCCATGGCGACGGTCTAAACGAGACCACCCAGACAGATTGGATGGGTGATCTCTGTGGAGGATTGGGCTCTGATTCGGCGGCTGGTCGCGGATGGTGTTCCGCAGTGTCGGGTCGCGCGGGACTTGGGCGTCGGGCGAGCGACGGTGGCGCGGGCGGTGCCTCGGGTGGGCCGCCGACGTACGAGCGGGCAGCGGTGTCGACGTCGTTCACCCGCGTTCGAACCCGCGGTGCGGCAGTTGCTTGCGAAGACGCCGGACGTGCCGGCCACAGTGCTCGCCGAGCGGGTCGGGTGGACCGGGTCGATCAGCTGGTTCCGTGACAACGTCCGGCGGCTGCGGCCTGAGCACCGGCCGATCGACCCAGCGGATCGGTTGGGTGGCTGCCGGGTGACGCGGCGCAGTGCGACTTGTGGTTTCCTCCGCGCAAGATCCTGCTCGGACGGCACGAGGACGTTGCTGCCGGTTCTGGTGGGATCACCGCCGCGCACTCCCGCTTCATGGTCGGGCGGATGATCCCGACCCGCCACACCGTCGACCTGCTGCCGGGGATGTGGATGCTGCTGCAGTCGCTGGGGCGGGTGCCGAGACGGGGCAAGCGGCATGCAGAAGGGGTCGGCGCGTTCACCGGCACCCCGGCCACCACCTTGATCCGGTTGAAGCCGTACGACCCCGAATCGAAGGGTGTGGTCGAACGCCGAACGGATACTTCGAGACCTCCTTCATGCCCGGCCGCTCGTTCGACTCGCCAGCTGACTTCAACACCCAGTTCGCTGGCTGGCTGGCGATCGCGAACGCCCGGATGGTGCGCACGATCAAGGCCCGACCGGTCGACCGGCTCGACGCGGACCGAGCCGCGATGCTGCCGTCGCCACCGGTGGCACCTGCGGTGGGGTAGGCCAACCGGGCCCGGCTGGGACGCGACTACTACGTCCGCATCGACAGCAGTGACTACGCCGTCGACCTCGCCGCGATCGGCCGGTTCGTCGACGTGCACACCGACTTGGCCAGGGTCGAGGTCCGTCACGAAGGCAGGCGCCGACCCCGCCCATGTCGTGACAGCGAAGGTGCTGCGCGAGCAGTTCCAACTGCCCCGATGGCCAACAAGAGCGAAGCCGGCGAGGCACTCGAACAGCTGACCGGTGAGGTCGCCGCCCGCAACTCATCCGGCACGCAGCTACGGATCCGAGCAGCTGGGTTCGCCGCGAGGAAGACGATCGAGGAGTTCGACTGGGACGTCCAACCCGCGGTCCGGCAGCAGATCGCGTCCCTGGCCTCGGGTGGGTTCCTCACCGAAGCCCGCAACATTGTCCTGGGCTCGGTCCGCCCGGAACCGGCAGAACCCACCTCGCGACCGGACTCGGGATCGCTGCCGCGAACGACGGACATCGCGTGCAGTTCGCAACCGCAACCGGTGGATCACCCGGCTCACCGACGCCCACCGTGCCGGAAGGCTCCCCAACGAGCTCTTCCAGTTGGTCAGCGGCCGCTACGAACACGCCTCGCTGATCCTGACGTCCAACCTGCCCTTCAGCGGCTGGGGGCAGCGTCTTCGTCTTCGTCCACCACGCCGACGTCCTCACTCTGAAGGGCACCAGCTACCGGCTACGCAACCGCGGATCGACACCCTGCCCAGCATCAAGACCCAAGACACGGCAGACTAAGCAACACGAACCGGTGGACTCGTTGTCGAGCGTCGGATCGGCCTCGATTTCGAGCGTTGCCGACAAGAGCCCGGGGCGCGAAACCGGCCTGAGCCCGGCGTGCGCGGCACACTCTTTCGACAGCCTCGTGTTCCACGTGAAACATCTCCTGCTCCGTCTGCCGAGATGGTTCGTAGCTGTCACCGCCCACCTGGACGCGTAAGCGGCGGACTCCCGATGAACGGTCGTCACCGCGGCTTGCTCGTCCGGCACCTCCCGCGATAGTCGAGAAGCCACGAACTCCTCGCTCGTAAGCCGCTGCCACAGCGGGTACACCGGTTTGAAATCGGCGAGACCGTCCTTGACCGGGACACCGTTGCCCGTCGATACCGCCCGGTTGGGATGGGTGGGGTAGTCGTTTCGCCGAAGCGCATCGACTCGATCCGGTCCGTACCCGGGAGTCCCATATCCGGGCCAGGCGGGTTGTCGAAGGCGCGGACCACGACGGTGAGCGAGATGGCGTCCCAGCGCACACGTCCTCCTTGACATCTACGACCAGCCCGGACCGGCAGGTGTCGGCGGCGATCCCATCCGGGGTCATATCCGGATGCTCGTGTCGCCGATGCTTGGGTCGCCGATGTGACCCGGTGTCGTGCAGGCCGGGCGCACCTCCGGGCCGTTCGGTGAGCAGCCGGCCGGACAGCGTCACGAACGGCCGCACAAGCCGATGACAAAGGCCCCGGCAACTGCCAGGGCCTTCGAGTTTCGTCAGGCTGCACGAGGGCTACTCGCCCTTGCCGCTGTCCGCTACTGCCGGATGACTACCACCCGGCGCTCCGGTTCGGCGCCCTCACTTTCACTCACCACGCCGTCAACTCCGGCCACGGCGTCATGCACGATCTTCCGCTCGAACGGCGTCATCGGCGCCAACTTCTCCCGCTCGCCCGACTCGCGGACTCGCTCTGCCACCGACGTGCCCAGCGTCCGCAACTCCTCGCGTCGCCGAGCTCGCCAGCCCGCGACGTCCAACATCAGCCGGCTCCGGACTCCGGTCACCTGTTGCACCGCGAGCCGGGTCAACTCCTGCAATGCATCGAGCACCTCACCCTTGTGCCCGACGAGCTTGGTCAGATCCCGACCGCCGTCGATGCTGACGACCGCACGATCGCCCTCGACATCCAGGTCGATATCGCCGTCGAAGTCGAGGACATCCAGCAACTGCTCCAGGTAGTCACCGGCGATCTCACCTTCTTCGACCAGTTCGTCTTCGTCATTGTCTGCCGGATCGTTATTGTCTACCGGCTCGCTGTCTGTCGGCTCGAGCGACTGCTCGTCGGCTACCACCGCCACGGCCACCGGACCGCCGTCCTGTCGTTCGATCTCGGTCTCGCTGCTCATCTCACGCCATCCTCTCGTCCTCGCTGGTACATCAACGGCGGCGCTGATTCGCCCGGCCGCGGTTTCCCGGTCTGCGCTGCCCACTCGGGCGCTTCTGCGCCCGCGCCGGCCGCTGACCCGGCCGTGGCGTTGCGGGCGCCGAACCGTTCGTCTTCTCCTTGGCGGCATCCGGGGCCGACCCCGGATCGGCCGACTCCGCATCGTCGAGCACCACGTCGACCGATTTCTCTCGCTTGGTCATATCCGGCCGGGCGCCAGGCTTGGGCGCGTTCTGGGCGCGACGCTCGAGGGCAGCGGCCTTCTTCTCCGCCTCTTCCTTCTCGATCATTCCGAAAACCAGGTGCTGCTGGCCGTAGGTCCAGATGTTGTTGGCCACCCAGTAGAGCAGGATGGCGATCGGCAAGAGCCAACCGAATGCCACCACGCCGAGTGGAAAGACCCACAGCGCCATCTTGTTCATCAAAGCTGCCTGCGGATTGGACGCGGCTGCTTCGCTCTGCCTGGCTATCGACGCTCGGGCATTGAAGTGCGTAGCCAACCCGGCGATGATCATCAACGGAATCGACACCGCGACGATCGCGGTGCGCGACGGAACGCCACCGTGTGCCGCAAACGCCTGCAGCTCGGTCATCGGCGTATTGATCGCAGCGGAGATCGGCGCCCCGAAGATCCGGGCGCTCAAGAACGATTGCACGTCCGCGGCGTTGAACACATAGTTCGGGGTATTGGCGTTCGTCACCGGATCGAGCCCCAACTGCCCGACGCCGTGCCCCGTTCGGTTGAACGACCGCAACACGTGGTACAAACCGATGAACACCGGCGCTTGTGCCAGTACCGGCAAGCAGCCCATCAGGGGATTGAAGCCGTGCTCACGCTGCAGCTTCTGCATCTCCAACGCCATCTTCTGACGATCCGAGCTGTACTTCTTCTGCAGCGCCTTGATCTGCGGTTGCAGCTCCTGCATCTGCCTGGTCGTTCGGACCTGCTTGACGAAGGGCTTGTAAAGCACGAGGCGCAAGGTGAACACCAAGAACACCACCGCCAGCGCCCAGGTAGCACCGGAATCCTTGTCCAGCAGCGGCAGCGCGCTGAACGCGCGGTGCCAGAACCAGAGGATCCAGGACACCGGATAGTAGATGAAGTCGAGCACGGCTCTGTGTACTCCTGTCGGTCGTCGTGCTCACCAAACAATGGTGATCGGTCGGGGTCCTCGGGCGGTCGATCAGCTGTCCGCCGGGGGCGGTTCGCGCCCCGGCGGCACCGGATCCCACCCACCAGCGTGCCAGGGCCCGCATTTCAGCAGACGAATCAGGGCCAGCCCGGCGCCTCGGATCAACCCGTGGGTCTGCAGCGCGGTGACCGCGTACTCACTGCAGGTCGGCGTGAACCGGCACACCGGCATCCGGGTAGGGGAGTAGTAGGTGCGGTACAGCTCGATCAGCCAGATCAGCGGCCGGGCCGGCCGGACAGTCATCGCCCGCCGCGCGCCCGTCGTCACCGCCGAGCTCCGATGACGCCGAGCTTGCGTAAGCCGGACCGCAGCTGCTTGTCCAGTTCGGCCGACGACGCCGTCGCCGCAGTCGGGAGCACCCGGATAACAACGTCGGTCGGCGCCTCGATCTCCGGAACGAGCTGGGCACTGACATGACGAAGGCGGCGGGCCACTCGGTGTCTTACCACCGCAGTACCCACCGCCTTGCCGACGATCAGTCCGAATCGAGGCGCCGCAGAATCGGCCGGTTCGGCGACCCGCTCGTAGCCGTACAGCACAAAGTGCTGTCGGCCGGTCCGTCGTCCCTGACGGACCGCTCGAGTGAAGTCCCGCCCGCGCCGGATCCGATTCGGGTCAGCCAGCACCCGAGCATCCGAACGAACACATAGTGCGACTCACCGAATCACGACTCACGCGGTCAGCGACGCGCGCCCCTTACGGCGACGCGCCGACACGATGGCGCGGCCGGCCCGGGTGCGCATCCGCAGCCGGAAGCCGTGCACACGCGCGCGCCGTCGGTTGTTCGGCTGGAACGTCCGCTTGCCCTTGGCCACGGTGCTGCACTCCTCCACGATCGATACGTTGACGGTCGATCCATCGAAGTCGGATGAAACCCAGCACGTCCGATCCGGCGCACGCCGAATCCCCAGGTCGCTGATGGACGACTGTTCGAGAGTACTGGTCGTGCGAAGCTGCTCCAAATCGGCCCACCCAACACCGCGGATCGGGGACCACCAGAGCACCGGGCGGGACACCGCGCGATCCCGATTTGGTCACGAACTCACATCGCTGTGGTTTTCCACATCTGTGGATAATTGTGTGGAAACTCGCGGCACCTGGCATATTTGCCACTGCACGCGACCGGCGTCACCCGCCCGACCTGGGGAAACTCCCCGACAGCGAACGGCACGGCCACGACCGAGGGCAGCTCGACGACGGGCCCGACGGAGGCCACAGCGCCCGGCCGATGTCTGTCGGGGAGAGACGAGTCGGGGAGGACCCATCGTGCGAGACGAACCCAGAACCCTGGCCGCAGTCTGGCCC